>NZ_VCKZ01000226.1 GCF_005889745.1 Actinomadura geliboluensis
TGGTGGCGGAGTAGCCCTGGGAGGCGAACACCTCCGCGGCCGTGGCGAGCAGTTCCGCCCGCCGTTCCGCGCGGGCGGCGGCGGTGCCCTCGGCGTCGCGCCGTCGTGGACTCATCTTTTTCCTATGGTCGCCGTGGGAGATGCGGGGCAGCCAGTTCAGCCACGCCGGCAGGTACCAGTTCGCGCGTCCCAGCAGCGACATCACCGCGGGCAGCAGGACGACCCGGACGATCGTCGCGTCGATCAGGATGGCGACCGCGAGGCCGACGCCGAGCTGCTTGAAGTCCTGCATCGACAGCGTGCCGAAGATGCCGAACGTCGCGATCATGATGACGGCCGCGCTGGTCACGACGCCCGCGGTGGCGCGGACGCCCTCGTGCACGGCGCGGGTCGTGTCGAGCCCCCGGTCGTACGCCTCGCGGATCCGGGAGACGACGAACACGTGGTAGTCCATCGACAGGCCGAACAGGACGACGAAGACGAAGAGCGGGATCCAGGATTCGAGCGCCCCGGCGCCCGTCGTCCCGACGAGCGAGTCGCCCCAGCCGTGCTGGAAGACCGCCACCATCACCCCGTAGGCGGCGCCCACCGACAGCAGGTTCAGGACGATCGCGCTGGCGGCGATCAGCAGCGAGCGGAAGAAGACCAGCATCAGCAGGAAGGTGATGGCCATGACGAACAGGAAGACCGGCGCGATGCTCGACTTCAGCTGCCCGTTGTAGTCGGTCGACCATGCGAGCTGCCCGGTGACGGGCGCTTCGCCGACCTTGCCGACCGTCTCCGGGACGATCCGCTCCCGCAGCGTCTCCAGGGCGTGCTTCGAGGTCGCGTCCGAGCCCGTCCCGGCGAGCGGCACCTCGATCTCGGCGACGTTCGCGCGGTCGTGGACGGTGACGTCGATCGGCTCGTTCAGCTCGCCGGACGCGGCCGCCCGCCGCTTCAGGTCGTCGATCGCCCGCGTGACCTGCGGCGCGTTGATGTCGCGGGCCTTCAGCACGACGACCGCGGGCTCCGGGTTGCCGGGGAACGCCTCGTTCAGCCGCGTGTAGGTCTGCGCGATCTCCTCGCCGGGCGGGATCTGCTGGTCGATGCGCAGCCGCTCGGTCTTCATGCCGAGCGCGGGCGCGGCCAGGGCGAGCAGCAGCCCGGCCGACAGCAGCGCGGCGATGCCGGGGCGGGCCAGCACGGGCCTCAGCAGCGTCCCGACCACGCCGGCGCGCTCCTCACGGCGGCGCCGGGGCAGCCGGACGCGGCCGAAGTCGACCTTGTCGCCGAGCAGGGACAGCAGCGCGGGCAGGACGGTCACCGAGCCGAGCATCGCGATGAGGACCACGAGGATCGTCGCGATCGCGAACCCCTTGAAGAGCAGCAGACCGGACAGGAACATCCCGGACATCGCGACCATCACGGTGATGCCGGAGACGAGCACGGAGCGGCCGGAGGTCGCGGCGGCGATCGCCAGGGCGGTCTCCCGGTCGCGGCCCTTGCGGCGCTCCTCGCGCTCGCGCTGCAGGTAGAACAGGCAGTAGTCGACGCCGACGGCGAGGCCCATCAGCAGCATCACCGAGTTCGTCGTCTGGTCGACGTGCAGCGCGTGGCTGACCACCGCGAGGACGCCGCCGGCGGCGAGGAACGCGGTGAACGCCAGGACGACGGGCAGCACGGCGGCGAGCAGCGCCCCGAACGCGACCAGCAGGATGCCGAGCGCGAGCGGCACCGCCGTCAGCTCGGCGCGCTTGAAGTCGGCGCCGAGGGCGTCGTCGAACCAGGCGTCGGCGGTGGCGCCGCCGAACTGCCCCATCCGCACGGACGGGTTGCCGCGCTCGGCCTTCGCCACCGCGTCCCGCACCGCGGGCAGCGGGTCGTCCGGTGCCTCCTTCAGCGTGAACTGGACGATCACGTGGCGCCCGTCCTTGGCCACCACGTCCGGGCGCAGATCGGTGATCAGGCCCGTGGCCTGGACGTTCGCCCGCACGTCCGCCACCGCCCGGCGCATCTCCGGCGAGGCCGCGGGGGCGCCGTAGAGCAGCACCGTCTCCCGGTCCGGGTCCTCGATGCCGGCCTCCGCGACGATCTGCGCGGCCCGCGCCGACTGCCCGACGCCCTGCTCGTGGTCCGCCATCGTGATCTGGCCGGCCGCGCCGCCCAGCACCGAGGCCAGCACGACGAACAGCAGCCAGCCGAGGACGGCCGTCACGCGGTGCCGCGCGCTCCAGCCGCCGAGCGCGGCGGCGAGGTTTCGCTTCATGGGGGTTCCCCTGGTTAGGTCGTCTGCGGGGTGACACCCATTGACGCTAGGAAGCGCGCATCCGGCGGGACATGGCTCTAAACGGCGTTCCGGGGTGGAGGTAGGTACACCCCAGGTTCGGTGTGCGGGCACACTGTGGACGTGGGTGCTCGCCAGAAGACTGGACTCCAGATGGCAGGTGAGCCTTGGAGGATCCAGTGAGCGGTGAATTGGTGAAGGAAACACGACTGCTGCGCCATGCGAGGGCGCCCTGGCGCGGGCTGGCGCTGTGGATGCTGGCCGTGCCGGCGACGCTCGCCGGGCTCTGGTTCCTCACGGTCATCTCGATGATCACGAGCTTCATCGGGGTGCTGCTGTTCCCGTCCGCGACGATGCTCATGCGCACCCAGCTCGACGCCTACCGCGAGCGCATCAACAAGTGGACGGACGCCCGGATCGAGCGTCCGTACCTGCCCGAGCCGGAGCAGGAGCCCGGCCTGCACGGGATGTTCAAGCGGTTCATCGCGCTGATCTCCGACCCGGCCACCTGGCGCGACTACCTGTGGGTCGTCACCGACCCGTTCGTGGCGCTGTTCA
This sequence comes from Actinomadura geliboluensis, assembly GCF_005889745.1. Lineage (GTDB taxonomy): Bacteria > Actinomycetota > Actinomycetes > Streptosporangiales > Streptosporangiaceae > Spirillospora > Spirillospora geliboluensis. The sequence continues at coordinate 2,825 of NZ_VCKZ01000226.1, forward strand.
CCGCGGCGCTGCCCGGCCTGCTGATCATCTACGGGCTCTGGGGGTACCTGCTCGCCGCGTTCGCCGGGGACATGATCGGCCACTACGGCGGCAGCGACTGGTACGCCTACGTCCACATCACCGAGGGGTACGGCCGCGAGCCCGGCCGCGTCCTGTCCACCGTGGTCGTCGCCACCGCCTGCATCGCCCTCGGGTACGCGATCGGGCCGAAGATGATGACCGTGTACGGGCGCTGGGGCCGGACGATCCTCGGGCCGACGAAGAAGTCGCAGCTGGCGCTGCGCGTCCAGCACCTCACCGAGACCCGGTCGGAGGCCGTGGACGCGTCCGCCGCCGAGCTGCGCCGCATCGAGCGCGACCTGCACGACGGCGCGCAGGCCCGGCTCGTCGCGATGGGCATGACGCTGGGCGCCATCGAGCACCTCCTCGACAAGGACCCGGAGAAGGCGCGGCTGCTGCTCGCCGAGACCCGCGCGTCGTCGGCGAAGGCGCTGCACGAGCTGCGCGACCTGGTGCGCGGCATCCACCCGCCGGTGCTCGCCGACCGCGGCCTCGGCGACGCGGTGAAGGCGCTCGCGCTGGACCACCCGATGCGCGTCGAGGTCGAGGCCGACCTGCCCGGACGGGCCGAGCCGCCGGTCGAGTCCGCCGCCTACTTCGCGGTGTCGGAGATCCTCACCAACGCCGCCAAGCACGCCGGCGCGTCCCGCGTCTGGATCGACCTGCGCTACGAGGGCGGGATGCTCCGCATCACGGTCACCGACGACGGGCGCGGCGGCGCCACCCTCGACGGCGGGACCGGGCTGCGCGGCATCGAGCGGCGCATCGGTACATTCGACGGCGTCCTCGCCCTCAGCTCGCCCGTGGGCGGCCCGACGATCGTGACGCTGGAGCTGCCGTGCGCGTTGTCCTCGCCGAAGACCTCGCCCTTCTGAGGGAGGGCCTGGTCAGCCTGCTGGAGACGCACGACTTCGAGATCGCCGCCGCCGTCGACAACGGCCCGTCGCTCCTGAAGGCACTGCTCGACCACCGCCCGGACGTGGCGGTGGTCGACGTGCGCCTGCCGCCGTCCTTCACCGACGAGGGCCTGCAGGCCGCGCTGGAGGCCCGCCGCCGGGTGCCGGGCCTGCCGGTGCTGGTGCTGTCGCAGTACGTCGAGCAGCTCTACGCCCGGGAGCTGCTCGCGGACGGCACCGGCGCCATCGGCTACCTGCTGAAGGACCGGGTGTTCGACGCGGCCCAGTTCGTGGACGCGGTCCGCCGGGTCGCGGCGGGCGGCACCGCGATGGACCCCGAGGTCATCTCCCGGCTCGTCGCGTCCAACACCCGCGACACCCCGCTGAGCCGGCTCACCCCGCGCGAGACCGAGGTGCTGGAGCTGATGGCGCAGGGGCGCTCCAACGCCGCGATCGCGGAGCGGCTCGTCGTCACCGAGCGGGCCGTCACCAAGCACACCGCCAACATCTTCACCAAGCTCGACCTGCCGGTGACCGGCGACGACAACCGCCGCGTCCTCGCCGTCCTCGCCTATCTGAACAAGTAGGGGGCGTTCTCCGCGCCCCGCCGGGGCCGTACCGGGTGGCATAGTCTGCTCCGCGAGACGGCCCCGGGAGGGCGCGATGACGGTGGTTCTGGTCCTGCTGTGCCTGGCGATCGCCGGGCGGGAGCTGTATCTGGCGTTCGAGCGCCGGCATTCCCCGGGCGCGCCGGAGATCGCCGACATCCGCACCCAGCTCCGCGCGCTCAAGGGCACCCGGGACGAGCTGGAGGGGTTCCGCGCCTCGCAGCGGGAGCGGCTCGACCGGCTCACCGCCGAGCAGGACCGCGACCGGGAGGCGCTCGGCGCCGCCGACACCCGGATCCGGTCGCTGATCTCGCAGATCAACGACCGGCTGCTGCCGGACGTCACCGCGCGGCTGAAGCAGCAGCGCGACGCCGCCGCCGAGCAGCGCGACGCCCTCGACCGGCTCGCCGCCGAGGTCGCGGTGCTGCGCGCGCACCTCGTCGGGCGGCTCGACCAGGCCGTGGCCGCCTCCCTCGGCGCCGAGCCCGCCGAGCTGGTCGCCGGGGCGCTCACCGCCGACCCGCCCGACGCGAGGCCCGCGCTGGCCGGCCCCTACGAGCGGTTCGCCGAGCAGTACGGGCTGCGCGTCGAGCTGACCGACCGCGACCGCTACTACCTGTCCGGGCGCAGCCCGCGCGCGCTGGAGCGCGACTTCGTCGACCTCGTCGCCGCGCTGCGCGAGGACTGCCCGGAGACCACCGGCAAGGCCCGCGGCCTGCTGGGCGCGCTGCGCGGCGTCGACCGGGGCGGCGCGCAGATCGGGCCGCTCCTGATCGTCCGGACGCCGGACGCGCTCGTGTGCGGGGTCGTGCCGCTCGCCGAGCTGCGCCGCCCCGAGGGCGCCGTGCCGCTGGACGACCCGTCCGGCGCGGCGCGGCGCCTGCACCGGCTGCCGGAGGGCCGGTTCTGCGACCTGTCGGGCTGGTCCGCCGGCGCTCCGGCCGGGCTCAGCGAGTAGGGGCCGTCCAGGTGAACGCGGGCGCGCGGCGCTCCAGGAACGCGGCGATGCCCTCCTCGACCTCGCCGCTCGCCGCGACCTCCGCCAGCCACCGGTCCGTCCTCTCCCGGACGGGCCCGGCGGCGGCGATCGCGTCCACGATGTCCTTGGTGGCCTGCTGGGTGAGCAGCGACCGGGACGCGAGCGTCGCGGTGAACGCGGCGACCCGGTCGCGCAGGCCGCCCGCCGGGACGACCTCGTCCAGCAGCCCGATCCGCAGCGCGTGCCCGGTGCCGACGAGGTCGGCGGAGAACAGCAGGTACTTCGCGGCGGCCGGCCCGACGAGCCGGACCAGCCGCGCCGTCGCGCCCGCCGGGTAGACGATGCCGAGCTTGGCCGGGGTGATCCCGAACCGGGCGTCCTCGGCGGCGAAGCGCAGGTCGCAGGCCGCCGCGAGCTGGCAGCCGCCGCCCACGCAGTACCCCTCGATCGCGGCCAGCGTCGGCTTCGGGAACGCGGCGAGCGCCCGCTCGGCGACCGTCGACAGGTGCGAGTCGTCGTCGCGGTGGATGTCGTTCAGCTCGGCGATGTCGGCGCCCGCGCAGAAGTTCCCGCCCGCGCCCGTCAGCACCACGACCCGGACGGCCGGGTCCTTCGCGAGGGTCTCCAGGATGCCGGGCAGGGCCCGCCACATGTCCGCCGACATGGCGTTCCGCTTGGCCGGCCGGTCGATGGTGATCGTCCCGACGCCCTCGGCGACCTCGAAGTCAAGCCCGGCGGCCATGGTCCTCCCTCGCCCGGACGCCCCGCCCGGATGTCGTCGCGCCTCGACCCGGCTCATCGTACGGAGCGCGCGGCGCCCGGACGATCCCGGGGCGGCCGGTCCCGGCCGCGGACCGGAGCGCCGTCCGGGAACCTCAGGGCCGCTCGGGGAGTCATACGGTGCAATTGGCCGCCTCTGCCGTCGGGGGACGCGTACGGGCGGCCGCCGGCGGCGCCGCACGGCGCCGCCGCACCGGTACAGGGGGCTCGACCTTCATGAGGAAAATCGGCGGCGATCGGGGAATGCGCAACCCGCGTCGCGTGCTGTACTGTCAAGGCAGTGCCTTCGGATTCCGTGAATCGCCTCGAAGGCCCTCTCTTCCCCGCCCGGGCCATCTGAGCGCCCGGTGATCCTCCCGGTTCGGCGCGCGCACCTCGGCGTTCCGGACCGCCGCACAAGGGAGCCGACGTCAGCCCGGTGAACCGAGCTGCATCTCTCGCATTCCTCTCGCGTACGCGCCGCGGGTTCCGCCGCCGTACCCGGGAAACGACTCCAGGCGGCGCGGACCGCTCCGCGCGAGCCTGAGAAGGGACCCGCATGTCCACTTCCACCCTCACCTCCGAACCCGCGACCGGGCACACCGCCGCCGGTCGCCGGTCGCAGGCGCACACCGTGCCCGCGCAGAACGCCCGCAAGGGCGGCCAGCAGGCGCGGCGCACCGCCGACGACGGGCCCGCCGTCCCGTTCCACGGCCTCCTCGCCGTCCAGGACAAGCACGCCTTCGTCCGCACCTCCGGCTACCTCGCCGGGCCGGACGACGTGCACGTCTCCCTCGCCCAGGTCAAGGCGCACCACCTGCGCCCCGGCGACGTCGTCGCGGGCACCGCGAAGGCGCCGAAGTCCGGCCGGGAGAAGTTCGGCTCGCTCGCCCGCGTCGAGACCGTGAACGGCCTCCCGGCGGCCGAGGCCGCGAACCGCCCCGAGTTCGGCAAGCTCACCCCCCTGTTCCCGGACGAGCGGCTCCGCCTCGACACCGGCCCGCTCGCCACCCGCGTCATCGACCTGGTCGCGCCGATCGGCAAGGGCCAGCGCGGGCTCATCGTGTCGCCGCCGAAGGTCGGCAAGACGATGGTCCTGCAGGCCGTCGCGAACGCGATCGCGCAGAACAACCCCGAAGTGCACCTCATGGTCGTGCTCATCGACGAGCGGCCGGAAGAGGTCACCGACCTGCAGCGGACCGTGCGCGGCGAGGTCGTCCACTCGACGTTCGACCGTCCCGCGCAGGACCACACCGCGCTCGCCGAGCTCGCCGTCGAGCGGGCCAAGCGGCTCGTCGAGCAGGGCCACGACGTGGTCATGCTGCTCGACTCGATCACCCGGCTCGGCCGCGCCTACAACCTCGCGGCGCCCTCCAGCAGCCGGATCCTCGCCGGCGGTGTCGCGACGACCGCGATCTACCCGCCGAAGAAGTTCTTCGGCGCCGCCCGCAACATCGAGAACGGCGGCTCGCTGACGATCCTCGCGACCGCGCTCGTGGAGACGGGGTCCCGCATGGACGACGTCTTCTTCGAGGAGTACAAGGGCACCGGCAACATGGAGCTGAAGCTCGACCGGGGCCTCGCCGACCGCCGCGTCTTCCCCGCCGTCGACATCGAGGCGTCCGGCACGCGCCGCGACGAGCTGCTGATGTCCCCCGAGGAGCTCGCGCTCTCCTGGCGGCTGCGCCGCGCCCTGCAGGGGCTGGAGAAGCAGCAGGCCGTCGAGCAGCTCCTGGAGAAGATGAAGGGCACCTCGTCCAACGCCGAGTTCCTGCTCCGCCTCCAGCAGACCACCTGAGCCGCCGCCCCGGACTCGGAACGGAGGAGACCCCTCAGTCGCGCTCCTGCGCCTTCTCCTGCTTCTGGTGCTTCTTCGGCTTCTCCGGCCTGAACGACTCCAGGATCCGGTCGTAGAGCCGCTGGCCCGGCGTCCAGTCGGGATCGGGCGCGGAGAAGCAGAACTCGTACCCGGCCGCCCGGCTGCACAGCACGTGCCTGACGCCGTCGCCCGTGCCCGACCGCCAGGTGAACTCCCATTCGGCGCCGCCCGCGGCGACCTCGGGGGCGGGTTCCAGCCGCAGCCTGCGGTAGCCCGGGAAGCGGTGCTCCCCCACCGCCCGGTGCTCCTCGGCGCGCAGCCCCGCGAGCGGATCGCCCGGTGCCGGGGAGATGCGCAGGCCCCGTCCCGCCCCGGCGTCCTTCCAGGTCATCACGGCGCCGCTGCGCTCGGACTGCCAGCCCGCCGGCACCCGCACCGAGTAGGCGCCCGTCTCATGGTACTTCGCGGTCTTGGCGGTCACGCCCGCCGCCGGCCGCAGCGCCACCGCGTCGCTCTTGCCGATCGACGTCCAGCGGGCCGCCCAGGTGCCCGTGCCCGCCGCGAGGACGGCCAGCACCGCGACCCCGGCGACCGCCCCCGGCCGGAGCCGCCGCCCCCGGAACGACGGGGTCTTGAACGGGGTCTTGAACCGCGGAGTCTTGAACCGCGGAGTCTTGAACCACCGGCGGGAACGCGGCGAACCGCACGGCGCCTTCCCGCTGCGTAGCGTCCACGGGACGCGCGGCCCGCGGAGGGCCCGCCGCGCGGCCGGGACGCGCACCCGCTCGGGGCGCGGCGCCCGCGTGATGCCCGGCTCCGGGAGGTCGGCGACGACGTCCCGCAGCAGCTCCGCCGTGGCCTCGGCGGTCAGCCGCTCCTCCGGCCGCTGCCGCAGCAGCCCCTCGATGACGGGGGTCAGGGGGCCCGCCCGCGCCGGGCGCGCGTAGTCGCCCAGCATCACCGCCATCATCGACGCGAGGGCGTGGCAGCGCAGGAACGGGGCGAAACCCTCGACCGCCATGTAGAGCGTCGCGCCGAGCGACCACAGGTCGGACGCGGGCACGCTCAACTGCCCGTCGATGCGCTCCGGCGGAAGATAAGCGGGAGATCCCTCAATGCCCGCGGGCATTGTGTCGGCCAGCTCCCGGCCATTGTCCATTTGGACGGCGAGCCCGAAGTCGCTGAGCAGAACGCGGCCGTCGTCGCAGAGCAGCACATTGCTCGGCTTCACGTCGCGGTGCAGGATGCCCGCCTCGTGCGACGCCCGCAGCACCGACAGCACGGCGGCGCCGATCTGCGCCGTCCGCCGCACGCTCAGCGGGCCGTCCTCGATGACCAGCCGGTTCAGCGAGCACCCCGCCAGGAACTCCATGACGATCCAGGGCCGGCCGTCCTCCACGATCAGGTCGTGCACGGCGATCACACCGGGATGCCGCAGCGCGGCCGTCGCGCGCGCCTCCTGCAGCAGCCGCCGGCACAGCACCCTGCGCTCGCTCTGCGTGATGCGCGCCGGCAGGTGCACCTCCTTGACGGCCACGTCCCGGTCGAGCATCTCGTCGTAGGCGCGCCACACGGTGCCCATGCCGCCCCTGCCGACCACAGAGAGCAGGCGATACCGCCGCGCGAGCGGTATCGGCCGATCCCCATTCATGACGTGGTTATTCGCCGGAACGCGCTCAAGGCACGCTCCCTCGGCATCAATTGTTTTTTGACCGCGGTCCGGCGAGAAAAGCGCGCGCGGCCGTGGTATAACCGCGCGGGCCGCATTTACCGGCGCGGTGCCGTCAGCCGAGGACGGTGCGCGCCCACTTGTAGTCGGACTTGCCCACGGCCGTGCGCTGCACCTCGTCCACCAGGGTGATCTGGCGCGGGAGCTTGTAGCCGGCGAGCCGGCCCCGGCAGTGCTCGGTGAGCTGCTCCAGCGTGACGGTCGTGCCGGGGCGGGGCGCGACGACGGCGGCGACGCGCTGCCCGAACCGCTCGTCGGGCAGGCCGACGACGACCGCGTCGTACACGTCCGGGTGGTCCTTCAGCGCGACCTCGACCTCCTCCGGGTAGACCTTCTCCCCGCCCGTGTTGATCACGAGGGAGCCGCGCCCGAGCAGGGTGATCGTCCCGTCCTCCTCCAGGCTCGCGAAGTCGCCGGGGATCGACCAGCGGGTGCCGTCGGCGGCGGTGAAGAACGTCGACGCCGTCTTCTCCGGGTCGTTGTAGTAGCCGAGCGGGATGTGGCCGCTGCGCGCGAGCCTGCCGATCTCGCCGGGCTTGACCACGTTCAGGTCGTCGTCCAGGACGGTGATGCCCGGCTTCATCATGAAGCGGGCCGTCCCCTCCTTGGAGTCGACGGACGGGCCGCAGGCACCGGTCTCCGAGGCGCCGTAGTTGTCGAGGAACATGATGGTCGGCAGGTGCTCCCGGAGGGCCTGCTTGGCGCCCTCGGTGAGCGGCGCGCCGCCGGACGCGATCGCGATCAGCGACGACGTGTCGTACCCGCCGCCCGCCAGCGCCTTCGCGACGGGCCGCGCCATGACGTCGCCGACCAGCATCAGCACGTTCGCCTTCTCCTCGGCGAGGAGCCGCAGCGCCTTGTCGGCGTCGAACGCGTGGTCGGTGTAGAGGACGACCTTGGCGCCGGTGAACAGCCCCATGTAGGCGACCCACTGGCCGGCGCCGTGCATGACGGGCGCGCAGTCGAGGACGGCCATCCCCGGCTGGTCGGCGTTGGCGGCCAGCTCCTCGGGGCTGCCGATGGGGTCGCCGAGGACGTTCCCGCCGCCGAGCGCGCCGAAGAAGATGTCCTCGCAGCGCCACTCGACGCCCTTCGGGTAGCCGGTGGTGCCGCCGGTGTACATGATGTAGCGGTCGTCGCTGGAGCGCTCGGGGAAGTCGTCGCTCGGGTCGGCCGCCGCCAGCGCCTCTTCGTACTCGACGGCGCCGGGGATCTCGTCCGCCGAGCCGTCCTCCAGGACGACGATGTGCCGCAGCGCGGGCAGTTCCCCGCGGATCTCCTCCACCTTCGCCAAGAGCGAACGCTCCCCGATGAGCGCGACCGAGTCCGAGTCGGCGAGCACGTGGCGCAGTTCGGCGGCCACGTAGCGGTAGTTCACCGGGATCGGCACGGCGCGGGTCTTGAACGCGCCGAGCATCGCCTCGATCCACTCGGCCCGGTTGTAGGCGAGGATCGCGACGTGCTCGCCGGGCCGCACCCCGGCCGCCTCCAGATGGTGCCCGACCCGGCTCGCACGCTCGCTGAGCTGCCGGTACGTCCGCCGCTCGGTCCCCGCCACGAGGGCCGGACGGTCCGGTCCGGCGGCGGCCAGGATCTCGATCAGGTCGGCCAGGTTGTAGCTACGCGCCATGCCACGTCCTCGCGGGAGTCGGGGTGGGACCGATCCCGATCCTGCTCGTGGACGGCGCGTGAACTCAATGCCTATTGGCGTCTGGTCCAATGAGATGAGTCACATCCCACACCGCCTGATCCGGCCACGCGCGGGGTCCTTACACGGCTCTTATCTGGGTACCGGCATGCTTGGCCGTAACGATTCAGTATCAGACGGGGGTAGTGGTGAGCGCAGGCGCGATGGCGTGGACCCCGCCGACGTGGGAGGAGATCGTCAGCGAGCACTCGACGCGGGTGTTCCGGCTGGCGTACCGGCTGACCGGCAACCGGCACGACGCCGAGGACCTGACCCAGGACGTCTTCATCCGGGTGTTCCGCTCGCTGTCGTCGTACAGCCCCGGCACGTTCGAGGGCTGGCTGCACCGGATCACGACGAACCTGTTCCTCGACCGCGCCCGGCGCAAGCAGCGCATCCGGTTCGACTCCCTCGCCGACGACGCCGCCGAGCGCCTGCAGGGCCGCGAGCCGTCGCCCGCGCAGGCCTACGACGACCGGCACCTCGACGCCGACATCCAGCGGGCGCTGGACTCCCTCGCCCCCGAGTACCGCGCGGCGGTCGTGCTGTGCGACATCGAGGGGCTCTCCTATGAGGAGATCGCCGCGACCCTCAACGTGAAGCTCGGCACCGTCCGCTCCCGCATCCACCGCGGCCGCGGCCAGCTCCGCGAGGCCCTGGAGCACCGCCGCCCCGCCGAGTGCGCGCAGTGACGAGCATCACTAGTGACCGCTGAGTAACTTCCGGCCTACCCTGCGGCCGTGGACATCGTCTTCGACCGCCGCGGCGACGGCCCGCCCCTCGTCCTGCTGCACGGCATCGGGCACCGCCGCCAGGGCTGGGCGCCCGTCATGGACCTGCTCGCCGCCGAACGCGACGTCATCGCCGTCGACCTGCCCGGCTTCGGCGACTCCCCGGCGCTCCCGCCCGGCACCCCCTACACCCTCGACACCGCCATCGACGCCCTCGCGGCGAGCTTCGCGAAGCTCGGCCTCGACCGGCCGCACGTCGCGGGCAACTCGCTCGGCGGCCTGTTCGCGCTCGAAGCCGCCGACCGCGGCCTCGCCAGCTCCGCCACCGCGCTGTCCCCGGCGGGCTTCTTCAACGCCCTCGAACTCCGCTACGGCATGTCGGTGCTGCGCGCCTCGCGCCTCGGCGCCCGCGTCCCGGAGACCTTCCTCACCCGCCTGGCCCGCTCGCCGCGCCGCCGCACGCTCATGTTCGGCATGATCTACGGCCGTCCCGACCTGATGGACATCGACGCGCTCACCGGCGACGCCCGCGCCATGCGCGACGCCCCGGGCTTCGAACCCACCCTCCGCGCCGGCCGCACCACCCGGTTCCGCGGCTCCTGCGCGGACGTCCCCGTGACCATCGCCTGGGGCACCAAGGACCGCCTACTGCTGCGCAGCCAGGCCGTCCGCGCCCAGCGCCGGCTTCCGAACGCCCGCTTCGTCTGGCTGGAGGGCTGCGGCCACGTCCCCATGGCGGACGACCCGCCCCTGGTGGCCAAGATCCTCCTGGAGGGCAGCGCCCACCCCCTGAAGGCCCAGTCCGCCGCCTGAGCCCTGGCACGGCCGAGCGGTCACCGCGCTCGCGCTTCTATTCTAGTACTAGGATAGAAGCCATGGCCGCCGAGTTGACGCCCGCCGAGCTGACCCTGCTCGGCCTGCTGATGGAGAAGCCGAGGCACGGCTACGAGCTGGACGAGGTCATCAGCACCCGCGGCATGCGCGAGTGGACGGAGATCGGGTTCAGCTCGATCTACTACCTGCTGACCCGGCTGCGCGACCGCGGGCTGATCGCCGAGATCGACGCGGAGCGGCCGGCGCGGGGCAAGGCGCGGCGGGTGTACGGGCCCACGGCCGAAGGGCGCCGGGCGTGCGCGCGGGCAGCGGAGGCGGCAGTGGCCGAACTCCGGCCGGTGTTCCCGCCCGTCCTGGTCGGCCTGGCCAACCAGCCGGTCATCCCGCCCGAGCGGCTGCGGGCCGCGCTCGACCGGCGGGCGGCGGCCCTCGCGGAGAAGGTCGCCGAGATCGCGGCGGCCCGCGACACCCAGCCGTGGATGCCCGGCTTCGCCCGCGCCGTCTTCGACTACACGCTCGGCCAACTGACCGCCGAACAGCAGTGGCTGGCCGCCTACCGGGCGGAACTGGCCGACGACCCCCGCCAGGAAGGCGACGGCCATGACCCGCTATGACATCAAGCGAGAGCTCAAGCAGTGCTACGCGCCGAGGAACCGCGACTGGGCTCTGGTGGACGTGCCCGCGCAGCGGTTCATCGCCGTCGACGGCAGCGGCGACCCGAACACCAGCGCCGCCTACGCCCGCGCCGTCGAGGCGCTCTACACCGTCGCTTACACGATCAAGTTCGCGAGCAAGCGCACCCTCGACCGGGACTTCGTCGTCGGACCGCTCGAAGGGCTGTGGTGGTCCGACCGCCCGGAGGTGTTCACCGCCCGGGACAAGGACGCCTGGCAATGGCGGATGCTCATCAGCCAGCCCGACTGGATCACCGAAGACTTCATCGACGACGCCAAACAGACCGCCCTGGCGAAGAAGGGCCTCCCCGCCATCGCCGACGTCCGCTACGAGCCCATGCACGAGGGCCTCTGCGCCCAAGTCCTGCACATCGGGCCGTACGACGACGAGGGCCCCATCCTCGCCGAGCTTCACGGGGAGTACCTCGCGGCCAACAACCTGCGCATGACCGGGCACCACCACGAGGTCTACCTCGGCGACCCGCGCCGGAGCGCACCCGCCAAGCTCAGGACCGTCCTCCGGCAGCCCGTCGAGCGGGCGGACTAGGTCGCCAGGACCGTCCCGAGGACGACGAGGGCGACGCTGAGCAGGCCGATCGAGGCGCGCAGCATCCCGGCGTTGCGCGCTCCACCGCGCACGCGGGCCGCCAGCGAGGCGTCGTCCGGGTGGGCCAGGGCGTCGCGACGCAGGCGGGTCATCCGGCGCGCCTGAAGGACGCCGAAGGTGAGCACGGCGACGAGGGCGGCGGCCAGCACGGCGGTCGCGGTGAGGGTGCCGTCCCAGGGGCGGTCGGCGACCAGGGCCGCGCCGCTGCCGAGGGCCAGCACCAGCGCGCCGGTCCCCACACCCAGGTAAAGCCGGCCCAACGCGCGGAAGAACGCGACCCGGTCACCGGGACCGAGCGTCCGGACGCTGACCCGCGCGACCACGCCGATCGCCACGAACCCGCCGACCCACACGGCCGAGGCGAGGACGAGGACGCAGGCGAGAACGACCTCGACTCCATGAGACATGTGCACCCGCCAGGCTTCCGCGCTGAGACCACCTATTTCTCACTTTTTTACAAGAACCACTGTGTAAATACAAGCCGGAAGCGGTGTGGCCCCGCTCGCTCTCCCGGAGCGAGCCGCGTTTTCGGACGGACGGGGCCGGGAGTTCCGGGATGGCCGTGAAGGCGGGGCGGAGTGGCCACATGTGGACTCCGACATACGGCACAAACAGGCACATATGTCTCATGGTCGGCCACAAGTGTGCACTTGCTAATGAGGAGGGCGCCGGGCCGGCGTGGCCCGGCACCCTTCTCGGGGGTGTGTCAGCCGGTCACCGGGAGGTCGCCGGTCACCGGGGTCGGGACCGGGGCCGGGCTGGACGGCGCCGACG
>NZ_VCKZ01000022.1 GCF_005889745.1 Actinomadura geliboluensis
GGCCTCACCCAGGTCACCGCCCTCCCCGAGGAAGGCGCCCGGCCGCGTGGTACGACGTCCACTCCGGTAGGCCCGCCGCAGAACATCATGTGACCAGCAGTGATCAAGTTGGAAAGGCTTAATGGCGACTTTCCGGCGTAGTTGATCTAATCACGGATGAGCGAGGGTGTTACATTGCTAAAACGTTCCCACAGAAGGGACGGCCACGGAAATACGATGACTCAATCGCCACTCGGCGGGTTACTCAATCGACCGCCCCGGCAATTGAGCAACGCCGCCGCCGTCCCCATCCCGCCGGCGAAAGGAAGAGCGATGAAGAAGACGACCGCTTCCGTGCTGGTCACGGGGCTGACCGCGGCCGCCGGCCTCGTGGCCACCTCCCCCGCCCACGCCGACCCGACGTTCCCGTGCGGAGTCTCCTACGCCAGGCAGGGCGACGGCACGCTGTCGCTGCACTACCACAACTGCACGAGCGGGACGCAGAAGCGCAAGCCCTTCAGCGCTCTCTACGGCAGTCTGGGGAGCTGCAAGACCGTCTATGCCGGCAAGACCGTCGGCTGGATCATCCCGACCGACGACCACCCCGAGACCTGGTCGGTCATCGCCTGCTGAACGGGCGTTCTTTCCGGCGCGGACAGCCCCGGAGTAAAGCACACGCCGTCGCCATAACTGCGGCTTTTCAGCTCCCTGCGTGAGAATTACCGCACGCGAGACGAACAAAGAAAAGAGAGTCGACGCGGCTTTTGCAGCGCCTTTCGCGGCCTGCACGAGCCGAGTTCTGACTCTGCCGGTTCGAGCAAAGCCGCCTCCGACCGCCCAGGGACCGGTCGGAGGCCGGCCGCCGACTCAGCAACTCACTTCGCCTCGGCTAGGTGTGAGACCCGGGGCCGAGCAGAGCCTTGATGTCACCGTAGAAGGCCGGCCCCGGTGCGACCTGGAAGGGGCGCAGGTCGAACAGGACGCTCTTGGGCCCGTGGCGGTGCAGGAAGAGGTGGACGGGCGTGCGCCCGGGGTGGGCCGTGAGGGCCTGCTTGAGCTCCTGGACGAGCCGGGGGTTCAGGCGGTCCTCATGGACGTGGATGACGACGGGCGGTTCGGTGGCCGCCTGGGAGAGGTCGAGGGTGACGATGTCCTCCCCGTAGACGCTGAGCACCTCGTCGCGGACGTTCGTCCGGCCGCGCACGGAGATCACCCGGTCCTCGGCAAGGGTCTGCCCGTACAGCGTGTAGGTCTTGGGGAAGATGAGGCATTCCACGGCGGCGTCGTGGTCTTCGAGGGTGACGATCGCCCACGGGTTGCCCTGCTTGGTGACCTTGCGCTGCAGGCCGGAGATGATCCCCGCCACCCGCACGGACGCGTCGGCGCGGGCTGAGGCCAGCAGGTCGGCGATCGTGGTGTCGCGGTTGGCCTCAAGGATCGGTTCGGCGCCGTCCAGGGGATGGGACGACACGTACAGCCCGAGCATCTCGCGTTCGAAGGCCAGCAGGGTGCCGCTGTCCCATTCCTCCTCGGGGACCTCGACCGTGAGGGTCTCGGCGGCCTCCGTGGACGCGCCGAAGAGCGAGTCCTGGCCGCGGGCGGCGTTGCGTTTCAGGTCGATGACCGCGTCGACGGCCTGCTCGTGGACCATGACCAGGCCCTTGCGGCGGTGGCCGAGGCCGTCGAAGGCGCCCGCCTTGGCCAGCGACTCGATGACCCGCTTGTTGCAGACGCTCTGCGGGACCCTGGCCAGGAAGTCGTTGAAGCCGCCGTAGGCACCGCCTTCCCGGCGGGTGCCGACGATGGCGTCCACGACGCCCGCGCCGACGTTGCGGATCGCGCCCAGGCCGAAGCGGATGTCGTGCCCGACGGCGGTGAAGTCCAGTTCGCTCTGGTTGACGTCGGGCGGCAGCACCTTGATCCCCAGGCGGCGGCAGTCGGCCAGGTACACCGCCATCTTGTCCTTGTCGTCACCGACCGAGGTGAGGAGAGCGGCGAGGTATTCGGCGGGATGGTTGGCCTTGAGGTAGGCCGTCCAGTACGACACGACGCCGTATCCGGCGGTGTGGGACTTGTTGAAGCCGTATCCGGAGAAGGGAACCAGCACGTCCCAGACGGCCTTGACCGCCTCGTCGGAGAAGCCGCGGTCCCGCATGCCGGCGGAGAACCTGCCCCATTCGGCGTCCAGGACCTCCTTCTTCTTCTTGCCCATCGCGCGGCGCAGCATGTCGGCGGCGCCGAGGGAGTACCCGGCGAGCTGCTGGGCGATCGCCATGACCTGCTCCTGGAAGACCACCAGGTGGTAGGTGTCGCCCAGGATCGGCTCCAGCGCGTCCTCGAGCTCGGGGTGGATCGGCTCGACCTTCTGCCTGCCGGTCTTGCGCAGCGCGTAGTTGGTGTGGGCGTTCATCTCCATCGGCCCCGGCCGGTACAGGGCGGAGACCGCCGCGATGTCGGTGAACTCGGTGGGGCGCATCAGCCGCAGCAGGGTGCGCATCCCGCCGCCGTCGAGCTGGAAGACGCCGAGGGTGTCGCCGCGGGCGAGCAGTTCGTAGGTCCGGGCGTCGTCGAGCGGGACCGTGAGGATGTCGATGTCGATCCCCTTGTTGGCCTTCACGCCGGCGATCGCGTCGTTGATGACGGTGAGGTTGCGCAGCCCGAGGAAGTCCATCTTCAGCAGGCCCATCTCCTCGGCCTGGGTGAAGGGGAACCCGGTGATGACCGGGCCGTCCTGCTTGGGCTTGACCAGGGGCAGGACGTCGATCAGCGGCTCGGACGACAGGATCACCCCGGCGGCGTGGACGCCGGTGCCGCGGGTCAGGCCCTCCACGCCCATCGCGGTGTCGATGACCCGGCGGACGTCGGGGTCCTCGGTGTACATCTTCCGCAGTTCGGTGGCCTCGCCGTGGCGGGGATGGGCGGGGTCGTGGATGGCCGACAGCGGGATCTCCTTGCCGCCGGCGGCGGCCGGGAACGCCTTGGTGATCCGGTCGCCGAGGGCGTAGGGGTAGCCCAGCACCCGGCCGGCGTCCTTCACCGCGGCCTTCGCCTTGATGGTGCCGAACGTGACGATCTGGCACACCCGGTCGCCGCCGTACTTCGCGGTGACGTAGTCGATCATCTCGTCGCGGCGGCGGTCGTCGAGGTCGAGGTCGACGTCGGGCATCGTGACGCGCTCGGGGTTGAGGAACCGCTCGAAGATCAGCCCGTGCTCGATCGGGTCCAGCTCGGTGATGCCCGTGCAGTACGCCACCATCGACCCGGTCGCCGACCCGCGGCCCGGGCCGAGGCCGATCCCCTCGGCGCGGGCGTGCCGGCAGATGTCGGCGACCACCAGGAAGTACCCCGGGAACCCCATCCCGTCGATCACCGACAGCTCGTAGTCGATGCGGTCGAGGACGTCCCGCGGCGGGTCGCCGCCGTAGCGGCGCCGCGCGCCGGCCAGGGCCTCCTTGCGCAGCCACGACGATTCGCTCTCCCCGTCGGGGACAGGGAACTGGGGCATCAGGTCGCGGTGGGCGAAGACCTCGCCGTAGTCGCCCACGCGCTCGGCGATCAGCAGCGTGTTGTCGCACGCGCCGGGGACCTCGCGGTCCCACAGCTCCCGCATCTGCGCGGCGCTCTTGACGAAGTAGCCCGACCCGGAGAACCGGAACCGGTTCTGGTCGGCGAGCTGCTTCCCCGTGCCGATGCACAGCAGCGCGTCGTGCGCCGCCGCCTGCTCCTCGGTCACGTAGTGCGAGTCGTTGGTGGCCAGGGGCGGCAGCTTCAGCTGCTCGCCCAGCCTCAGCAGGTCGTCGCGGACGCGCCGCTCGATGGCCAGGCCGTGGTCCATCAGCTCCAGGAAGTAGTTGTCCCTGCCGAAGATGTCGCGGTAGCGCGCGGCCGCCTCGACGGCCCGGTCGTACTGGCCGAGGCGGAGCCGGGTCTGCACCGCGCCGGACGGGCAGCCGGTCGTGGCGATGATGCCCGCGCCGTGCTCGGCGAGCAGTTCGTCGTCCATCCGCGGGTACTTCTGGACGTGCCCTTCCAGCCACGCCCGCGACTGGAGCCGGAACAGGTTCCGCAGCCCGCCGGCGTCCGCCGCCCACATCGTCATGTGCGTGTACAGGCCGCGGCCGGACACGTCGCCGCCCTCGCCGGTCTCGTCGTCGGACCGGCGCAGCGCGAGGTCGTCGCTCCAGTACACCGCCTGCCTGTGGAACCGCGACGCCGGCGCGACGTACGCCTCGGTCCCGATGATCGGCTTGACGCCGGCGGCGGCCGCCGCGTGGAAGAACTCGTAGGCGCCGTGCACGTTGCCGTGGTCGCTCATCGCCACCGCGGGCATCCGCCGCCGCGCGACCTCGTCCATCAGCGGGCCGATCTTGGCGGCGCCGTCCAGCATGCTGTACTCGGTGTGCACGTGGAGATGCACGAACGACCGCACGGCGACCACGCCCTTCGGTTGTAGGTTCGGCCGGGAACCCGAGCATTCGACCGGAGAGCGAGCAGCAGTGTCCAACAATCAACACGCCGCATCGGCACAACCATCAGTTGTGCGCGCAGGTGCGGTGGACCTGGACCTGGCCGCGGTGCGGGCCTTCGTCGCGGTCACCGAGGACCGGTACTTCAGCGAGGCCGCGGTGAGGCTCGGCATCAGCCAGCAGGCCGTCTCCAAGCGCATCGCCGCCCTTGAAGCCGCCCTCGGCGCGCGGCTGTTCGCCCGCTCCCACACCGGCGCCGAGCTCACCGACGACGGCCGGATCCTCCTCCCCCACGCGCGGGCCCTGGTCGGCACCGCCGACCAGGCGGTGGCGGCGCTGCGCGGCCGGCGCCGCGCGCTCCGCGTCGACGTGCTGGACACCCGGACGGCCGCCATCGACCTCGTCCGCGCGTTCTACGACGCCCGTGCGGACGTCGACATCGAGATCATCACCTCGAACGGGCTCCGGTCCGCGCGCGGCGCGCTCACCCGCGGATCGGTGGACGCGGCCTTCTGCCGGGTCACCGGCACCCTGGAGGCCGGACTGGCGTGCCTGCCGGCCTACCTGGAGCCGGCGCAGCTCCTGGTCGGCCGCGACCACCCGCTGGCCGGGCTGCGGCAGGTGGAGACGGCCCGGCTCGCCGGCACCACCGTGTGGATGCCCGGCAACGCAGAAGGGAGCGAGTGGGCCGAGTACCACCGCTTTCTCGGCGCCGCGTTCGACGTCCGGATCGACACCACCGGGCCCGACTTCGGCTACGAGCACTTCGTCGGAGAGGTCGCCGCCGGCGCGCTCGCGAGCATCGTCGGCGAGCGGTCGCGGCTCCAGTGGCATCCGGACACCGTCAGGATCCCGCTGGTCGATCCCACCCCGGTCTACCCCTGGTCGCTGCTCTACCCCCGCGACGGCCGGCACCCGGCCCTGGACCTGCTCACCCGCCATGTCCGCGCCGAGTTCGAGCCCTTCGACCCGGACCGCCAATGGCTCCCCGCCCCCGACCAGCACCTCTTCGCGACCCGGCCGAGCGCCTGACTCTGCGGGGTCAATCGCGTGACTGTACAGGCCCCGGGGGCCGTGTCACGATGACCGGGAGTCCGGGGACGCCGCCAGGGCGCCTCGAGATGGTGAACGGAGTCGTCATGACGCGTCTTTGGCCTGCCCTCGAACCGGCGGAGCCGGACGGGACCGGCACCTCGCAGTACTCGGGGACGCCCACCGGCCGGGTGACGGTACGGGACCTCGCCGCCGCCAAGCGGCGGGGCGAGAAGTGGTCCATGCTCACCGCCTACGACGCCATGACCGCGTCGGCCTTCGACCAGGCGGGGATCAACGTCCTCCTGGTCGGCGACACGATGGGCGACAACCACCTGGGATACGACTCGACCGTCCCGGTCACCCTGGAGGAGGTCCTCTTCCTCGCGGCGGCCGTCGTGCGCGGTACCCGGCGCGCGCTGGTCATCGGCGACCTGCCGTTCGGCAGCTACCAGCGCGACGCCGCCCAGGCCCTGCGCAGCGCGACGCGCCTCGTCAAGGAGGCCGGGGTCGGCGCGGTCAAGCTGGAGGGCGGGGAGCGCAGCGCGGCGCAGATCGCGCTGATGGTGGGCGCGGGCATTCCCGTCATGGGGCACGTGGGGCTGACGCCCCAGTCGGTGAACATGCTCGGTCACCGGGTCCAGGGACGCGGCGAGACGGCGGCGCGGCAACTGCTCCGGGACGCGAAGGCGGTGCGGGACGCCGGCGCGTTCGCGGTCGTCCTGGAGGCGGTACCGGGAGCGCTGGCCGCCGAGGTCACCGCGGCTCTGGACATCCCGACGGTCGGCATCGGCGCAGGCCCGGACTGCGACGCCCAGGTGTTGGTGTGGACCGACGCCGCCGGGATGACCGAGGGACGCACGCCGCGCTTCGTAAAGCGGTACGCCAATGTCCGCCGGAGCCTCGGCGACGTCGCGCGGGCCTACGCCGATGAAGTCGCCACCGGCGCCTTCCCCGCTCCGGAGCACACGTACCGTTAACGCGCCTAACCCGGCGCACTGCCGGGGCGCTTGTAGACCTCGCCCGCCTTCATGACGAAGTCGACCTGCCCGGTGGCCTGGATGTCGGTGAACGGGTCGCCGGGCATGGCGACGATGTCGGCGATCTTGCCCTCGGCGAGGACGCCGAGGTCGTCGAGTCCGAGGAGGTCGGCGGCGACGCTGGTGGCGGCCTTCAGCGCGCGGGCGGGCGGGATGCCGTTGGACACCATCATCGGGAACTCCCGCCAGTTGTCGCCGTGCGGGAACATGCCGGCGTCGGTCCCGAAGGCGATCCGGATCTCGCTCGCGGCGAGGTTCTCGGCGCTGTCGAGCAGCGCCTGCTGGTACGCCTGGAACTTGCGGGGCTTGAAGGCCGGCGCGCCCCTCCAGTGCCCCTCGTTGAAGGCGTTCCGCGCGTCGGTGATGATCGTGTACTGGGTCGGGACCACGAAGACGCCGGCGTCCTCGATCATCTTCAGCGTCTCCGCCGAGGCCAGGTTGGCGTGCTCGATGCTGCGGACGCCCGCCCGCACCGCCCGCCGCGCGCCCTCGTCGCCGTAGCAGTGCGGCGTGGCCGGGACGCCGAGGTCGGCCGCCGCCGCGACCAGGGCGGTCATCTCCTCCTCGGAGTAGGTCGTCCGCCCCGGATCGTCCCCGGGGCTGGAGAACCCGCCGGTCGCGGCGAACTTGACCCAGTCGGCGCCCGCGCGGACCTCCTGCCGCACGCGGGTGCGGATCTCGTCGCAGCCGTCCGCCGACGCCAGCTCCAACGGCGGCGGGGTTCCCTGGAACTGGCCGGCCAGCACCGTGCTGAAGTCGCCGTGCCCGCCGCGCGCCGAGATCAGGTGCGGGGCCACCCGCATGCGCGGACCGGTGATCCAGCCCGCTTCGACCGCGTCGCGCAGGTCGACGATGCCGTAGCCGACATCGGCGCACATCAGATCCCGGACGGTGGTGAACCCGTTCATCAGCAGGGTCCGCAGGACCGAGAGCGACCGCAGCGCCATCGCCGTGGGCGACCCGGTGAACACGGACATGATGTCGGGCGTGATGGTGACGTGGGTGTGGCAGTCCATGAAGCCCGGCGTCAGGGTGTGCCCGCCCAGATCGACCACCTCGGCGCCCGGCGGCGCCTCGATGCCCGCCGCGATCTGCCGGATCCGGTCGTCCTGCACCAGCACGTCCTGCGGGCCCGCCGGCTCGTCGGCGAGGCCGTCCCACACCTTCGCGCCGCTGAGCAGGGTCGACGGCATTCGATACCTCCCACCACGGTTGCGTGGTGCCTGCCCGGAGCCATCGCCGCAACGCTCCGGCACCGGCAAACAACGCTCAAAATCGCACGCGGCGGGCGGCGTCGCTCCATGCACGGGCGCGACGGCCCGGCGCTGCCGGTCGTGGCCGGGCCGGCCTGCTCGCCGGGCTCTCGGAGGCCGGCGGGTTCCCGCCCGGCCGGGTCGGCGGGCGGGAACCCATCGGTCGTCGCGCGGTCAGGAGGTCGGGCGGGTCATGCCCGCGAGGATCCTCCGCATGGCCCCTTCCAAATGGTCGCGCAGGGCCGCGGTGGCGCGGTCGGGGTCTCCCGCGATGCACGCGTCGAGGATGGCGCGGTGCTCCGCGTGGCTGAGACGGCGCCGCTCCGCGTCCGGTTTGGAGGCGAATCGGTACCGTTCGTTGTTCTGCCACACCGGCTCGATGGCCCTGGGAAGCCAGCGCGAACCGGACGCGTGGTAAATGGTGAAGTGGAATTCGGTGTGCGCGCGCCGTGCGCCCTCCACATCGCCATTGGCCAGCAGCGACTCGTGCTCTTCGAGTGCGCGCTCCGCGCGGGCGGCCGCCTCCGCGTCGAAATGCAGGGCCGCCCGTCCCACCGCGAGGGACTCCAGCTCGACGCGGACCTCGTAGGTGTCGCGGAGGTCGGCCTCGCTGAGCTCGCGGACCTTGGCCCCCTTGTGGGGGATGATCTCCACCAGGCCCAGCGCCTCCAGCCGGCGCATCGCGTCGCGCACCGGCATCGGGCTCATGTCGAGCTGCCCGGCGAGATCGGTGAGCCGCAGCGGCGACCCGGCCGGCAGTTCGCCGGCCAGGATCATCCGGTGGAGTTCGGCGGCGGCCGTGTCGGCGAGGGTGCGCCGCGAGCCGGGATTGTCCGGGGAGAGTTCGAATATGCCGCGTCCGCTCGTGCTCACTGGTTCGCCTCTGCCCAGGGGAGAAGGACCTTCTCCAGCGCGACGAGCCCGTAGAAGAGGACGATGCTGATGATGCCGAGCAGCACCATCGCGGCGAAGGCCAGCGGGGTGTCCGCGCTCGAGCCGGATTGCACGATGACGAAGCCGAGCCCGGAGTCGGCGCCGACGAATTCGGCGATGACCGCCCCGATGACCGCCAGCGAGATCGCCGTTTTGAGACCGACCATCACCTGCGGCAGCGCGTAGGGGAACCGGACCTTGAAGAATGCCTGCATGTGACCTGCATCGTATGAGCGGACCAGCTCGGTCAGCTCGGATGGGGTGGATTTCAGCCCGACGGCGGTGGAGATCACGACGGGGAAAAAGCATAGCAGGAAGACCATGACGACCTTCGGGAGCTGCCCGAAGCCCATCCAGACCACCAGGATCGGGGCGATCGCGATTTTCGGCACCGCGTTCACCGCCAGCAGCAAGGGGTAGATCATCTTCTCCAGCAGCCGCGAGCCGGCGATCAGCATCGCGATGGGGATGCCGACGACGACCGCGACCGCGAAGCCCTCGACCGTCTCCAGCAGGGTCACCCAGGTCTGCTCCAGCAGGTACCCGGACTGGGCCGTGAAGGAGTCGAACACGTCCTTCGGCGAGGGCACCAGCAGCTTCTCGATCGAGAAGACGATCGTCGCCAGCCACCAGAGGGCGACCACGGCGACCAGCCCCAGGACGGGCAGGCCCCAGTCGGCCGCGCGCCCGTTGAGCCGGAGGGCGGGACGGGTCCGGCGGACGTGGCGCCGGCCGGTGGACGCGGCGGTCATGAGGCCCCCTCGGCGGCGGCGGGCGTCGGCATCAGCAGCTCGTGCAGTTCCGCGCTGACCTCGGCGACCCGGTCCGCGTGCGCGTTGCGCCCGAGCGTGCGCGGCCGCGGGATGTCCACGTCGACGATCTTGCGGAGCCGCCCGGGCCGGGGGCTGAGCACCACGACCCGGTCGGCGAGCAGCACGGCCTCCTCGATGGAGTGGGTGACGAAGATGATGGTCGTCTCCTGCTCCATCTTGATGCGCTGCAGTTCGATGGACAGCTCTTCGCGGGTCAGCGCGTCGAGCGCGGAGAACGGCTCGTCCATGAGCAGGACCTTCGGGTTCTGGATCAGCGAGCGGCACAGCGAGACGCGCTGCTGCATGCCGCCCGACAGTTCGTGCGGCAGCCGCTTCTCGAAACCGGCGAGCCCGGCCAGGTGCAGCAGTTCGTGCGCGCGCTCGCGCATGGCCCGCTTGTCCAGGCGCAGGATCTCCACCGGCAGCATGATGTTGTCCAGGACGCTGCGCCACGGCAGCAGCGCCGAGCGCTGGAACATGAAGCTGACGTCCTGCCTGGGCCCGGTCACCGGTTCGCCCGCGACCGTCACGGTCCCGGACGTCGGGCGCAGCAGCCCGGCGATCAGCCGCAGCATGGTCGACTTGCCGCAGCCGGAGCGGCCGACCAGGGTCACGAACTCGTTGCGGCGGACCTCGAGATTGATGTCGTCCAGCGCGTGGACCTCGCCTTTGCGTCCGGCGAAGACCTGCGAGACGTGCTTGAGCTCGATCACGTCCCCTCCTCAGCCCTGTGCCGCCGCGCCGAAGTCGACGACCTGGTCGGTGGCCGGCTTCGCGGAGATCGCGCCGGCCTCGCCGAGCAGCCGGATGTTCTCCTCGACCCGGGCCTTGTCGACCGCGCCGACCGTGGCCCCCTGCGGCGCCACGTAGGGCGCCATCGCGCGGACCTCCGCGGCGGCGACGGCCGCGTCCTGGGTCGGCTGGCGCTTCTTGAGGATCTCGCCGGTCTCCTCCGGGTGGGCGATGGAGTACTGCAGGCCCTTGAACAGCGCGGCGGAGAACTTCTTCACCAGCTCGGGCTTCTCCTTGGCGACCTTGCTGGACGCCAGCAGCGCGTTGCCGTACAGGTCGGGCAGGACGTCGCCGTACGGCAGGATGACGGCCTTCTTGCCCTGCGCCGCCTTCTCGACGAGCGGCCGGCCCACGACGAACTGCCCGATCGCGTCGACCTTGCCGGTCGCGAGCAGCTGCGGCAGGGCGGGCGGTGCGGACGGGACGAACTTGACCTTGCCCGCGTCGATCCCGGCCGCCTTGGCGTAGACCGGGAACGTCACCTGGTTGGTGGACCCCGGCTGGTCGCCGATGGTCTTGCCCTCCAGGTCTTTCGGCGTCGCGATGCCGCCGCCCTCGAGCGCGACGACCGCGGCCAGCGACTTCTGGTGCACCATGCCGACCGCGGTCACCGGCAGCTTCTGCTTGGCGATGGTGATCAGCGCGGTGGTGAAGTCGCCGGCGCCGAAGTCGGCGCGGCCGCCGGCGAGCAGCTTCATGACGTCGACCGTGCCGCTCCCCGGCTTGATGTCGACGTCGAGGCCCGCCTCCTTGAAGTACCCCTTCTCCTCCGCGACGTAGGCGAAGGCGTCACGGCCGAAGGTGTTGAACGACGTCAGGTAGTGGACGGTGTCGGTGGAGCCGCCGGACTCGCCGTCGCCTCCACCGCCGCACGCGGCGGCCATGAGCACGACGCCGCCGACCGCGACGCTCCTGGCGAACCAGGTGACCTTCATTGCTACTCCTTATCCGTGCTCTCCGGCGCGGCCGAGCCGATGACGCCGACGAGCACATTGCGCACTCATGACTGCGGTTAGATCTCCGCCGCCGTGTGTCCGGGCTTTCCTAGAAGGGACCTGGCGTTGTCCTCACCGACCTGCCGGACGAAGCCGGCGTCGCGGTGCGACAGCAGCGCGACGGGGTCGTCGCTGCCCATGGGGAAGGGCCAGTCGCTCCCGAGGACCACGCGGTCCGCGCCGAACACGCGCACCGCGAGATCGACGACGTCGGGATCGTGCGTCAGGCAATCCGCATAGAAGTTGCCGCGGAGCGCCTCGCGCAGCGGCCGGGCGAGCGCGGGCACGCCCGGCCGGTCGGTGTCCGCGCCCCGCTGCCAGCGTCCGAGGACCGCGGGCACGCAGCCGCCGCCGTGCACCAGGAGGAACCGCAGCCCCGGGTGCCGGTCGACGACCTCGCCGAAGAGCAGCTGCGCGACCGCGACGGCGGTCTCGGACGGGTTGCCCAGCAGGTTGGCGAGGTAGAACTCGCCCAGCCGGTCGTCGGGGCTGTGCCCCGGGTGCAGCATGACCGGCCGGCCGTCGTCCGACAGGCGCCGCCACAGCGGCTCCAGCGACGGGTCGGCCAGGCTGACCGACCGCCCGCCGGCCGAGGCGGCGAACCCGGCCCAGCCGTCCTCGGCCAGGAGGCGGCCGAGTTCCGCCACCGCGACCTCGGGGTGCTCCAGCGGGAGGTAGGCCATCGGCAGCAGGGCCGGCCGCCCCGCCACGGCCCGCCGCATGCCGCCGTTCAGCGCCCGTACCCAGCGCGCGGCCTCGTCGCCGGGCAGGTGCTGGCGGAAGAACGGCGGCGGCGCGGAGACCACCGCGGCGTCCAGGGACCGCTCACCGAGCCACGCCTCCAGGGCGTCCGGCCGGTCGAGCCGCGGCGGGCCGCCGTGCGAGCCGTCCACCGCGAGGCGTCCGCCGTCGAGCGAGACGCCGGGCAGCCCGGCGATCTCGGACTCGCTCAGCACGGGCGCGAGGTGGGTGTGCAGATCGATGCCGCCCATCGGTGAGGCCGGCCTCCTTCGGAGTGGTCGTCGGACTGGGTGGTGCCGGGACGGTCAGGACGTGAGGGATACGCGGGCGACGCGGTTGCGCAGCTCCCCGAGCCCCTCGACGCGGGTGACCAGCTCGTCGCCCTCGGCGAGGAAGATCTGCGGCTCGCGCGCGTTGCCGATGCCGCTGGGCGTGCCGGTCAGCACGACGTCCCCGGCGCGCAGCGTCATCCCCCAGCTGAGCTCGGCGATGATGCGGGCGAAGGAGAACGCGGTCTGCGCCGTGCTCGCCTGCTGCAGCCGCCTGCCGTTCAGGTCGAAGGTGATCGCCAGGTCATGCGGGTCGGGGACCTCGTCGGCGGTGGTGAGCCACGGCCCGAGCGGCATCGTGCGGTCGATGCTCTTGCCCTTCAGCCACTGGCCGCCGTGCGCCCGCTGCAGGTCGCGCTGCGAGACGTCGTTGGCGACGAGGTAGCCCGCCACGTGGTCGAGCGCCCGCTCCTCCGGGATCGACCTGCCGTCGCGGCCGATGACCAGCGCCACCTCCGCCTCGTAGTCCCACTTCTGGGACAGGTCCGGGTCCCACGCGATGGCGTCGCGCGGGCCGATCACCGTGTCGGGCCCCTTGGTGAAGAAGGTCGGGTGGGACGGGCGTTCCTTGGGGTCCTGCCCCTCCCGCTTGCCCTTGGACTCCTCGAAGTGGTCCCAGTAGTTCCACCCGGTGCACAGCACGTCGCGGTTGAACCGGCGCAGCGGCGCGAGCAGGTCCAGGTCGTCCAGCGGCGTCCGCGGCGCGACCTGCGCCGCGGCGGAGACGGCCTCGCGGGCCTCGGCGCCGCCGCGCACGACGTCGTCGGGGGTGGGCGCCGTGGCGGGCAGCACCGCGGCGTGGTCGCCCTCCACGACGGCGGTGCGGATCCCGCCCTCGAAGCGGATCGCGGCCAGCCGCATGTCAGCCGTCCCCGTCCGCGACCACGGCGATCGCGTTGATCTCGATGAGGTAGTCCTTGTTGACGAACTTCGCCACCTCGACCAGCGTCGACGCGGGCGACACCCCGGTGAAGTACTGCCGGCGGACCTCGTGGATCGCGGCGAAGTCCTCCATGTTGCGGACGTAGACGTCGACCCGGGCGATGTCGTCGAGGGTGCCTCCGGCGGCCTCGACCGCGGCCTTGAGGTTCTGGCACACCTGGTGCGTCTGGGCGGAGACGTCGCCCACGCCGGTGACGCCGCCGTCCTTGTTGCGGGCGGTCATCCCGGAGATGAAGACCAGGCGGCCGCGGGCCTCGGCCATGGTCGCCTGCGCGAAGTGGCCGTTGGGCGGAGCCAGCTCGGCGGTCCTGATCTCTTGCTTGGGCATGGGCCCTCCTCTGGTGTCGGGTGAGCGGCGGGTCGGTGCCGCCGCCGGGGGTCGGATCAGCCTCGGACGTCAGCGGGCGTCGGCCGCGCTGTCGTACCAGTCGGGCTGGGTCGGGTAGTGGGGGCCGTCGTAGACCTCGAGCAGGACGGTGTCCTCTTCGGCGAGCGTGGGCCCGTGCAGGCTGCCCTTGGGGTTCCAGTAGAAGGACCCGGACGTGAGGGTCAGCCCGGTCGGCACGTAGGTGTAGCGGCCTTGCAGGCAGAACATGAACTGGTTCGAGGCGTGCGAGTGCCGGGACGGGATGCCCGCGCCCTTCTTGAAGCGGACCAGGGCGATCGACGCCCCCGTCTCGTCGTCGCGCCACAGCATCTTCTGCGACAGGCCGGCGAGGGTCTTGTCGATCCAGTCGAGGTCGCCGGTGTTGAGGAGGATCTCCCTGAACCGGCCCATGGCCTCGCCTTCGGGGCCCGTCACGTCCTGCTCGCGGGAGCGGTCCGGAGCCTCACCGCTGTAGGCGGCGGGCTCGGAGAGGTTGTTCTCCCACTCCTCCTCGGGGACGCCCGGAGGGCACGGCTGCTCAGACAAGGTTCTCTCCCAGGCACTTGAGTTCGACGAGACGGCAGCGGTAGCGGCTCTCGCCCCGGTTGGTGAGCATGTGGATCTCGCCGGGCTCGCGGTAGACGACGCCGCCGACCGGCTCGTGCACCAGGCGCGGGTCGCCGCCCTTGATCGAGTCGATGCGGTTGTCGGCCGCCTCCAGCGCGATCACCACGTACGGGTTCTGGTGGTGGTGCCAGGGCTGCGCGTCGCCCGGCTCCAGCTCGATCTCCCAGACCCGGATCTGCTCGTTCTCGAACACGATCTCCTGGCCGACGGGGCCGAGCTCCACGGGGCGCCCGTCGGGTCCGGTCGCGGTCTTGCCATCGGTCATGCCCTACTCCTGTGCGGTGATCGGAGCGCGTCCGCAGATGCGCTGGTAGACGGCCGCCGCCGGGTCCTCGTCCGCGGCGGGGTCGAACGGAAGGATCGCGGCGACATGGGCGTCCGGCCGGATCAGCACGACGGTGTCGCCGTCCACGCCGAACCGGCGGCGCACCCGGTCGCCGGGGTCGAACAGGGCCAGGTCGCGCAGGCCCGAGTCGTGCGGCGCGTCCCAGCGGGACACCGCGAAGCGGCGCAGCGCCGGGCCCGTCTCGGTGGGGATCCGCGGCCGCCGCCTGGTGTCGGTGAAGTACAGCGCCACGAAGGACTCGGCGGCCAGGTCGTGCAGGTGGACGGGGCCCTCCGGGCCGAACAGCGGCAGGTCGGGCGCGCGGTCGCCGGTGCGCACCGGCGGCGGCGCCGAGCCCGTCCTCACCATCGACCAGTCGCCGGTGTCGTCGACGTCGAGCCGGACGCCCAGCAGGCCGCGGGTGAACGCGTTGCCCCAGTTCCCGTCGGTCATCGCGTCGACGGCCCGGCCCTGCCGGCTCATGTAGGAGCGGGCGGCCTCGGCCATCTGGCCCGAGCCCTTGACCGCGACCGGCGCCTGCTCCACCTCGTACCCGCCGAGCAGCGAGTCGTCGGCCCAGCCGCGCAGCACCCAGGCGAGCCGCCACGGCAGGTTGGAGGCGTCCAGCACCCCGGTGTTGAGGCCGAGCGCCCACATCGGCGTGATCAGGTGCGCGGCGTCGCCCATCAGGAACACGCGGCCGTCGCGCCACTGCTCCGCCACCCGGTGGTGGACCGTGTAGACGTTCGTGCCGAGCACCTCGATGCCCTCGACCTCGCCGATGAACCGCAGCGCCTTGTCGCGCAGCTCCTCGTGCGTCGGCTCCCCCGCCCCCTTGGCCAGCGGGTAGAGGAAGCGCCAGCAGTGCGGCTGGCGGACGAGGATCATCCACTCCGACGGGTCGGAGAAGTAGGCGAGGTAGGGGTAGTCGCGCGGGTTGGCGACGTCCAGGTCCGCCTTGAGGTCGACGAGCATGTAGCGCTCGTCGAGCGTGCGCCCCTCCACCGTGATGCCGAGCTGCTCGCGCACCTGCGAGCGTCCGCCGTCGCAGGCCAGCAGGTAGCGGGCCTTGACGTGCCGCTCGCCCTGCGCGGTGTCGAACGTCAGCTCGACGTGGTCGTCGTGCTGCTTGAACGCGGTCAGCCGGTGCCCCATGTGCAGGGAGCCGTGCTCGCGTCCGGTGAAGCTGTCGCGCAGCACCGGTTCGAGGTGGTGCTGCGGGATGTTGATGACGAACGGGAACCGGGTGTCCTCGGTGAGCTCGCCCGTGCGGACGCTCAGCGTCGGCTCGTTGGTGACCCGGTCGATCTCGCCGATCTCGTCGATCCGCAGCGAGGCGCGCAGCACCTCCGGCAGCGCGCCGTACCGGTGCAGGACCTCCAGGGTCCGGGTGAGGACGGTGCCCGCCTTGGTGTCCAGCGAGAGCCGGTCGTCCTCCTCGAACACGGCCACCGGAACGCCGTAGCGCGTCAGCCCGAGGGCGGTGATCAGGCCGATGGGCCCGGCGCCCACGACCGCGACGGGGAGGATCTCCCCCTCGGGCGTCGTCGTCTCGGTCATGGGGAGGTCACTCCTTCGGGTAGGCGCGGTCGCGGGTGAGCTGCGAGCCGGTCATGGTCGCCGCGTCGGACAGCAGGAAGAGCAGGGGGCCGACGACGTCCTCGGGGGTGCCGATCCCCGTGGTGCGCGCCCAGTGCTCCCGCTCGCCGCCCGCCGGGTTGGCGGCCTGGAACTGCGGGGTGTCGATGACGCCGGGGGCGAGGACGTTCACCCGGATCCGGTGCTCGGCCACCTCGGCGGCCAGCGACTTGGCGAAGGAGACCAGCGCGCCCTTGCTGGCCGCGTAGGCGGACGCCTCGGCCCGTCCCATGTGCGCCAGCCCGGAGCTGAAGACCACGATCGACCCGGACCGGCGCTCGGCCATCGAGGGCAGCACCGCCTGGCAGCACCAGACGACGCCGTCGAGGTTCACGCCGAGGACCCGGCGCCACTCGTCGGCCGCCATGCCGGCCACCGCGGCGCGGGGCTGGACGGCCGCGCCCGCCACGAGGCCGTCGACGCGGCCGTGCCGGGCGAGGGTCTGGTCGACGGCCGCGAAGACCGCGTCGCGGTCGGCCACGTCGACGGCGACCTGCTCGACCCCCGGGGCCGCGTCCAGGTCGGCCGCGTGCGCGATGTCGAAGACCACGGCGGTCCCGCCCGCGGCGCCGACGCCGCGCGCGAGGGCCGCGCCGATCCCGTTGGCGCCTCCGGTGACGATGACGACCTGCCCGGTCGCATCGAAGCTGGCCTTCATGCCGTGGTGCCTCCCGTCGCGCGGGCCGGCACGTCGCCGCCGGCTCCGGCCAGGGCCAGCGAGTCGGGCAGGACGGCGCCGACCTCGTCCGCGGTGCGGCGCAGCGCCTCCAGGACGCTGCCCTCGACCCGGACGCCGCCGGCGAGGGCGGCCCGGTGGTTCTCCGCCTCGATCTGGCCGGGCAGGTACAGCCGCTCCACGCCGGGCGCGGTGGGAGAGCCGGTGACCTCGGCGGCCAGCCGGCTCATCCGCTCCGCGAAGTCCGCCGGATCGCCGAACGCCGCCACGTCCACGGCCAGGAAGAAGTGGGCGCAGTTGTTGGGGACGGTGACGTCGCTGTAGAGCCCCTGCACGGCCTGGCCGAACCCTCCGCCGGACAGCACGCCGGTGAGAACGTCGACGACCAGCGCCAGCGCGAAGCCCTTGTGCCCGGCGGCGGGCAGCAGCATGCCGCCCAGGGCCGCGCGGGGGTCGGTGGTGGGCCGGCCGTCCGCGTCCGAGGCCCAGGTGGACGGGATCTCCCGGCCCTCCGCCGCCGCGATGCGGATCTTGCCGAGCGCCGCCTCGGACAGCGCCATGTCCAGCACGACGGGAGGCCCGTCGGGCATCGGCACGCCCACCGCGAGCGGGTTGTTGCCGACGACGGGAGCCGCCCCGCCGACGGCGGGCATCAGCGGCCGGGTGTTCGCCGCGGCCAGCCCGACGCAGCCTTCCCGCGCCGCCGCCTCGACGTAGCGGAACGCGCCCCCGAAGTGGAAGGCGTTGCGGACCGCCACCACCCCGACGCCGAAGCTCTTCGCCTTGGCGACGGCGATCCCCATCGCCTGGTCCCCCGTGAGCTGGCCGAGCGCGTGCCCCGCGTCCAGGACGGCCATCGCACCGAGATCCACGAGGACCTCCGCCCGCTCCCTGCGGCTGACGGAACCGGCCCGCACCCGGTCGACGTACATCGGGACGAGCATGCTCCCGTGCGAGGCCACGCCGCGCATGTCGGCGTCGACCAGGGCCTCGGCCACCGTCGACGACGCGGCCTCGCTGAACCCGACGGCGCGGAAGACCGCGCCGACCGTGCGCCGCAGCCCGTCGACGGGCACGCGCTCCCCGCGGCCCCGCTGGCTCGAATCACTCATGTATCACTCCACCCCTCACGGACCCGAAGCTTGCCGATATCTCATATCAAATGTCAACTATCAGAACGAAGGTCGTGTGAGCGGAGTGCAGGTCAGGGGGTCCTGGCCCCCGTCGCCCGGCGCCGGGCCTACGAGGTGGGGGCCGCCCGGCGTCTTCAAGGCCGCGTTGGGACGCGCCTGGTCACCGGAGACTCCGGCGAGGTCTCAGCGAGCCCACGCGAGGTGGCCGCGCAGCCGGCGGGCCAGGTTCACCACCGATGCCGCTCAGAGCGGCCGCACGGGAACCTGCGCATCCACGGAGAGCAACAGCCCTTCACCGCGCAAGTTGGGGCCATGTCGAAGACGGCGAGATCAGTGCCAGGGAATGAGGCGACGACACGCCAAAAGTCCCCCTCGAAGAGCAATTCGAGGGGGCGGGTGTGGCGCTTGATACATGCAGCGGGGCTTGGTAGACGCGCAGTCAGCAGAACTCAATAATCAACGCAGGAGAGTGACGCCACGGCGAGGCCGGTCCAGCACCGAGCGTCGCACAGTCACAAGTGAGCCCAGCAACCGAATTCGAGAGCAACTCGCACATCCGGGAACTTTGCCATATTCAATGGGCATCAACTTCGGAGAAAACGAGCGATCCCCACCACATCGTCCATGCACAGGGACTTACGCAAAGACCGAAGTGCCCTTTCGCGCGAAGGGCCAGACGCCATGTCTGCCGGATTCGCGCGAAAGGGTGATCGACTCGCGGGGGGCTGGGAACTGGGGGGCGGGAAGCCCTGCGGATCGCCGGGCGAGCTCCGCTAGTTGTAGTGGGCGAACTCTGTGTAGTCGTTCCAGATCCAGCCCTTGACGCCGGTGCAGCAGTCCGAGTGCCACCACAGGTTGCCGGCGTCGTTCACGCATCGCTTGTCGACGCGGAAAAGCGTCTTGGATTTCCACTTGGCTATCACCGGGGACGACCCCGAATAGCTGGTGTGCACGGCCGCCGAGCCGACGATGACCCGCCGGATGTGCGGCGTCCAGTCCGAGCAGGAGGCCATGGGCCGGACATCCGTCTCGCTCGCCGACGCGCTCGGAATGGCGACCACGACAGGCGCCACAGCCGCCGTGATGACCGCGGCCGCCATGGACATGACTCGATTGCCCACCTTTTGCATTCGGGCTCCCTTCAGGGGATCGGGGGTGAGTTGATCATCACCCTGCCATGATCGTCTGTCAAGGCCCCGTTTTGAGGCCCGTTCCCAGGCCCCGTCCAACGGCCACCCCAAAGCGGGTTTAAACCTGCTCTGACGAAGTTTTCAAAACCATCAAGTGAGCGGCGCCCGTGAGAATTTCTTCTTAAGGCACGACAGCCCGGCAGTGGGAATTTCAGCGAAAGCCTCAAAGCCCCAGGGGGCCGGAACGGACCGCGCCGGCCGTAGCCGTGCCCGGACGCGGGCAGGACCACCCGCGGTCTGAGGGCTTGTCTCGCCGGCGGGACAAGGGGTAGGCCGGGGGCGCCCTCCCGGTCGTGCGGCGCCTTGTCGGCGGATCTCTCTTCGGTGAGCGTGAAGGGACTGTGCGGCGAGTGACGGGAGACGACGTGGGACACGCCGGGATGGACGCGGACGTCGTGATCGCGGGTGCGGGGCCGACGGGCTTGATGCTCGCCTGCGAGCTGCGGCTGGCGGGCGCCGACGTGGTGCTGCTCGAACGGCTCGCGGAGCGGACGGGCGAGTCCCGGGCCGGCGGGATGCACTCGCGGACCCTGGAGGTGCTGGACCAGCGCGGGGTCCTGGACTCCTTCCTCGCGCTCGGGGAGATCCAGGGGGTAGGGCACTTCTCCGGGCTCTGGCTCAACTTCGACGAGTTCGAGTCCAGGCATCCGCTGCCGCTGATGATCCTGCAGTCCACCATCGAGATGCTGCTGGAGGACTGGGCCGCGAGGCTCGGTGTCCGGGTGCGGTGGTCGTCCGAGGTGACGGGGGTCGAGCAGGACGCGGAGGGCGTGACGGTCCAGGCCGGGGACGAGACGGTCCGCGGCCGCTACCTCGTCGGCTGCGACGGGGGACGCAGCGCGGTGCGCAAGCTGGCGGGCTTCGGGTTCCCGGGGACGCCGGCGACGATGAACGCGCTGATCGGGGACGTCGAGCTCCCCGAGCTGACCGAGGACTACATCTGGGGGCGGCGCACGCCGGACGGCGGCTACTCGGTGATCGCCTTCGAGCCCGGGTGGTACCGGCTGATCACGTCCGACTACGCGCGGGTCGCCGATCGCGGGCCGGTGACGTTCGACCGGCTCCGCGAGTCGCTGCTCAGGGTCGCGGGCACGGACTACGGCATGCGCAACCCGCGCTGGATCTCACGGTTCACCGACGCCGCGCGGCAGGCCGACCGGTACCGGCGGGGCCGGGTGCTGCTGGCGGGCGACGCCGCGCACATCCACTTCCCGCTCGGCGGGCAGGGGCTGAACCTCGGCATGCAGGACGCGGTCAACCTGGGCTGGAAGCTCGGCGCCGTGGCGCGGGGACGGGCGCCGGAGAGCCTGCTGGACACCTACCACACCGAGCGCCATCCCGTCGGAGAGGCCGTCCTGCACAACACGCGGGCGCAGTCGGCGCTGGCCCTTCCCGGTCCGCAGACCGACGCGCTGCGCGACGTCTTCGCGTCCCTGATCGTGTTCGACGACGTCAACCGGTACCTGTGCGGCATGCTCACCGGGCTGGACATCCGGTACCCGGTCGAGTGCGACCATCCGCTCGCGGGCCGCCGGGTCCCGGACGCCGACCTGAAGACGGCCGACGGCCCAGTCCGGGTGTACGAGTTGCTGCACGGCGCCCGTCCGGTGCTGCTCGATCTGCGCGGGAACACCGCCGTGGCGGAGGACTGGGCCGATCGCGTCGACGTCGTGGAGGCGCGGAGCGAGGACGACCACTGGCCCGTGCCGGGCGCCGGTGAGGTCGCCGCTCCGTCCGCGGTCCTCATCCGGCCGGACGGCCATGTCGCCTGGGCCGCCGAGGGGACGCCCGACACGGCGTCCCTCCGGACCGCGCTGGCCACCTGGTTCGGGTGACTCGGCGGCGGCCGTCACGACCTCCCGGCGGCCGCCGTCTCGATCACCGAGGTCAGGTCGGCGAGCAGGGCGGACTCCTCGGTCTTCAGGTAGAAGTGGCCGCCGGGCAGCACCCGCAGCCGGAACGCGCCGTGCGTCACGTCCGCCCAGGCGCGCATCTGCTCCGGGGCCACTTCGGGATCGTCGGCACCGGTGTAGGCGTACACGGGGCAGTCGAGCGGGGGCCGGTGGCCGCCCGGGTACGCGTCGACCAGCCGGTAGTCCGCGCGGATGGCGGGGAGCAGCATCTCCCGGAGGTCGGGGTCGGCGAAGACCTCGGCGCTGCTCGCGTCGAAGCGCCCGAGATCCCTGATGATCTTCTCGTCCGTGCCGGAGAACGTCCGCCGGCCGTCCAGGGCGTGGGGCGGGCGCCTGCCGGACACGCACAGGGCCGCGGGCGGGCGCCCGCGCTTGTGCAGGCGCAGCGCCACCTCGTGCGCGACCGAGGCGCCCATGCTGTGGCCGAAGAGCACCAGCCGGTGCCCGGAGAGCCCGCCGAGGGCGTCGGCGATGTCGTCGGCGAGGGTCTCCAGCGCGGTCGCGAACGGCTCGCGGCAGCGGTCCTCGCGGCCCGGGTACACGACGGCGAGGACGCCGACGTCCGAGGGCAGCCCCCGGGGCCAGGCGCGGTACGCGCTCGCCCAGCCGCCGGCGTGCGGGAGGCAGACGAGCTTCGTCGCGCAGCCGTCGTCATCGCGGAAGGGGCGTACCCACCGCTCTTCTGCCGGACTCCTCATCCTGGAACTCCCCTTCCTCCCGCCGGGCGGCGATCGAGTCGGCGATCTCCCCGCTCCGTACGGCGATGTTCGACAGCAGCGACGAGCTCAGGCCGTGGCTGTGCTCGGTGCCGCCCTGGAGGTAGATGCCGCAGCGCATCCCGGGGTCGGTCGCGATGCGGTAGTCGCGCTCGACCCGGTAGCGGCCGGACTCGTCGCGCAGGCAGTGGCGGTCGAGGTCGCCGAGGAGGTGCGCCGGCTCCATCGCGTCGTAGCCGGTCGCGCAGACGAGCGCGTCGAAGTCGATCTCGCGCACCTCGCCGTCGGAGCCCGTCTGCAGCGAGACGCGGGTCTCGGCGCCGGACCGCTTCACGCCGGTGACCCGGGTGAGGTTGCGGAACTCCAGGCGCCGGGCCCCGCGGACCTCGTCCTCGTACGCCCTGCGGTACAGGTCCCGGATGACGTCGCCGTCGACGACCGAGTAGTTGGTGTTGCGGTGGTACCGCCAGAACGCCTCGCGCGTCTGCTCGGTGGCGTAGTAGTAGTCGTCGACGGCGCCGGGGTCGAAGACCTGGTTGGCGAACGGGGTGTCGTCCGCGACCGAGTAGCCGTAGGACGGGATGACGGCCCAGACCTGGGCGTGCGGGAGCTCGTCGTACAGGAACCTGGCGATCTCGGCGGCGCTCTGGCCCGCGCCGACCACCGCCACCCGGCGCAGTTGCGCGGGGTCCGCCCGGCGGTACTTCTCCAGGAACTCCGAGCTGTGCCACA
The DNA here is from genome assembly GCF_005889745.1 of Actinomadura geliboluensis. Taxonomy (GTDB): domain Bacteria; phylum Actinomycetota; class Actinomycetes; order Streptosporangiales; family Streptosporangiaceae; genus Spirillospora; species Spirillospora geliboluensis. Next base: position 22,632 of record NZ_VCKZ01000022.1, read on the forward strand.
CCCGCTCGTCGCGGACGGCACCGTCCGGCATGCTCGGGACCAGGCCGGTGGAGATCACGACGTTCCGCGCCTCGACGACGCGGCCGTCCGCGACTTCGAGGCGCAGCCGGTCCGAGGTCTCCGGGACGGCGCCCGGCGGCAGCCCGACCGACGTCACCTCCGCGCCGTAGGCGATGCGGTCGGCGACCCGCGCCTGCGCCCATTCCAGGTACCGGTGGAACTCCTCGCGCGTCGGGAAGAAGTCCTGGTTGTTGACGAACCGCGGGAGCCGCCCCGAGGCGTGCAGGTACGCGATGAAGCTGAAGCTCGACGTCGGGTTGCGGAAGGTGACCAGGTCCTTGAGGAAGGAGATCTGCATGGTCGCCGAGGGCAGCAGCATGCTGCGGTGCCAGCCGAAGGACGGCTGCCGTTCGAGGAAGAGGGCCCTCATCCCGTCCCGCGCGCCGTCCGCCCGGTACTCCTCCATGGCGATGGCGAGCGACAGGTTGGACGGACCGAATCCGATGCCGACCACGTCGTAGATCTCGTTGTCACGACCGTTCATGGTGAATTCTCCCGCTGCCATGGATCCGCGTTCCTTCCGGCGCTCAGAGGAGTTCGCCGTCCTTCGTCCTCCTGCGCAGGGCCGGCCTGCTGGACCGGGCGAGGTCCTGCCACATGCCGGACAGCCCGGTCACGGTGCGCGCCACGAACAGCGTGCGGATGGACACCTCCTGGTTCAGCTCGTCCCGGATCAGGGCGGCGAGCCTGATCGCGCGCAGCGAGTTGCCGCCGAGGTCGAAGAAGTCGTCGTCGACGCCGACCCGCTCCAGCTCGAGCGCCTCGGCGAAGGCCCTGGCCAGGGCCTCCTCGACGGCGTTGCGCGGTGCGCGGTACTTCCCCTCGCCGGACGCGGGCTCGGGAAGCGACGCCCTGTCCACCCAGCCGCCCGCTGTCGCCGGGAGGCGGTCCACGACCAGGAACGCCGACGGCATGAGGGACTCCGGCAGCCGTCCCGCGGCGAACCTGCGCAGCTCCTCCTCGGAGAGGCCGGCCTGCGGCGCCAGCGGGACCGCGTACGCCACGAGCCGCCGCTGCCCCGAGCCGTCCTCGCGGACGGCCACCGCCGCCCTCGCCAGGCCGGGGTAGTCGGCCAGGACCGCCTCCACCTCGGCCGGTTCGACGGGGACGCCGCGGATCCGCGCGCGGGCGCCGACCCGGCCCAGGTGTTCGAGGCGGCCGTCGGCGCCCCACCGCGCCCGGTCCCCGGTCCGGTGCATGACGGCGCCGGGCGGGCCGAACGGGCAGGGCACGAAGCGCTCGGCGGTCGTCCCCGGCCGGCCGTGGAGGCCGCGCGCCACGCCGGGCCCGGCCGCGTACAGCTCTCCGGCCACGCCGGCGGGGACGGGTGCAAGGCCCGGCCCCAGGACGTAGAGGGAGGTGTTGTCCATGGGGCGGCCGATCAGCGTCATGCCGAGCGACGGCTCGCCGGCCGGGAGGCGGTGGCACGCGGCGAAGCCGCCCGTCTCCCCCGGTCCGTGGCCGTGGACGATCGCCAGCTCCGGGCACGCGTCCCGCACCCGCCGCAGCGCGGCGGCGGACACGCGGTCGCCGCAGGTCCACACCTCGCGCATCCCGGCGAGGCCGTCGGGGCGCTCCGCGGCGATCGACGCGAGCAGGTCCGCGGGCGACCACATCACCGAGATCTCGTGCGCGGCCCGCACGGCGGCGAGCGCGTCGAGGTCCAGCTCTCCCGGCGGGGCCACGACCACCCGCCCGCCGTTGAGGAGCGGCGCCCAGACTTCGAGGGCGAACGCGTCGAAGGTGTGCGGCGCGTGCCACAGCACGGTGCCGGCGCCGCCGTCCCGCCACCGGCGGTCCATCGCGAACCGCTCCATGTTCCGGTGCGTCAGGGCGACCTCCGCCGCGCCGGTCGAACCGTGCGTGACGGCCAGGAGGTTGTCCGGGCGGACGGCTCGCGCGCCATCGGCGGTGTCCGAGTCGAGGTCGCCGAAGAGGATCGTCGGGACGTCCAGGTCGGCGGGCGGCGCCTCGCTCGTGAGGAGCACCTGCGCCGACCCGCCGAGAACCGACGCGATGTGCTCCGCCGGGGACGCGGGGTCGACGGGCAGGTAGGCTCCGCCCGCCTTCGCCACGCCCAGCAGGGCGACGACCAGGTCCGCCGAGCGGGGCATCGCCACCGCCACGACCGTCTCGGCCCCGACGCCCCGGTGGCGCAGCGCCCCGGCCAGGCGGCTCGACCGCTCGTCCAGCTCGCGGTACGAGAGCGCGCCGTCCCCGGACACCACCGCAGCGGCGTCGGGGGTCCGCGCCGCCTGGCGGGCGAACAGCTCCGGGACGGTCAGGCCGGGCAGCGGGGCGTCCGTGTCGTTCGGCGCGGCCAGCACCCGGTCCCGGTCGGCGCCGCTCACCACGTCCAGCGCGCCGACGGGCAGCTTCGGGTCGGCGGCCGCGGCCCGGACGTACGCGACGAGGTCGGCGCCGATGAGGCGCAGCTCCGCCGCGGTGTACAGGCCGGCGGGGGCGTCGAGCCGGAAGTACAGGTCGCTTCCGTCGGTCCCGTCGGTGCAGACGCTGATCGACAGCTCGTCGAAGACCCCGTTCGTGCCGCCGGTGTAGCGCGCCGGGCCGCCGCCGAAATCGAGTTCGCCCGTGAAGTCGACGACGTTCATGACGGCGCCGAAGCCGCCGCGGCCGCTGAGGACGGTCCCGCTCGCGCGCTGGATGTCGGAGTAGTGGCAGGCGGCCCGGCCGAAGACCTCGTACGTCTCGTCGAGCACCGCCTCGGCGGTCTCGGCGAAGGTCGCGGTGAGCGGGACCCGCACGCGGATCGGCACCACGTTCACCGCCAGCCCGGGCGTCCTGCCCGCGGCCCCGGTCCGGTTGCCCATCGCCACCGAGAGGAGGAACTCCGGGTGGTCGCAGCGGTGCCGGAGGAACACCGCCGCGCCGGCGGTCAGCAACGACGACGTCCAGACGCCCATGGACTCGGCGGCCTCGCCCCACGCGTCCGCCTCGGCGCGGGGGACGGCCACCGTCCGGCTCACCATGCCGAGGGCGCCGGCCAGCTCCGACCAGCGGTCGGCGGGACTCCACGGTCCGGGTTCCGCGTCCGGGTCCGGCACGGCGAGGCGCGGCACCTGTGCGGGCGGGGGCGCGTCCTTCAGGTAGTCGCGCCAGAACTCCATGTCGTCGGTGAACCGCTGGGAGGCGAGGTACTCCGACGCCTCGGCCGCGTACGACTCGGCGTCCCAGGGGTGGGGCGGTTCGCTCACCTCCGCGCCGCGCGCCAGCGCCGTGTACACCTCGGCGAGGCGCCGCGACAGCAGGCCGCCCACGCCGTAGCCGTCCGAGATGAGGTGGTGGTAGGCGAGGACCACCAGGAAGCGGGCCTGCGCGAGCCTGACCACGCCCAGCCGGAACAGCAGGTCCCGCTCCAGGTCGAACGGCTGCGCCAGCATGCCGGACAGCGCCTCGCGCGCCGCCCGGTCGGGTTCGTCCTCGCCGCCGGCGTCCAGGAAGAACGGCCGCCACTCCCCCAGGCCGCGCGGCACGATGCGCAGGTCGCCGTCGCCGTTGTCGACGAAGTTGACGCGCAGCACCTCCGCTTCCTCCATCACGCGCAGGAATGCGGATTCCATGAGGGCGACGTCCAGTTCGCCGTCCACCTCCCACATGGACAGGGCGTGGTTGAGCGTGTCGGGCATCATTTTCTGCGCCAGCCACAACCCTTTATGCGCAGCCGACGCATCGAACGAGCGCATGGACATCAACTCCCCAACAATGGGACCGCGAACCGGAGCGAACCACCAATTCATATCCACTTTCACGGACGTGGATCGGCCGGTCAACACGATGCCGGCGCCGGGCGTGCGGTGTCCCGCCGGCGGGACACCGCGGGGTCAGGCGGGACGGCGGTCGAGCATCACGGCCGCGATGTGCCCGGCGATCAGCCGCGGTGACGGGTGCCGCAGCACCAGCGTCGGCTTCAGCCTGACCCCCGTCGAGGCGGCCAGGCGCCTGCTCAGGTCCATCGCCAGCAGCGAGTCGAAGCCGAGGTCCTTGAACTCCCGGTCGGGGTCGACGCTCTCGCCGGGGGCATGCCCGAGGACGGTGGCGATCTTCTCCAGGACGTGGTCCAGGACGAGCGCCTCCGCGACGCCCTCGGGGAGGGCCGCGACCCTCTCGGGCAGCGGGGTGACCTGCTCGTCCTCTTCGGCCGGCGCGTCCGCGGGGATCTCCATCGCCACCGCCGTGTGCGAGGAGTTCAGCCAGTAGCGCCGCCGTTGGAACGCGTAGGTCGGGAGGTCGGTCCGCCTGCGCGTCCCGAACAGGGCGGCCCAGTCCACGGTCCCGCCCCGCACGTACAGCTGGGCCAGCGAGTCGGCCATGGCCTCGACCTCCCCGCGGTCGCGGCGGGACGACGACAGGACGACCGCGCTGTCCACCTCGTCGACCATTTCCTGCACCGGAACGGTCAGGACGGGGTGCGGGCTCATCTCGATGAAGACGCGGTAACCGTCGTCGGCCAGCCTGCGGACGGACGATTCGAAGAGCACCTTTTCACGGAGGTTGGTGTACCAGTAGTCGCCGTCCAGCTCGACGGTGTCGATGACCTCACCGTACAGGGTCGAATAGAAAGGCAGTTCCGACGTTCGAGGCCGCACATCAGCAAGCGGCCCGACCACTTGTTCGCGAACCCGGGCCACCTCGGGGGAATGGGAGGCGTAATCGACCGATATCCGCCTGGCCCGGACACCTTCGGCGTTCATCTTCTCAAGGAATTCGTCGAGGGCATCCAGCGCTCCGGACACCACCACCGAGCGGGGCCCGTTGACGGCGGCGAGGCCCAGCCGGCCGCTCCACGGGGCGAGCTGCTCCGCCACGGCGTCCGCGGACTCCACGACCGACGCCATCCCGCCGTGGCCCGCGAGGTCCACCAGCGCCCTGCTGCGGAGCGCGACCACCTTGGCGGCGTCCCGCAGCGACAGCGCGCCGCAGACGTGGGCGGCGGCGATCTCACCTTGGCTGTGCCCCACCACCGCGGCCGGTTCCACGCCCCATGACCGCCACAGGGCGGCCATGGACACCATCACCGAGAACAGCGCGGGCTGGACCACGTCCACCCGTTCCAGGGGCGGCGCCCCGGCCTCGCCCCGGATCACGGCGAGCAGCGACCAGCCGACCCATTCGTCGAGCGCGGCCGCGCACTCGTCGAGGGCGCGCGCGAAGACGGGGTAGGCGTCGTACAGCCGCCGGCCCATGCCGGCCCACTGCGAGCCTTGGCCCGGGAACATGAAGACGACTCCCCCGAGTTCCCCGGCGACACCGCGGACCACCCCGGCGGGCTCCGCGCCCTCGCTCAGCGAGGCGAGGCCGCTCAGCAGCTCGTCGCGATCGCGGCCCAGCACGACCGCGCGGTGGGCGAACGCCGACCGGCTCGACACCAGCGACCAGCCGATGTCCGCGGCGTCCGCCTGCGCACCGGCTGGGGAGGTGACGAAATCGCGGAGCGCGGCCGCCTGCCGTGCCAGCGCCGCCGGGTTCTTTCCCGACACCGCCCACGGCACCAGTCCACCGGCGAGGGCCGGGCCCGGGATGGGCTCGGCCGCCTTGCCCGTCGGCGGCGCCTCTTCCAGGATCACGTGCGCGTTGGTGCCACTGAACCCGAACGACGACACCCCGGCTCTGCGCGGACCGTCGCCCCGCTCCCATTCGCGCCCGTCCACCAGCAGTTCCACCGCGCCGCAGGACCAGTCCACGTGCCGCGAAGGCGCGTCCAGGTGCAGGGTCTTCGGCAGGTAGCCGTGGCGCAGAGCCATCACGGCCTTGATGACACCGGCGACCCCGGCGGCGGCCTGGGCGTGGCCGAGGTTCGACTTCAGGGACCCCAGCCAGAGCGGCCTGTCCTCGGCCCGACCCTGGCCGTACGTCATCAGCAGGGCGTGGGCCTCGATGGGGTCGCCCAGCACCGTCCCGGTGCCGTGGGCCTCGACCAGGTCCACCTCGGACGCCGCGATCCCCGCGTCCGCCAGCGCCTTGCGGATCACCTCCTCCTGGGCGCGGCCGCTGGGCGCGGTCAGCCCGTTGCTGGCCCCGTCCTGGTTCACCGCCGAACCGCGCAGGACGGCCAGTACCGGGTGGCCGTTGCGTTGGGCGTCCGACAGCCGCTCCAGCAGCAGCACGCCGACGCCCTCGGACCAGCCGGTCCCGTCGGCGGCGTCCGCGAACGCCTTGCACCGGCCGTCGGGCGCCAGGCCGCGCTGCCGGGAGAACTCCACGAACACGGCGGGGGTGGTCATCACCGCCGCCCCGCCCGCCAGCGCGAGCGAGCACTCCCCGGACCGCAGCGACCGCACCGCCAGGTGCAGGGCCACCAGCGACGACGAGCACGCCGTGTCCACGGTCATCGCCGGGCCGGTCAGCCCGAGCTGGTACGCGACCCGGCCGGACGCGACGCTCAGCGCGCTCCCGAGCGACAGGTGGCCCTCCAGCTCGTGCTGGTCCACCTCCAGGAAGCGCAGCCCGTACTCGGGGGAGCTCACCCCGGAGAAGACGCCGGCGCCGGTGCCGCGCACGTCGGCGGGGACGATTCCCGCCCGTTCGAAGACCTCCCACGACGCCTCCAGCAGCAGGCGCTGCTGCGGGTCCATCGCGAGCGCCTCCCGCGGACTGATGCCGAAGAACTCGGCGTCGAAGTCCGCCACGCCGGCGAGGAAGCCCCCGTGCCGGGTGCTGGAGGTGCCGAGCGCGCCGGGGTCCTCGTCGAACACGTCCCGCCAGCCCCGGTCCCGGGGGAACTCCTCCACCAGGTCCCGGCCGCCGCGGACCGCCTCCCACAGCCCCTCGGGCGTCGACACGCCGCCGGGGAAGCGGCACGCCATCGCCACCACGGCGATCGGCTCGCCGCGCCCGGCCTTCAGGTCCTCGTTCTCCCGCCGGAGGCGGTCCCGCTCCTCCAGCAGGGCGCGGAGCGCCCGCTCGACCCGGTCCGCGCCGTCCGCCGGCGTCCGGTCCGCGGCATCGTCCATGTCACTTCCCCTTCTCGTCCAGCGCCAGATCGAGGAGCCCTTCCAGGTCCAGGTCCGCGAGTCCGCCCGCGCGCGCGTCCGGGCCCGGTGCCCGCTCGCCGGCCTCCGCGCCGCCGGACGGTCCCGCGCCGGGCGCGGCGGAGGCGGGGCGCAGCAGGCCGAGGATGTGCCGGCCCAGCTCGCGGGGCGTCGGGTAGCTGAACACGAGGGTGGACGGGAGGCGCAGCCCGGTCGAGGACGCGACGCGGTTGCACAGCTCGACGGAGGTCAGCGAGTCGAACCCGAGGTGGGTGAACGCCCGGTCCGCGTCGACGCTCGTGCCGGAGGTGTGGCCGAGCACGATGGCGGTCTGCTCGCGGACCCAGTCGAGGAGGGCCGCCTCCGCCTCGCCGTCCGCCAGTGCGGCCAGCCGGGCGGTCAGGCCGCGCGGGCCGTCGCCGCTCTGGCCCGTCCGGCCGCGGGACGGGCGGCCGCCGTGGACCAGGTCGCGCAGGACGGGAGGCAGCTCGCCGCGGGCCGCGCTGCGCAGCGCGCCGAGGTCCACCCGGGCCGGGATGAGCAGGGGCCCGCCGTGGTCGCACGCCGCGTCGAACAGCGCCAGCGCCTCGGACGCGGGCATCTCGACGGCGCCCAGCCGCCGCAGGCGTGCGAGGCGGGCCTCGTCCAAGCCGGCGGTCATGCCGCCGCGCCGCTCCCACCAGCCCCAGCTCAGCGAGGCGCCGGCCAGGCCGGACGCCCTGCGCCGCGCCGCCAGGCCGTCCAGGAAGGTGTTGGCCGCGGCGTAGTTCGCCTGGCCGCCCGCCCCGAGCGCGCCCGCGAGGGCGGAGAACAGGATGAACGCCGACAGAGCGTGGCCCCTGGTCAGCTCGTGCAGGTTGATCGCGCCGCCGACCTTGGCGCGCAGCACGTGGTCGACGTCCTCGGCGGTCAGCGACTCGACCGTGCCGTCCGCGACCGCGCCCGCCGCGTGGACGACCGCCGTGAGCGGATACCGCGCCGGCATGTCCGCGATCAGATCGGCGACGGCGGCCCGGTCCGCGACGTCGCAGGCCACGACCGTGACGGCCGCGCCCGCCGCCTCCAGGTCCGCGACGAGCTCGCGGACGCCGCCGGCCGCCGTCCCCCGGCGGCTCGCGAGCACCAGGCTCCGCACGCCGTGCTCGGCGGCGAGGTGCCGGGCGACGAGCGAGCCCACTCCCCCGGTCCCGCCCGTGACCAGCACGGTCCCGCCGCCGAAGCCGCCGCCCACGTCGAGGACCAGCTTGCCGACGTGGCGGCCCTGACTCATCTCGCGGAACGCCTTGCGCGCGTCGCGGACGTCCCGGACCGAGACCGGGTTGAGGCGCAGGCTCCCGGCGGCGAACAGGTCCATGACCGCGCGGGTCATCTCCTGGAGCAGCTCGGGGCCCGCCGATCCGTAGACGTCGAAGGCGCGGTAGTCGACGCCGGGGTGGTCGGCCGCCACGCGCCGGGGATCGCGGATGTCGGTCTTGCCCATTTCGAGGAAGTGCCCGCCCTCGGGGAGCAGCCGGAGGGAGGCGTCGACGAACGCGTGCGCGAGGGAGTTGAGGACGACGTCCACCCCGCGCCCGCCCGTGGCCTCCAGGAACGCGTCCGCGAACGCCAGGTCCCGCGACGACGCCAGGTGCTCGTCGTCCAGTCCCAGGGCGCGCAGGGCGGGCCACTTGGCCGGGCTCGCGGTCGCGTAGACCTCGGCCCCGGCGTGCTGCGCCAGTTGGACGGCGGCCATCCCGACGCCGCTCGCCGCGGCGTGGATGAGGATCCGCCGCCCCTTCTGGAGCTTGATCACGTGGAAGAGCGCGTAGTAGGCGGTCAGGAAGGCGGTCGGCACGGACGCCGCCTCGGCGTGGCTCCAGTTGTCGGGGAAGGGCGTGAGCAGACGGTGGTCCGCCACCGCGACCCGGCCGAAGGCGCCGTGGAGCGCGCCCGTCACGCGGTCGCCCGGTGCCAGCCCGGTGACGTCGTCCGCGACGTCCAGGACCACCCCGGCGCCCTCGCTTCCGATCTCGGCGTCGAAGGCCGTTCTGTCCACCAGTCCGAGGGCGATCGTGACGTCCCGGAAGTTGAGCCCCGCGGCGTGCACCGCGACGCGGACCTGGCCGCTCGCCAGGGGCGCCTCCACCTCCGGGCAGGGAACCCAGGTCAGGTTCTCCAGCGTCCCCCTGTCCGGGATGCCCAGCCGGTGCGCGCCGGCCGCCGGAGCCGCGAGCCGGTGGTCCGGGAGCGAGGCCGGCGCCATGCGCGGCACGAGGTGCGCGCCGCCGCGCAGGGCCAGCTGGTCCTCACCGATGGCCGGGACGCCCGGGAGAAGCGCGAAGGACGCCTCCTCGTCGTCGACGTCCACCAGCCGGAACCTGCCGGGGTGCTCGGCCTGGGCGGACCGGACCAGGCCCCACACGGACGCGCCGGGGAGGCTCTCGACGCGCTCCCCGCTCCCGGTGCCGACGGCGAGGCGGGTGAGGAACACCAGCGTGGATCCGCCGAACCGCTCCTCGGCGAGGAACCGCCGGATCCAGCCGAGCACGCGCGTGTCCGCGTCTGCGACCTCGGTGAGCACGTCCGGGCCGGCGGTGAGGAGGTCGTCCAGGCAGAGGACGAGGTGCCGGACGGGCTCGGCCGCGAGGGCGTCGTCCATGGACTCGTGGAGCGGGACGTTCTCGTCGCTCGCCCCGACGAGCCGGGCGGCCAGGCCGTCCTTCGCTCCGAGAACCCCCCACCGCCCGTGCCGGGTGTCCCCCTCGCCACGCTGGAGCGGCCGCCATCGCAGCTCGTACAGCGATCGTTCGTGGGCGGCCCGTGCCGAGCGCAGCTGCTCGGCGCCCGCCGGCCGGAACGTCAGGGCGGCGACGCGCGCGGCCTCCCGGCCCTGCTCGTCGGCGATCACCACGGACACGGCGCCCTCGCCCGCCGGGGTGATCCTGACCCGCGCGGTGCTGCCGCACTCCCGGATCGGTTCCACCCCGGCCCACGAGAACGGCATCCAGCCCCGGCCGCCGTCCGGGTCGACGGCGCCGCTGACCGCCACCGCGTGCAGCGCCGCGTCGATCAGCGCCGGGTGCAGCGCGTATCCGCTGCTCGGCGGGCCGCCGTCCGCCGGTTCGGGCAGCGTCGCCAGGACGTGGAGGTCGTCGCCGTGCCACCACACTTCGCGCAGCCCGCGGAACGCGGGGCCGTAGTCGAACCCCGTGTCCGCGAGGTTCTCGTAGAGACCGCCGACGTCGACGCGCACCGCCCCGGCGGGCGGCCACGCAGCGGGTGGCGGGGCGTCGTCCGGCGGCGCGGCGGCCGTCGGTGCCAGGCGGCCCGTGGCGTGCCGGGTCCAGCCGCCCATCGTCGGGCTGTCGCCAGCGGGGCGGGAGTACACCTCCAGGGTGCGGTGCTGCGTCTCGTCCGCCGCCCCGGCCACGACCCGTACCTGCACGTCGCCCTCGTCGGGGACGATCAGGGGGACCTCCAGGGAGAGTTCCTCGATCGCGGGGCATCCCACGGCGTCGCCCACCGACAGCGCCAGGTCCAGGTAGGCCGTGGCCGGTACGACGACCGCGCCGAACACGGCGTGGTCGGCCAGCCAGTCATGGGCCTCCAGCGACCACCTGCCCGTGAACACCACCTCGCCGGTGCCGGGATGGTCCACCATCGCGCCGAGCAGCGGGTGCCCCGGGGCCGCGAGACCGGCGGACGCCGTGTCCGCCGGACCGGTGGCCGCCGAGGCGTCCAGCCAGTACCGCTCCCTCTCGAACGCGTACGTCGGGAGGTCCACCCGGCGGCGCGCGCCGAACAGCGCGTCCCAGTCCACGGCGCCGCCCCCGGCGTGCAGCCGGGCCAGCGCGGTGATCAGCGCCTCCACCGCCCCCCGGTCCCGCCGCGACGCCGACAGGACGAGCGCGTCGTCCACGCCCGCGGTGTCAAAGGACTCCTTGGTGATGCTCGCGAGCGTCGATCCCGGGCCCAGTTCGAGGAAGACGCGCGCGCCGGCCGCGCGGGCGTGCTCCACCGCGTCGTGGAAGCGCACGGGTTCGCGGACGTGCCGCACCCAGTGCTCGGCGGACGCCAGCTCCCGGGGCTCGGCCGCGCGGCCCAGCCGGGTCGAGACGACTGGGATCGCCATCTCGCCCGCAGGCAAATCGCCGATCGCCCCAGCGAACTCGTCCAGGATCGGGTCCATCAGCGGCGAGTGGAACGCGTGGTCGACGTCGAGCGGCTTCACCGCCGTGCCCCCGGCGGCAAGCCGCTCCTTGAGGTCGCGCACTTCGTCGCGGAGGCCCGAGACGACGACCGACTCCGGACCGTTGACGGCGGCGAGGCCGACGCGCTCGTACTCGCCGAGCACGGAGAGGACGTCGGTCTCCGAGGCGCGGACGGCCAGCATGGCGCCGCGCTCGCCGACCGTCTGCATGACCCGGCCGCGAGCGGCCGCGAGCCTCGTCGCGGAGTCCAGGTCGAGGACTCCGGAAACGTGCGCAGCCGCGATCTCGCCCACGGAGTGCCCGATCAGATAGTCCGGGCACGGCACGTACCGCGTCAGGAGCCGGTAGAGGGCGACCTGCAGCGCGAACAATGCGGGCTGCGCGACGTCGGTCCGCTCGCGGTCCGCGGGATCATCGGCGAGCAGCAGGGGCCGGAGGGCGAAGGGCAGGTGCGCGTCGAAGTGCCCGCAGGTCTCGTCGAGGCTCTCCGCGAAGGCGGGGAACGCCTCGTACAGCCGTCCCGCCGCGCCCGCCCACCGCGCCCCCTGCCCCGGGAACATGAACGCGGAGTCACCGGGCTTTCCTGCGATGCCGCGCAGCACAGTGGCGGACTCGCCGCCTTCGCTCAACGCAGCCAGCCCGCTGAGCAGCTCGTCCCGGTCGCGTCCCAGCACCACCGCGCGATGTTCGAGCCGCGCCCTTCCCGAGACCAGCGACCAGCCGGTGTCCGCGAGGTCCAGGCCCGGGTCGGCGGCGGCGAAATCGCGGAGCCTCTCCGCCTGCGCCCGCAGCGCCTTCTCCGAACGCGCCGACACGGCCCACGGCACCAGCCCGCCCGGAAGGGGTCCGGCGGCGGGCTCGGCCTCCGCCGCCTCCTCCTCGGGCGCCTGCTCGATGATCACGTGCGCGTTGGTGCCGCTCACACCGAACGACGACACCCCGGCCCGGCGCGGCCGGTCGCCGGTCTCCGGCCACGGCCGCGCCTCCGCGAGCGGCTCCACCGCGCCCGCCGACCAGTCCACGTGCCGGGTCGGCTCGTCCATGTGCAGCGTCTTGGGCAGGACGCCGTGCCGCATGGCCATGACCATCTTGATGACACCGGCCGCACCCGCCGCGCACTGCGGGTGGCCGAGGTTGGACTTCACCGCCCCCACCCACAGCGGCCGGTCCCGGGGCCGGTCCCCGCCGTAGACGGCGATCAGCGCCTGCGCCTCGATCGGGTCGCCCAGCGCGGTGCCCGTGCCGTGCGCCTCGACGGCGTCCACCTGGTCGCCCGCCAGCCGCGCGTCCGCCAGGGCCTGCCGGATGACGCGCTGCTGGGAGGGGCCGTTCGGCGCGGTCAGGCCGTTGGACGCGCCGTCCTGGTTGACCGCCGAACCGCGAACGACCGCCAGCACCCGGTGGCCGTTCCGCCGCGCGTCGGAGAGGCGTTCCAGGAGCAGCAGGCCCGCGCCCTCGCCCCAGGCCGTGCCGTCGGCGGCGGACGCGAACGGTTTGCAGCGGCCGTCCGGGGCCAGCCCGCGCTGCCGGCTGAACTCGATGAACGCGCCCGGCTGCGCCATGACCGTCACGCCGCCCGCCAGCGCCAGCGAGCACTCGCCGCCGCGCAGCGCCCGGACCGCCAGGTGCAGGGTCACCAGCGACGACGAGCACGCCGTGTCGACCGTGACGGCCGGCCCTTCGAACCCCCACACGTAGGAGATGCGCCCGGAGGCGACCGCGGTCGAGGTGCCCGTCCCCAGGTAGCCTTCGAGCGCTTCCGGCGCCTCGTGGATCGGCAGCCCGTAGTCCTGGTGCGCGATCCCCACGAAGACGCCCGTGCGGCTGCCGCGCAGCGCCGTCGGGTCGATGCCGGCCCGCTCGATCGCCTCCCACGACGTCTCCAGCAGGAGCCGCTGCTGCGGGTCGACCGCCATCGCCTCGCGCGGGCTGATCTCGAAGAAGCCCGGGTCGAACTCGTCCGCGTCGTACACGAAGCCGCCCTCGCGCACGTACGACTTGCCCTGGACGCCCGGCTCCGGCGAGTACAGCTCGTCGACGTCCCAGCCGCGGTTCCGCGGGAACTCCGCGATGGCGTCCCGCCCCGCGGCGACCAGCTCCCACAGCTCCTCCGGCGAGCGCACGCCGCCCGGGTAGCGGCAGCTCATGCCGATGATCGCGATCGGCTCGCGCTGCGCCGCGGACAGCTCGGCGGTCAGCCGGCGCAGCCGCTCGGTCTCCTTCAGAGACGCGCGCAACGCCTCGACGACGGCATCGTTCGGTTCGGCCATCATGACCTCCGCGTCTCGTCGGGTTCGTCGTTCTTCATCGCCATGCGCACCAGGTCGTCCACGCCCATCTCGTCCAGCGACGGACCGCCGCCGTTCTCCGGCCCGGGATCCGCGCCGCCCGGTTCGGCGCCGCCGGGCGCCGGGCGGCCCGCCAGGGTCAGCAGCGGCTCCAGCAGCCCGGCCTCGCGGAGCCGCGCGGGCGGGATCGACAGCATCAGGTTCCGCAGCCCGGCGTCGTCCATGTCCGCGCCCGTCCCGCCGGGTGCGGCGCCGCCGTTGCGGGCCGCCCGCTCGGGGAACAGTTCCGCCCGCAGGTACCGCGCCGCGGCGACCGGCGTCGGGTAGTCGAACAGCAGCGTGACGGGCAGCCGCAGGCCGGTCGCGCGCCGCAGCCGGTTCCGCAGCTCCACGGCGGTCAGCGAGTCGAATCCGACGAGGTTGAACGCCCGCTCGGCACCGATCGCGTCCGGGCCGTGCAGTCCGAGGACCGCCGCCGCATGCGCGCGGACGGTGTCCAGCAGGGCGTTCTCCAGCTTCCCGTCCGGCAGCTCCTTCAGCCGGGCGACCAGGTCGCCGTCCGCCGCGCCGTCCGCGTCACCGCCGGCGGCGTGCCCGGCCGTGGGCGCGGCGAGGTCGGGGATGTCAGCGATGAGCCTGCTGGGACGTCCCGCGGTGAACGCGGGCGCGAAGTCCGCCCACTCCACGCGGGCCACCGTCACCTGCGGCTCCTCCCGGTCCAGCGCGGCGGCCAGCGCCGCCAGTGCGGTCTCGGGCTCCATCGGGGGCAGGCCCCGCCTGCGCAGGCGCTCCTCCACCTCGCCGGTCACCAGGCCGCCGCCGCCCCACGAGCCCCAGGCCACGGCGGTCGCGGGCAGTCCGGCCGCCCGCCGCCCCTGGGCCAGCGCGTCGAGGAAGGCGTTCGCGGCGGCGTATCCGCCCTGCCCGCCGCTGCCGAGGACGCCGGCGGCCGAGGAGAACAGGACGAACGCCTCCAGGTCCAGCCCGGCGGTGAGTTCGTGCAGCGCCGCGGCGGCGGCCACCTTGGGCCGCAGGACCCGCTCCAGCCGGTCCGCGGTGGCGGACTCGACCAGCCCGTCCTCCAGCACTCCGGCGCCGTGGAACACCGCCGTCAGCGGGTGCTCCTCCGGAACCGAGGCCAGCACCTCCCGCAACGCGTCCCGGTCCGCGGCGTCGGCCGCGGCCACGGTCACGCGCGTGCCGAGCTCCGCCAGTTCCGCCGTCAGCTCCGCGATCCCCGGCGTGTCCGTGCCGCGCCTGCCGACCAGGAGGAGATGCGGTGCTCCGGCGCGGGCGAGCCAGCGGCAGACGTGCGATCCGACCGCGCCCGCGCCGCCGGTCACCAGGACCGTGCCCCGTGGACGCCAGTCCCGCGCCGGTGCGTCGCCCAGCGGTGCCCGCGCCAGGCGCCGGCCGAACGCTCCCGAAGCACGCACCGCCACCTGGTCCTCGCCATGGCCTCCGCCCGCGCCGCCGGTGCCCTCCGCTCGGCCGACGTCGGCGAGGACCCCCGCCAGCAGTTCGGCGGTGCGGCCGTCCAGCCGGGCGGGCACGTCCACGAGACCGCCCCACCGCTCCGGGCGTTCCAGCGCCGCCACCCCGCCGAGACCCCAGATCTGGGCCTGCAGCGGGTTCGCGACCGCGTCGGCGTTCCCGGTGGTCACCGCCTCGCTCGTCAGGCACCACAGCCGGGCCTCGACGCCCGCGTCCTCCAGCGCCTGCACCAGGGCGACCGTGCCCATGAGGCCGTCGGAGACCGGCTCATGTGCGGCGGCCAGGCCGTCATCCGCGAGGGCGAGGAGCGACAGCGCACCGGAGAGGCGGCCGGCGACCCCGCTCTCGGCGAGCGCGGCGGCGAGCCGGTCGCCGAGCGCGGCGCGGTCCCGCAGGTCGGCCGGTGCGACGTCCACGCGGACCACCTCGGCCCGGCGGCGCCGCAGCGCGTCGAGCACCGTGTCCGCGAGCGGGGCTGGAGCCACCGCCTCGGGGACGACCACGAGCCAGGCGCTTCCCTCCAGGCCCGGCGCCCCGGCGGTCCCGATACCGGGCAGCGGCTTCCACGTCGTGCGGTAGCGCCAGCTCTCCATGACCGCCTGCTCCCGCCGACGGCGCCGCCAGGACGACAGGGCCGACAGCACCGCGGGCACGGCGGGGTCCGCGGCGTCGCGTTCGCCGGGCGGGTCGTCCAGGCCCAGCGTGCCGATCACGGCGTCCACGTCCTCGCGTTCGACGGCTTCCCAGAACTCGGCCTCGGCGGGGTCGGCGGAAGCGCCGGTCGGGCGGTCGGTGCCGGGCCTGCCGGGGTCCAGCAGCCAGTAGTTCTGGTGCTGGAAGGGGTAGGTGGGCAGGTCGGCGCGGGCAGGCGGGGCGGCCGGATAGAAATCCGCCCAGCGCGGAGCGGCGGCGTGGACCTGGACCGTGGCCAGGGAGGTCAGCAGGCGCTGCCACGTGCCGTCCTCCCTGCGCAGGGTGCCGGTGATGGCGACCTCGCCGCTGCCCTCGTGGTCCTCGGAGGTCTCCTGCAAGGCGCTGGTGAGCACGGGGTGGGGGCTGACCTCGACGAAGACGGTGTGCCCGTCGTCGAGCAGGGCGCGGGCAGCCGCCTGGAAGTCGACGGTGGCCGCCAGGTTCTCGTACCAGTAGCCGGCGTCCATCGCGGTGGTGTCGGCCAGCGGCCCGCCGGCGCGGCCGGCGACGGTGGAGTAGAACGCGACGGCGGCCGGGCGCGGCCGGACGGGCGCGAGCAGTTCCAGCAGCTCGTCGCGCAGGCCCTCCACGTGCGAGGAGTGGGCGGCGAAGTCCACTCCCGGCACTTCCCAGCGCATCATCCGGGCGGCGGACAGCGCGGTGTTGAACTCGGCCACCGCCGCCGCGGAGCCCGACACGGTGACGGTCGCCGGGCCGTTCACGGCCGCGACCGCGAGGCCGCCGTCCAGGTCGGCCAGCATCTCCCGCACCCGGTCGGCGGGTGCGAGGACGGTCAGCATCCGGCCGTCGCCGCGAATCTTGAGCAGAGCCTTGCTGCGGAGAGCGACGAGCCGTGCCGCGTCCTCAAGCGACAGCGCGCCGGCGATGTGGGCGGCGGCGATTTCGCCTTGCGAGTGGCCCACCACGGCGTCCGGCGTGACGCCCAGGTGCTCCCACATGCGCGCCAGGGAGATCATCATCGCCCACAGGGCGGGCTGGACGACGTCGACCCGATCCAGGCTCGGGGCACCCTCCACCTGGCCGAGCACGTCGATCAGGTTCCAGCCGGTGAACGGCTCCAGCGCCTCCGCACACGCAGTCAGATGTTCGGCGAACACCGGCGAAGTGCGCATCAGCTCCACGCCCATGCCGAGCCACTGGGAGCCCTGCCCGGGGAAGACGAAGGCGGTCCTGCCGGGCCGGGGCGGCGCCGTGCCGGTGACCACGCGGGCGGAGGGCGTCCCGGCGGCGAGCGCGGCGAGACCGTCCCGGAAGTCGGCGGGCCCCCGGCCGATCACCACCGCCCGGTGCTCGAACACCGAACGTCCCGCGGCCAGCGCGTGCCCGATCTCGGCGGGCGTCGCCTCCGGACTGCGGTCGAGGTGGTCCAGCAGCCGCCGCGCCTGGTCGGCGAGCGCAGCCGGCGACTTCGCCGACACCGGCCAGGGCAGCGTCCCGTCCGTCGCCACCACGGGCTCCGGCAGACCCGGGGTCGCAGGGTCCTCGTCCTCCGGGGCCTGTTCGACGATGAGGTGCGCGTTGGTGCCGCTGGCGCCGAACGACGAGATCCCGACGCGGCGCGGACGTCCCGTGTCCGGCCACGGGCGGGCCTCCGTCAGCAGTTCCACGGCGCCCGCGCTCCAGTCCACCTGCGGGGTCGGCTCGTCCACGTGCAGCGTCTTCGGCAGGACCGCGTGGCGCAGGGCCATCACCATCTTGATGATGCCGCCCACGCCCGCCGCGGCCTGGGTGTGGCCGATGTTCGACTTCAGCGAGCCGAGCCACAGGGGCCGGTCCCCGGCGCGGTCGCGGCCGTAGGCGGCGATCAGCGCCTGCGCCTCGATCGGGTCGCCGAGCATGGTGCCGGTGCCGTGCGCCTCGACCGCGTCGATCTCGCCGGGGGTGAGGCGGGCGCCGGCCAGGGCCTGCCGGATGACGCGCTCCTGCGAAGGACCGTTCGGGGCGGCCAGGCCGTTGGACGCACCGTCCTGGTTGACCGCCGAACCGCTCACGACCGCCAGCACCCGGTGGCCGTTCTTCCGCGCGTCGGAGAGGCGTTCCAGCAGCAGGAGGCCGACGCCCTCCCCCCAGCCGGTGCCGTCGGCGGCGGACGCGAACGCCTTGCACCGCCCGTCGGCGGCCAGGCCGCGCTGCTTGCTGAACTCGGTGAAGATGTCGGGCGTCGCCATGACGGTGACACCGCCGGCCAGCGCCAGCGTGCACTCCCCGGAGCGCAGCGACTGCGCGGCCAGGTGGACGGCCACCAGCGAGGAGGAGCAGGCGGTGTCGACCGTCACCGCCGGGCCCTCCAGCCCGAGGGCGTACGCGACCCGGCCGGAGGCGACGCTGCCCGCGCTGCCGTTGCCGATGTAGCCCTGCAGGTCGTCGGGGACGGCGCTGAGGCGGGTGCGGTAGTCGCCGTACATGACGCCGGCGAAGACGCCGGTGGGGGTGGAGTGGAGGGCGGCCGGGTCGATGCCGGCGCGTTCGATCGTCTCCCACGCGACCTCCAGCAGGAGGCGCTGCTGGGGGTCCATGGCGAGGGCTTCGCGGGGGCTGATGCCGAAGAAGGCGGGGTCGAAGGCGTCGGCGTCGTAGAGGAACGCGCCGTGGCGCGTGTAGGACTTGCCGGGCTTGCCCGGCTCGGGGTCGTAGAGCTTCTCGACGTCCCAGCCGCGGGTGGCCGGAAACTCCGCGACGGCGTCCGTCCCGCTCGCCACCAGCGTCCACAGGTCGTCCGCGGAGTACACGCCGCCCGGGTAGCGGCAGCCGATGGCCACGATGGCGATGGGCTCGTCGGCGGCGGCGGTGACCGTCGCGGCCGGGGAGGCGGGCGCCCTG
>NZ_VCKZ01000708.1 GCF_005889745.1 Actinomadura geliboluensis
CCCCCCACCAGCGTGCCCGTCCACCCACCAGGAGGTCCGCACCATGACCCTGGACGCCGAACTCGCCGCCGCGTTCGACGGCATGCCCTACGTCGGCCTGGCGGATCCGGCCGAGGCCCGCGCCGCGATGCGCGACCTGGTCTCCGCGCTGGCCCGTCCCACCACCGCCGAGGGGGCGGACGTCGCGGACCGGACGATCCCCGGCCCGCCCGGCGCGCCGCCCGTGCCCGTCCGCATCTACCGGCCGCGTGGGGCGCCGCACCCGGCGCCGGTCCTCGTGTACTTCCACGGCGGCGGGTTCGTCACCGGCGGGCTCGACAACGAGCACGACCGCTGCCTGGCGTTCGCCGGCGAGGACGGCATCGCCGTCGTGTCGGTCGACTACCGGCTCGCGCCCGAGCACCCGTTCCCGGCCGGGTTCGACGACTGCTACGCCGCGACGGTCTGGGCGCACGCGCACGCGGCCGAGTTCGGCGGCGACCCGCGGCGGGTCGCGGTCGGCGGCGGGAGCGCGGGCGGCGCGCTGGCCGCCGCGGTGGCGCTGCGCGCGCGGGACGAGGCCGGCCCGCCGCTGGTCTTCCAGATGCTGCTCTACCCCGTCCTGGACGACCGGATGGAGACGCCGTCGATGCGGGCGTTCACCGAGCCGCCGCTGTTCAACCGGGCCGACGTCGGCCACATGTGGCGGCACTACCTCGGCGGGCGGGCGGCGGGCGGCGCGGACGTCCCCGCCTACGCGGCGCCGGCCCGCGCCGCCGACCTGGCCGGACTGCCGCGCGCCTACGTCCTCGTCGCCGAGTACGACCCGCTGCGGGACGAGGGGCTCGGCTACGCGCACCGGCTGATCGTCGCGGGCGTCCCCACCGAGCTTCACCATGTGCCGGGCGCGTGCCACGGCTTCGACGGCATCATGTCGGCGCGGCTGGGGCGGCTCGCGTTCGAGGAGCAGCGCGCGGTCCTGCGGCGATGCCTCTCCGGAGCCTCTCCGGAGGGGTGGACATGGCCAGTCGCTAAGTGATTAGATGACTTTACTTCTGGGGAACGAGGTGGCGATGGCACAGGATGTGGCCCGGCCGAGCCTGGCGGACGCGCTCACCGCGCGGATGCTGGAGCTGATCAGGGCGGACGGACTGCGCCCCGGCGACCGGCTGCCGTCCGCGCGGGAGCTGTCCCAGCGCTTCGCGGTGACCACGCCGACGCTGCGCGAGGCGCTGCGCCGGCTGGAGGCGACCGGTGCGGTCCAGCTCCGGCACGGCTCGGGGATCTACGTGGGCGCCGACCTCGAACGCGTGGTCATCCCCAACCCCAACGTCGGGGAGCTGGAGGCCGGCCGGCTGCTCCAGCTGCTGGACGCCCGGCTGCTCATCGAGCCGCCGCTGGCCGGCCGCGCGGCCCGGCTGGCCGGGCCCGCCGACGTCGAGCTGCTCCGCGCCATCCTCGACCAGGCGGGCGCGGACCTGCGCGGCGGCGAACCCGCCGGCCGGGACGCGACCGCCCAGCACGGCTCGCCCGCGTCCGACGCGGAGGCCCGCCTCCACAAGGCCAACATGAGCTTCCACAGCGAGGTCGCGGGCCTCGCGGGCAACTCCGTGCTCTGCGAGGTCATCGACTCGCTGCTCACGGTGCACGCGTCCGAGCAGCGCGAGATACAGCGGATCTTCGACGACCGCGTCCGCGACTTCGAGGAGCACACCACGATCCTCGCCGCCATCGAGGCGGGCGCCGAGCGGGACGCCGAGGCGCTCATGCGGTCCCACCTCACCGACATCAAGCACGTGATCGAGCAGCGGCTCGCCTGAGCGGGC
>NZ_VCKZ01000709.1 GCF_005889745.1 Actinomadura geliboluensis
GGCGTGGGGGAGGCGGCGCTTGTCGGTGGCTTCGCGGGTGCCGCTCATCTTGACTTCGAACATGCACTCGCTGGTGTCCAGGTAGGTGCGGGTGCGGATTTTGTAGCGGCGGCGTCTGTCTTGCAGGTGGTGGCGGTAGGTGAGCAGGTCGGGGGTGTCGAAGTAGGTCGAGGTGTAGCGGAAGGTGCGGAGGCCGTCGATTTCCAGGGCCGCGTGTGTGGGTGTCAGTTGGGTGAGTAGGGCGGGGATGAGGTTGGTGGGGACGATGTACTTGCGGTCTAGGCGGAGTTGTAGTGCGGAGCGCGCCAGTACCTCGGGGAGGCCGACTGCGGGGAAGGCCGTCAGGTTCATGTGAGGCTCCGGGTGAGAGCGGTGCGGTGGGTTGCGCGGCGGAAGCGGACGTCCACCACCATGACGTCGCGGACGTAGTCGACCTCTGTCACTGACTGGCGCAGGATGGTGCCGCCCAAGCGGCTCTCTAGGTCGGCGCGTAGTGCGCTGTCGTCGTGGTGCACTACGTCGAGGGTGATGAGGCGGTGTTCGGTGCGGGGTGCCAGGCGGGGGTGGTCTGCGGCGTACATGACCGCTAGGAGGACGGTGTCGAGGGTCAGCGCTAGCCATGGGGTTTGGGCGGCCAGGCCGTTGACCAGCCCGAGTGCCAGGGCGATGAAGTAGTAGCCGACCTCTTCCTGGGTGAGGGCGCTGGAGCGCAGGCGAATGATCGACAGCACCCCGAACAGGCCGAAGCCGATGGCCAGGTCCGCTCGTTGGACCAGGAGGAGTGACACGACCGTGAAGACGCCGGCGTTGACGGCGATGTAGGCGAGTTGCAGGTCGCGCCTGCGGTGGCGCCTGAAGTAGATCAGGTGCGCCAGTACTCCGATCGCCAGCAGGTCCGCGGTGAGGCCGTACAGGATGTCGTCGCGCATGAGGTCAGGCTGGCGCGGGGGGATGAGGCCGCGGTGAGGGCACTGTTAGGGCGTTCTCATGAGAGGGTTCTCATCCGCGACGCGTCGCCTGGGCGCGGGCTCGGGGGGATAGTGGGCGGATGGCCACCCGAGCGGCGATCGCCGGTGCGGGCGCGGCGGCCCTCGTCACGTTAGGTCTTGCCGCCGCGTTCGCTCATGCGCAGACGAGTGCACCGCCACGGCTCGGCGACACCGTGCGGGTGTCGCCCGCGTCCAGCGGTCCCACGGTGTCCAGGTCGGCGCGGCCGTCGCCGGAGCGGACGGTGCGGCCCGTCGCGCCGCCGCGTCCGCCGGACAGCGACGACGATGACGACGATGCCGACGACGACTGAGGCCGGGACGCATGGCGTCAGCGCGCGCGCCCGCATCGTTGGGTGGATGCTGTTGCTGGTCACGCTTGCGCTGGGCGGGTCGGTGTTCGTTACCTGGTCGGTGCAGTCGGCCCGGCTGGACGAGCGGGTCAACGAGGAGTTGGGGCATGAGGCCGCGAAGCTGCGTGAGTACGCCCAGGGCGGTGTTGAGGCGCGGGACGTCCGGACGCTGCTGACCGCCTACCTCGCCCAGAACCTCCCGGACGAGGAGGAGACGTTCTTCACGGTCGTCGACGGCCGCGCCGACCGGCGCAGCCCGTATCCGCCGCCCGCGCGGCTGGATCGTGACGCGGCGTTCGTCGCACGGGTCGCCCGGGAGGAGCGTCCCGCTCACGGGTGGGCCGACAGTTCGGCGGGACGCGTCCGGTACGCGGTCGTGCCGGTGCGGGTGGCGGGCGATCCGGCGCGGGGAGCCCTGGTCGTGGTCGAGTTCCGCGACCGGCAGCGGGACGAGGTGGTGGAGG
>NZ_VCKZ01000227.1 GCF_005889745.1 Actinomadura geliboluensis
CGCTCCCGCGCGCCCGTCGAACCGGGCGGGGACGGCCGCGCGTACTCCCCCACGTGCCGGGGATCGCGCCCGGGCACCGACGTGCGGACGCCGACATCGAGCGCGGACGAGGGTGACGTCCAGTGGACTCGGATGCCGCCGGAGCTGCCGTCCGGCACCGGCCTTGGCCCCGGCGCGACCGCCGCCGAGTTCACCCCGCCCCAGGGGTTGCCGTTCACCGGCACCGACGCGCTGCCGCTGGTGGCGCTCGGCCTCGCCGCCATCGGCGCGGGCAGCGCCGCGGTGGCCGCGACCCGCAGGCGCCACGCCCGCGAGTCCTGAGCCGCCCAGCCGAAGGGGCGTCCCCGCGCAGGGGGCGCCCTTTCGGCGTCTCAGAGCGCCTCGGACTTCGCGACCCTCCATCCGCCGCCCGCCCGTTCGAGCAGGAGGCGGCGCATCTCGACCGCGTCGCCGTCGGTGCAGCCGCCCTTGCACGCGCCGACCAGCACCAGGGCCGTGACCTGCTGCTCCGTCCCGCCCGCGCGCAGGCCGACCTCCAGCGGGGTCCCGCGCGCCACGGCCGGGTCGCCGGAGACCGCGCCGGCCGCTCCCCGCGCCTGCGTCCCCGGCCAGGTCGCGCCGGACATGTCGGCGCGGGGCGAGCCCGCCTTCAGCGAGTACAGGCTGTCGAGCAGCCACCCGCTTCCCTGCCTGACCACGGTCGCGCGCATCGGGTCCTGGAGGCGGGACGGGTCGGCGTTCTCGGCGCGCACCGTCCGCCGGACGTACGACAGGACGGTGACCTTGCCGTCCGCCGCCGACACGACGGCCGCGTCGACGACGTCCGCGGTGACCGAACCCTTCTTCTCGGTCAGCTCCGCGCGGTAGTCGCGCGTCGCGAGCTGCCGGTCGTAGTCGGCCCCGTACCGGCCCGTCGACGCCCGGTGCGCCGCCGCCACGTTCTGGTCGAAGCGGGCGTGGTCGAAGCTGAGCACCGCCTCGATCGCCTGGGTCGCGGGCGCGACCGCCTCGGCGGCGGCGGCGGGCGGGGCCGCGGTGCCGGTCTCCGCCCGCGCGGGCGCCTCACCGGAGCCGCCCGCCATCAGCGCCCACGCCGTCCCGCCCGCCGCGAGCGCGACCACCGCCGCCACCGCGGCGGCGACGCCCAGCCCGCGCCTGCGGTGCCGCGGCGGGACGGTCCGCGGCGGAGGCGCCCCGCCCGGATCGGTGCCGCCCGGCCGCGCGGGGGTCGGCAGCGGCAGCACCCGCGCGTCCCCGGCGAAGTGGGCGCCGGTGCTGAGCGGGCCCTCGTCCTCGGGCACGGCCTGCCCGCCGAGCAGGTCCAGCAGCACCCGCTGGGCCTCCGGGCGCAGCGCCGGGTCCTTCGCCAGGCAGGACGCGACGGCGCCGCGCAGCGACTCCGGCAGCGCCGACAGGTCCGGCTCGTAGTGCAGGATCCGGTGGAACACCGCGGAGATCGTGTCGTTGCCGAACGGGTGCCGCCCCGTCGCCGCGAACAGCATCGTCGCCGCCCAGGCGAACATGTCGACGCCGGTGCCGAGCTCGGCGTCGGTCACCTGTTCGGGCGCCATGTAGGACGGCGTCCCGACGACGCCGCTGCCCTTCGCCGCCGGGGCGCCGGCGATCCGCGCGATGCCGAAGTCGATGACGCGCGGGCCGTCCGGCCCCATCAGCACGTTGGACGGCTTGAAGTCGCGGTGCAGGATCCCCGCCCGGTGGATCGCCGCCAGCGCGGTCACGGTGCCGATCGCGAGCCGGTCGAGGTCGGTGCCGGTGCGCGGCCCGCGCTCGTGGACGAGCCCGCTGAGCGACGGCCCCGGCACGTACTCGCTCACCACGTACGGCAGGTCGCCGGAGATGTCGGCGTCGACGACCTGCGCCGTGCAGAACCCGGCGACGCGCCCGATCATCCGCATCTCGCGCTCGAACCGCGCCCGCCACTCGGGGCTGCGGCTGAACTGGTCGCGCAGCAGCTTCACCGCGGCCTGCGTCCCGTCCTCGCGGCGGCCGAGGTAGACGACGCTCTGCCCGCCCTCCCCGAGCCGTCCGGTCAGCTCGTACCGCCCGAGCCGCGCGGGGTCGCCGGGCGCCAAAGGGCCAACGGACGTCATGGGGAGCTCCTCCGTCGCGTACGGGCCGCCACCGGGACCCGTACCCTCGCGAGCCCCCGATGGCCCCTCACCATCCACTCACGTTAGACCTCTGTGATCAACCGTGTGTCCGGAGTGAGCGGCGGCGAGGCCGGCGCGCGGCGAGCTAGGTCTTCTCCAGGAAGTCGGCGCGGTCCTCGTCCAGGAGGGAGGACAGGACGGTGGCGAGGCCGGGATGATCGGCCAGATCGGGGTCGGCGTCGACGAGCGCCGTCGCCTCCTCGCGGGCGTCGCGGATCACGTCCTCGTCCCGCTGCAGGGTCAGCAGCCGCAGGCTGGACGCGCGGCCCGCCTGCGCGGCGCCCAGCACGTCGCCCTCGCGGCGCTGCTCCAGGTCGAGCCGCGACAGCTCGAACCCGTCGGTGGTGGACGCGACGGCGTCGAGCCGCTCGCGGGCCTTGCTGCCCGGCTCCGCCTCGGTGACCAGCAGGCACAGGCCGTGCAGCGACCCGCGCCCGACCCGGCCGCGCAGCTGGTGGAGCTGGGAGACGCCGAACCGGTCGGCGTCCATGATGACCATGACGGTGGCGTTGGGGACGTCCACGCCGACCTCGATGACGGTGGTGGCGAGCAGGACGTCGAGCTCCCGCTCGGTGAAGCGGCGCATCACCGCGTCCTTCTCGTCGGGGTGCAGCTTGCCGTGCAGGACGCCGATGCGCAGCCCGGCGAGCAGCTCCTCCAGCTTCGGCAGCACCTCCATGATGCCGAGCGGCGACCTGCGCTCCCCCTCCTCGGCGGCGACGGCGTCGCCCTCGTCGCCCTCCTGCTCGCCGATGCGCGGGCAGACGATGTAGACCTGCCGGCCCTTCTCCGCCTCCTCCTTGATGCGCTCCCAGATGCGCGCGAAGAACGCGGGCTTCTCCGGCGGCACCACATGGGTCTGGATCTCCGACCGCCCGGCCGGGAGCTGCCCGAGGACCGAGGTCTCCAGGTCGCCGAACACGGTCATCGCGACCGTCCGCGGGATCGGCGTCGCCGTCATCACCAGGACGTGCGGGCGCCCGCCGTCGACCTTCTCGCGCAGCGCGTCGCGCTGCTCGACGCCGAAGCGGTGCTGCTCGTCGACGACGACGAGGCCGAGGTCGGCGAACTGGACGCTCTCCTGCAGCAGCGCGTGGGTGCCGACGACGATCCCGGCGGCGCCGGACGCGGCGTCCAGCAGCGCCTCCTTGCGCGCCTTCGCGCCCAGCGACCCGGTCAGCAGCGCCACGCGGGTGGCGTGCTCGGCCCCGCCGAGCTGCCCCGCCTGCGCGAGGTCGCCGAGCATCCCGGTGATCGAGCGGTAGTGCTGCTGCGCGAGGACCTCCGTCGGCGCGAGCAGCGCGGCCTGCCCGCCGCCGTCCACGACCTGCAGCATCGCCCGCAGCGCGACAATCGTCTTGCCGGCTCCGACGTCGCCCTGGAGGAGGCGGTGCATCGGGTGCTCCTTGGCCAGGTCGGCGGCGATCTCGTCGCCGACCTTGCGCTGGCCCTTGGTGAGCTCGAACGGCAGGCGCGCGTCGAACTCCGCCTGGACGCCGCCGAACGCCGGCGGGCGCGGCTTGGCGGGCAGCGCGGCGGCGGCGAGCCGGCGCTGGGCGAGCGCGACCTGGACGACGAACGCCTCGTCCCATTTCAGGCGCTTCTTGGCGCGGCCCAGCTCCTCCCAGCTCTTGGGGCGGTGGATGCCCTCGTACGCCTCCCGCAGCCCGATCAGGCCGCGCCGCTGGAGCAGGGCGTCCGGCATCGGGTCGGCGGGCAGGTCCAGATGGGTCAGGACGGTCTCGACGGACGTGCCGATCGTCTCGATGGGCAGCGCCTTCGTGGACGGGTAGATCGGGATGATCTCGTCCGCCCACTCCTGCGCGGCCTGCTCGGCGCTCCGCTCGTGGACGACCTTGTACTGCGGGTGGGCGAGCTGCCGGACGACGTTCCCGCTGCGCGGCCGGTAGGTGCTGATCTTTCCGGCGAACAGCCCGCGGGTGCCGGGCGACAGGTCCTTCTCGGCCCGGTAGGAGCCCTTGCGGCCGAAGAAGCTCAGCTTGAGCTGCCCGGTCCCGTCGGTGACGGTGATCTCCAGGACGTAGCCGGGGCTGCGGGTCAGGGTGCGGCCCTGCACCTTGACGACCTCCGCCATGACCGTGACGTGCTCGCCGTCCTCCAGCCCGCTGAGCTGGGTCAGCTCGCCCCGGTGGGCGTAGCGGCGCGGGTAGTGGTGCAGCAGGTCGCCGACCGTGTGCAGGTCGAGGCCCTTCTCCAGCGCCTTGGCCGTCTTGTCGCCGAGGACCTTGCGCAACGGCTCGTCGAGATTCGCCACGCACTCTTTTCTAGCCCATGGGCACGACGGGAATCATTCGACGCCGATGAGGAGGGGGTGGCGTTCCTGCCCGCCCGCGTAGACGCCGACCTCCACATCGGGATGCTCCCGGCGCAAGTGCTCCCCGAGCGCGTCGGCCAGGCCGTCCGGAGCCCGCGCGCCGACGATCAGCGTGACGAGTTCGCCGCCGCCGGACAGCATCCGGTCGAGGACGCCCCGCGCCACGGCGGCGACGTCCGCGCCGATCGTCGCGACATCGCCCTCGATCAGGCCGAGGACGTCGCCCGGCCGGCACAGCCCGACGCTGGTCACCGCCTCCTCCTCGGCGACCTCAAGCCGGCCCGAGCGGGTCGCGCCGGCGGCGCGGGTCATCTCGATCACGTCCTCACCGAAGCGGCGCAGCGGATCGTGCACCGCCAGCGCCGCCAGCCCCTGGACGGACGCCTTGGTCGGCACCACCGCGATCCGCGCGCCGCCGTCCCGCGCCCGCTCCGCCGCGGCCTCGGCGAGCGCGAGCACCTCGGGCTCGTTCGGCAGCACGGCCACCTCGTCGCCCGCCGCCAGGATCGCCTCCGCCAGCACCGCGAGGGGCGGGACCGCGCCCGGCTCGCGGCGGACGACCCGCGCCCCGCCCTCCTCGAACAGCGCGGCGAGCCCGCCCGCGGCGGTCACGGCGATCACCGCGCGGCCGGTGTGCGGGGCGTGCGGCTCCTCCGGGTCCGCGTGCAGGCAGCTGACGCGGATGCGGTGCGGACGCCCGGCCGCCATGCCCGCCTCGATCGCGGCGCCGGCGTCGTCCACGTGGACGTGGACGTTCCACAGCCCGTCGCCGCCGACCACGACGAGCGAGTCCCCGAGGCCGTCGAGCCGTCCGCGCAGGTCGTGGACGGCGCCGTCCGGCGCGTCGAGCAGGTACATCACCTCGTAGCCGGGGCCCTGCGGCTCCGGGCGCTCGGGCGGGGGCGCCGTCGCGGCGGCGCGCGCGGGCACCTCGTACCGCTCGGGGTACTCCTCGGTGACCACGGCGGCCAGGGCGTCGAGGACCACGCAGAGCCCGGCCGCGCCCGCGTCGACCACGCCGCTGCGGGCCAGCACGTCCAGCTGGCCGGTGGTGCGGCGCAGCGCCCGCCGGGCCCCGTCCGCGACGCACCGGCACGCCGCGGGGAGCCCGGCCCCGCCGGCCGCCCCCGCCTCGGCGGCCTCGGCGAGGACGCTGAGGATCGTCCCCTCCACCGGATGCTCGACGGCGCCCCGGGCCAGCTCGGAGGCGTGCCCGAGCGCTCCGGCGAACGCCGCGCCGTCCGGCGGCGCCGCCAGCGGGCCGAGGACGTCGGCGAGGCCCCGGAACACCTGGCTGAGGATCACACCGGAGTTGCCCCGCGCGCCGAGCAGCGCGCCGCGCGCGAGCGCCCGCCACGTCTCGGCGGGGCCCGCGGCGGCCGGCAGCGCGTCCAGCGCCTCCGCCGCCGCGATCACGGTCAGGTGCAGGTTGGTGCCGGTGTCGCCGTCCGGGACGGGGAACACGTTGAGCGCGTCGATCTCGCCCCTGGTGCGGCCGAGCGCGTCCGCCGCCAGCCGGCACCACCGGCGCACCGCCGGACCGTCGAGGACCTCGCCCAAAGACCGCTCCCCTCCCCATCCGCGATTCGCCTACCGACTGGCTGTCGGCTAATCTGATCCGTGCGCCTCGTCCGAGGCGCTCGTCAGTGAGCACCCATGATGCCCGGCCCGCCCCGCCGGCGGCACCGGGGCGGCGCTCCGGTCAGAGCATCGATACCACTTGGAGTTTCCCGTGGCTTCCGTCTGCGACGTCTGCGGCAAGGGACCCGGTTTCGGCATGCGCGTCTCCCACTCGCACCGCCGCACCCCGCGCCGCTGGAACCCCAACATCCAGCGCGTGCGCGCCGTCGTGAACGGCAGCACCAAGCGCATCAATGCCTGCACGTCCTGCATCAAGGCCGGCAAGATCGTCAAGCCGACGGTCTGACCCGCCCCGGCGGCGCCACAACCGCACAGGACTCCGAGTCGGCCCATCGAACCCGATGGGCCGATTTTCGCATGCCCGGACACAAAAGCCACCCCGGCCGAGCCCGCGCGCGGCCGGGGTGTGGTGGTCAGGGGCGGTGGCGCCAGGCGTGGTCTACCGGGCCGATGCCGCTGCCCAGGGGGAAGCCCGCGGCGATGGCGCCCGTCACGTACTGCTTGGCCTTCGCTACCGCCGTGGGGACGTCATCGCCCAGGGCCAGGTTGGACGCGATCGCGGACGCGAGCGTGCAGCCGGTGCCGTGGGTGTGGCGGTTGTCGTGCCTCGGCGCGGTGAAGCGGTGCTCGTGCTCGCCGTCGAACAGCAGGTCGGCGGGCTCGCCGGGGAGGTGGCCGCCCTTGATCAGCACCCAGCGCGGGCCGAGGGCCTTGACCGCCTCGGCGGCCTCGCGCAGACCGGACTCGTCCACGACCTTGACGCCGGTGAGCTGCTCGACCTCGTACAGGTTCGGCGTGACGACGGTCGCGACCGGGAGCAGGGCGGTGCGGACGGCGTCGACCGCGTCGGGCGCGAGCAGCGAGTCGCCGTGCTTGGAGACGCCGACCGGGTCGACGACGGCGGGCGCGTCGGTGGCGGCGATGGCCTCGGCGGCGATCTCGACCAGTGCCGTGGAGGCCAGCATGCCGGTCTTGATCGCGTGCACGCCGATGTCGGACAGGACGGAGTCGAGCTGCGCGCGCACCGCCTCGGGCGGGAGCTCCCAGTAGCCCTGGACGCCGAGGGAGTTCTGCGCGGTGACGGCGGCGATGACGCTCATCCCGTGGACGCCGTGGGCGAGCATGGTCTTCAGGTCCGCCTGGATGCCGGCGCCGCCGCCGGAGTCCGAGCCCGCGATGGTGAGCGCGAGGGGCGGGGTCTTCGACGCGGACGAAGTATGCGACATGCCGTCCACCTTATGGTGGTTTCGGCGTTTGCTCAGATCAGGGCGCAGGGGAGCTTGTTCAGCACGCAGGTGGTCGGCTTGGAGGCGGCGGTGCCCTGCGCGGTGAACACGAGGCGGACGGTGTCGCCGGGAGCGATCGCGCTGCGGCCCCGGACGAAGGCGAGGGAACCGGTCCGCACGACGGTGGCGCCGCTGATCGCGGTGACCGACGCGTCGGGGATCTTGAAGGCGAGGGCCCACTTCGGGACGGGCGCCTGACCCTTGTTGGCGATGGTCGCGGTGGCCTTGAAGCCGCCGGGCCGCTTCGAGGCGACCTTGAAGGAGATGACCAGGCCGTCGGCGCGGGCGTTGCCGCGTCCGGCGCGCTCCCCCGGCCCGCGCTGGGAGACCTGGCTGTCGCGGGGGTTGCTCTGCGTGTCGCGGGGGGCGCCGCCGCCGCCCGCGAAGTTGAGCGATATCTGCTGCGTGCTCAGCGCGTAGGAGACCGATCCGACCGCGACGACGAGCGCGACGATCGGCAGCAGCGGGAGCGGGAGTTTCGCGATGAACTTCGTGAGGCCGCGCCCGCCGTCGGGTTCGGGGGCGGCGCCCGCCTGGGGCCGGTCGAGCGGCCCGTCGAGGGGGTCTTCGGGAGCGTAGGCGGGGTCGGGAGCGCCGGGATGGTCGCCGGGGTAGTCCCCGGGCAGCGGGTCGAAGCGGTACCCCTCGGGGGCGGGCGGAGGCCCCGACCTGGGCCGTTCGTACGACGACACGAAGACGCGGTCGTCGGTGGGCCCGGAGAACGCCTGGTAGGACGGGTCGACCGGAGCCGCGTAGTACGGCTCCCGGGATGCCGAGGCGCCCGGTACGGGTTCATCGTCCGGTCGCTCGTGCCTCGTGTGTCGTCCCATCCCATCCCTCTTCGATCACAGGATGTATACCAAACCAGCCCCAAACCTGCCTACCGGATGCGTCAACGCACACGGCTGTACGCGGTGCGTGCACCCGCCGTTCAGACGGCGAAATGGTCCCACGCGCCGGGCGGCGGTTCGCGGCCGTCCACGCGCACTCCCGAACCCGCCGCCACGGTCCCGATCCGCGACCAGGACGCCGGGACGGCGCCCGGGAACGTCGCGGCGAACGCGTGGTCCTCGCCGCCGGTGAGCGCGTGCCTCAGCCCGTCGGGGCCGAGGATCTCCGGGACGGGCACGGCCGCGGAGTCGATCTCGATGCGCACGCCGCCGGCGTCGGCGATGTGGCCGAGGTCCTGGACGAGCCCGTCCGACACGTCCAGCAGGGCGGTGGCGCCGTGGGCGCGGGCCTCGTCCCCGGCCTCGTAGGGCGGTTCGGGGCGCCGGTGGGCGGCGATCAGCTCGGCGGGCCCGTCGCGCCCCTCGGTGAGCAGCGCGAGGCCGGCGGAGGCGTAGCCGAGCCTGCCGCGGACGGCGACGGCGTCGCCGGGGCGGGCGCCGGACCGGGTGAGCGGCGCCGCGCCGCCGAGATCGCCGAGCGCGGTGATCGCGAGGGTGATCCGCGGCGCGGACACGACGTCGCCGCCCGCGACCGAGGCCCCGGCGGCGCGGCACTCGTCGGCGAGCCCGTCGTACAGCGCCTCCGCCCAGTCCGCGGGGGTCTCGGGCGGGGCCGCGAAGCCGACCAGGAGGGCGGTCGGCCGGGCGCCCATCGCGACGACGTCGGCGAGGTTCTGCGCGGCGGCCTTGCGCCCGATGTCGTACGGACCGGACCAGTCGAGGCGGAAGTGCCGCCCCTGCACGAGCAGGTCGGTGGTGGCGACGACGCGCCCGTCCGGCGCGGCGACCACGGCCGCGTCGTCGCCGGGGCCGAGCCGGACCGCCGGGCCCTGCGGCAGCCGCCGCGTCAGCCGGTCGATCAATCCGAACTCGCCCAGCTCGCCGATCGTGCCCATCCGCGTCCGTTCCCCCGTGTTCCGCCAGCTCGCGCCGCCCCGCCGGGGCACCCGGCACCCCGGAACCCCGCGACGGCGCGTAACACGATACGGTGAACCGTCCGACGGCAGATTCTCCGCTTGGGGAGGACGTGATGGTGCAGGCCTACATCCTCATCCAGACCGAAGTCGGTAAGGCCGCCGAGGTGGCGAGCCACATCTCCGGCGTGACGGGCGTCACCCTGGCGGAGGACGTCACGGGGCCCTATGACGTGATCGTCCGCGCGGAGGCGCGCAACGTCGACGAGCTGGGCAGGCTCGTGGTGGCGCAGATCCAGGCGATCGAGGGCATCACCCGCACGCTCACCTGCCCGATCGTGCACATCTAGATGGTCTTTCCGGGGGGAGCGGGGCGGCGGCGCCTCGCGGCGGTGCTGCTCGCCGGGCCGATGGTGCTGGTCGCGGCCTGCGGCGACGGCGCCGTGCAGGTGCCCGTGCCGAGCCCGGACGCGGCCGTCGCGCGGCTGTGCGAGGGCCTGCGGCTGCCCGCGAAGGTGCGCGGGCAGGAGCGCCGCGACACCTCCCCCGACTCGCCGCTCACCGCCGCGTGGGGGTCGCCCGCGATCGCGCTGCGCTGCGGCGTGCCCCGGCCCGCGGCGCTGCAGCCCGCGTCCGAGCTGGTGACGATCAACGGGGTCGACTGGTTCGGGGTGCCCGCCGACCGACCGGTCACCTTCACGGCGGTCGGCCGGCAGGCGTACGTCGAGGTGACGGTGCCGCCGAAGTACAACCCGGCCGGGGACGTGCTGATCGAGCTCGGGCCGTCGATCAAGGCGACGATCCCGCCGAAGCCGGAGGGCCAGATCTGACCCGCCGGCCGCGGTCACCCGGCCGGGCCCGCGGTCACCAGATCGGGACGGGGCTCTCGCCGCGCCGGTAGTAGCCGGGGATCGGCTCGCCGGCCGCGGCCCGGTCGAGGCGCCGCTTCATCCCGTCCGACAGCACCCCCGCCTTCATCATCTCCACGAACACCGAGGTGACGTTGCCGAGGTCGAACCAGTCGCGCTGCCACGACCACCGCCGGTTCCCGGCGTAGCGGAACCAGGACCCGCCGATGCCGAGCACCTCGTAGGGCGTCCCGTCGGGGCGGGCGGCGTCGGCGACCTGCTTCCAGAACCCGACGACCTCGCCCTTCACCTCGTCGACGAGGATGCTCTGGTACGGGTACGTCCATCCGTCGAGGCCGCCCATCTCCGAGCCGAGCGCGAGGTCGCGGATCTCGTCCCGGCCGACGGCCATGAAGTCCTGGTCGGGGCCGATGTTCCAGCCGTAGGTGGCGTCCTCGGTGTAGAGGTCGGCCAGCGGACGCCAGTCGCCGGCCTCCTCGCAGCGGCGGTTCTCGGCCAGCCAGTGCTCGACCATCGCGTCGAGCTCTTCACGGGGGAACGAGGGCATCACGTCTCCAGCAGTCTGAGGGCCTGGGTGGGGCAGTAGCGGACGGCGGCGGCGACCTCGGGGCGCAGATCGTCGGGGGGTTCGGCGTCGAGGACCCGCACCTTGCCCTTGTGCGGGACCTCGAAGACGTCGGGGGCCTCCAGTTCGCACATGGCGTGGCCCTGGCACAGGTCCAGGTCGGCCTCGACCCTCACCGCCGCCTCCTGCGGTAGCGGACGGCGCACGGCTGGGCGAGCTGGACGACCATCTTGGAGTGGTCGTTGCGGTAGGTCTCCGGCGGCTGCGCGGCCTCGAACTCCCAGTCCCGCAGCAGCACCGAGAAGATGGCCTTGAGCTGCATCATCGCGAAGTTCGCGCCGACGCAGCGGTGCCGGCCGGCGCCGAACGGCACCCACGTCCAGCGGTTGAGGAGGTCCTCCTCGCGGGGCGCGATGTAGCGGTCGGGGACGAACGCGTCCGGGTCGGGGAAGTCGCTCTCGATGCGGTTGGAGACGGCGAGGCTGCAGCCGACCATCGTCCCGGCGGGGATGCGGTGGCCGAGCACCTCCTGGTCGGACTGCGCGACTCGCAGCAGCAGGATCAGCGGCGGGTGCAGCCGCAGCGCCTCCTTGATCGCCGACTCCAGCCGGGGGATGGCGCGCAGCGCCTGGAAGGAGACCTCGCGGCCGTCGGCGTACAGCTCGTCCAGTTCCGCGACGACGCCGCTCAGCACCTCGGGGTGGCGGAGCAGCTCGATGAGCGTCCAGGCGGCGGTGCCGGACGTGGTGTGGTGCCCGGCGAACATCATCGAGATGAACATGCCGGTGACCTGGTCGGCGTCGAACTTCAGCGTCCCGTCCGGGTCCTTGATGGACATCAGGACGTCGAGGAGGTCGCGGTCCTCCTTCGGCGGGCGCGGGTCCCGGCCGTCCATGATCCCCTGGACGAGCTCGACGAGCGCGGCCCGCGCGGCGTCCCGCTTGCGGAAGCTCTCGATGTCGGCGTGCGGGTCGACGTAGGCGATGGCGTCGGTGCCGCGTTCGAGGTCGTGGTACAGGTCGGCGAACCGGCGGTCGAGCTGCTCGCGGAACTTGCGCCCGATCAGGCACGCCGACGAGGTGTAGATCGTCAGCTCGGCGAAGAAGTCGAGCAGGTCGATCTCGCCCTCGTCGCCCCAGCCGGCGATCATCCGGTCGACCTCGGCGGAGATCGTCGCGGCGTGGCCCTTCATGAACGAGCCCTTGAGCGCCTGGTTGTGCAGGGCCTCGCGGCGCTGCTCGGGGGTGGCGTCGAACACCACGCCCTCGCCGAAGATCGGCGTCATGAACGGGTACGCCTCGGCCTGGTCGAGTTCCTCGTCGGGGGCGCGGAAGAAGAACTCGTTGGCCTCGGCGCCCGACAGCAGCACGACCCGCCGCCCGGCGAGCACGAACTCGCCGACGTCGCCGCACTCCTCCCGGACCCGGCGCATCAGCCCGATCGGGTCCGAGCGCAGCTCCTCCAGGTGGTCGGGCCCGCCCGACACGGTGCGCGGCTCCACCAACGCTGTCATGACTCCTCCAGGGGGGCTTCGGGCTGAACTTCGACGAGCCGGAGATGGGCGCCGCGCGGGGTCGCGACGATCGCGGCGACGGCGGCGGCGACGTCGGAGGGGCGCAGGAAGTACGGGTGGCGGGCGTGGCCCCACTTCACCCAGTCCTCCAGGACGGCGCCGGTGGTGTCGGCGTCCCAGGTCATGCCCATGCCGGTCGCGGTGGGGCCGGGCCGGACGATGGACGCGCGGACGCCCGTCCCCTCCAGTTCCATCTGCATCGTGCGGGCCATGCCCTCGACGCCGTTCTTGGCGGCGACGTAGGCGCCCGTCCAGGAGCGCGGGGCGGGGACGGTGTCGGACGAGATGAACACGATGTCGCCGCGCCGCCGTCCCACCATCCCCGGGACGAAGTGCGACACGAGCCGGTGCGCGCCGACGAGGTGGACCTCGATCTGCGCGGCGAACGCGTCGGAGCCGATCTCGTGCAGGCGCCCGGCGGCCAGGTCGCCGGCGCCGGAGACGACGACCTCGATCGGGCCGAGCGCGTCGCCGGCGGCCGCCGCGAACGCCTTGACGGAGTCGGCGTCGGCGACGTCCAGCGGGTGCGCGAACGCCTCTCCCCCGCCGGCCCGGATCGTCGCGGCCAGTTCCTCGCACTTGTCGAGGCGCCGCGCGCCGAGCGCGACCGGGTGCCCGGCCATCGCCAGCGCGGTCGCCGTCGCCGCGCCGATCCCGGACGACGCGCCGGCCACGACGGCGGGCCGCCGCTCGGGATGGGGGTCGAACCTGGGCATCACCGCACCTCCACGCGGACGGGCAGGGACGCGAAGCCGCGCACGTTCACCGAGTGGACCCGCTCGGCGTTCGCGTGGTCGACCTCGTAGGACCGGACGCGCCGGACGAACTCCGTCAGCGCGATCCGCGCCTCCAGCCGGGCCAGGTTGGCGCCGAGGCAGAAGTGCCGGCCGCCGCCGAAGCTGACGAGCTGGGAGGTGTCGCGGTCGAGGTCGTAGGCGTCGGCGTCGGCGAACACGCGCGGGTCGCGGTTGGCGGACCCGACGAGCAGCAGCATCCGGTCGCCCGCGGGGACCCGCCGGCCGTGCAGCTCGACGTCCTTCACGACCTTCCGGGCCAGCATCTGGCTGGAGGTGTCGTAACGGAGCGTCTCCTCCACCCAGTCGTCGACCCGCGCCGGGTCGCCGAGGGGCTTCGCCGCCTGGCCGGGGTTGCGCGCCCCCCAGTACAGGGCGTTGGCGAGCAGCTTGGTCGTGGTCTCGTTGCCGGCGACGACCATCAGGAACAGGAACGCGATGACCTCGGTGTCGTCCAGCCGGTCGCCGTCGAGCTCGGCCTCCAGCAGCGCCGAGGTCAGGTCGGCGGCGGGCGTGCGGCGCCGTTCGGCGACCATGTCCTGGTAGTAGCCGACGAGGGTGAGCGCGGCGTCCATCCCGGCGGGCGGGACGTCGTTGAGGCCCTCCTCGCGGTGCACGACCGTGTCGGCGAGGCGGCGGACCTCGACCCGGTCGGCCTCGGGGACGCCCATCATCTCGGAGATGACGTCCATGGGCAGCAGCCCGGCGAAGTCGGAGACGAAGTCGAACTCGCCCTTCTCCAGGGCGGGCTCCAGATGGCGGAGGGTCAGCGCGCGGATGCCGTCCTGCATCTCCTTGACCCGCCGCGGCGTGAAGCCC
This sequence comes from Actinomadura geliboluensis, assembly GCF_005889745.1. GTDB lineage: Bacteria > Actinomycetota > Actinomycetes > Streptosporangiales > Streptosporangiaceae > Spirillospora > Spirillospora geliboluensis. The sequence goes on from NZ_VCKZ01000227.1 coordinate 13,918, forward strand.
TTGGACACCAGCGCGCGCATCCGCGTGTGGCGTGGCGGGTCGAGCGCCAGGAACGACATCGTCCGGTGCGCGTGCGGGCCCCAGGCGCTCGGCTCCACCGAGACGCCGTGGGAGTTGGAGAACGTGCCGTGGTCGCGGAACGCCGCCGCGACGTCCGCGTGCCGGGACAGCGCCCAGAAGCCGATCTCGTCGTTGCGGTAGAGGGGCGCCTCCTCGCGGAGGCGCGCGTAGAGGGGGTAGGGGTCCTCGTGGACGGCGTAGTCGAACGGGCTGTAGGAGACCTGCGCAGCAGGGTCCACGGCCGTCACCTCACTCGGGGGGTTCGGGCAGGATGAGCTCTGCCATCTCGGCGAGCCGGTCGGCCATGCGGGCGTAGGACGTGTAGCCCATGCCCGCGTGCACGAGCGCGCCGGTGTAGGCCAGCTCCAGCGCGCCGAGGATCTTGGGGTCGTCGTGGTCGCGGAGCGCGGCGCGCAGCCGCTCGCGGATCGCGACGCCGATCCGCACCCGCAGTTCCCGGACGTCGGGGTCGGTGCCGAGCAGCGCGGTGGTGCACGCCGCCGCCAGCTCCGGCTCGTCCGACACCAGCAGGGCGATCTCGCGCAGCACCTCCACCACGCGTTCGAGCAGCGTGCCGTCGGCCTCCACCGGCGGCAGCGCGCTGAGCCGCCGCCAGAACACCTCGGTGATGAGATGGTTCTTGGAGGCGAAGTAGGTGTAGGCGGTCGCGGGGGCGACCCCGGCGCGCCTGGCCACGTTGCGGACGGTCAGTCCCTCGTAGCCGGTCTCGCCGACCTCCTCCACGGCGGCGTCGGTCAGCCGCCGCACCGTGTCGGCCTGCCGCTCGGTGAGGCGGCGGCGGGTGGGCTCGGTCGTCAGCTCCTGGTTTCCGGACACGTGTCCAGACATTAGTTCAGCGATGCGGGATGCGCAACGGCGGCACGCGGCCGGGCCGGCGGGAGGACGGCAGATGGTGACGGGGTGGGGC
>NZ_VCKZ01000710.1 GCF_005889745.1 Actinomadura geliboluensis
ACCGCGTAGTTGTAGCGGCGTGACAGCATCCCGAGCTGGTCGGCGGCCCACTGCGCCACCTGGTCGGCCTGCCGGTGCCCGGCCGTGGACACCCCCGGCGGAGGACGGTGCGCGTTCAGCCAGCCCTGGATCGCGTTCTGCGCGTCCTGCAGCTGCTTGATGACCTGGTTGAGCGCGGGCGGGTCGATCCCCCGGAACTGCGGATCGCGCGCCGCCGGGCCCGTGCGCATCTGCGCGGTCATCGCACCTCCGTGCCGAGGTCGGCCGAGTCACCGTTCGCCGTGTCCTGACTCCCCAGAATCACACCCGTGTCACTGGCTGTCGAGGGCCTTGCGCACCGATTCCTCGTCCCGCGCCACCACGGCGGCGTCGCCGGTCAGGACGATCGGCCGCTGGATCAGCACCGGGTTCGCCACCATGACCTCGATCCACCGGGCCCGGTCGTGCTCCATGTCCTTGAGCCCGAGCTCCTTGGCGACCGGCTCGTTCAGCCGCGCCACCTCCCACGGCTCGGCGCCGACCCGGGTGAGCACCGCGTCCAGCTCCTCCGCCGTGGGCGGCTCGTCCAGGTAGCGCCGCTCGGTGTACGCGACGCCCGCCTCGTCCAGCGCGGCCTTCGCGGCCCGGCTCTTCGAGCAGCGCGGGTTGTGCCAAATCTCCATCACTCCACCTCCGCGGGGGCTCCCCCGGTGATCCTCAGCAGTTCCTCGTACGACGTGGGGAAGACGGTGTGCGGGTGCCCGCCGGCCGCCCAGACCTGGTCGTACCTGTTCAGCCAGACGTCCACGAGCGTACGGAGCGGGGCCGGGTGGCCGAGCGGCGCCACGCCACCGATCGGCTGGCCGGTCGCCTCCCGGACGAACTCCGGCGTCGCCCGCTTCACCTTCGCCGCGCCCACGAGGGCCGCCACCTTCGCGGTGTCCACGCGGTGCGCGCCGCTGGTCAGCACCAGCAGCGGCGCCCCGTCGGCGTCGAACACCAGGCTGTTGGCGATCGCGCCGACCTCGCAGCCCAGCTGGTCCGCCGCGGCCTGCGCCGTCCGCGCGGAGTCGGACAGCTCGACGATGACCCCGGTCGCGCCCTGGTCGGACAGGGCCTTCGCGACGATTTCGGCATTCGGATGCATGGGAAGCACTTTAAGCTTCCTGCATGCGCGGGATACCGGTCGACGTGCGGAAGAGCGCGGTCCTGCTGATCGCGGCCGTTGCCCTGGCGGGCTGCGACGGGACGGAGCAGGCCGAACCCCGGGCCCAGGAGGGCTCCTCGTCCGCGAAGCCGCCGCCTGCGAAGGCGCCGGCGACGCCCACCCCGACGCCGTCCCCCGCGCAGCGCACGCTGAAGCCGGGTGCGAAGGGCGCCGACGTCGAAGACCTCCAGCGGCGCCTGAGGGAACTGCACTACGACCCGGGCAAGGTGGACGGCAGGTACGGGCCGTCCACGCAGATGGCCGTGTGGGCGTTCCAGGCGGTCAACCGGCTCAAGCAGAAGAGCACGCTGGGCAAGTCCTTCTGGGCGGCGCTGGAGGCTCCCAAGGACCCGCGCCCGATGGCCAAGAAGCGCGAGAAGGACCGCGTCGACGTCGACCTCAAGCGGCAGTACCTCGTCCTCTACAAGGCCGGGAAGCCGCGCCTGATCTCGCACATCTCCTCGGGGTCGGGGGAGTACTACTGCGCCAAGGACCGCGGCGCCACCGTCCCGCGCTGCCGCTACGCCACCACCGGAACCGGCGACTTCCGCACCGGGCGCCGCTTCACCGGCTGGGAGACCTCGCCCCTGGGGCGGCTCTACAACCC
>NZ_VCKZ01000711.1 GCF_005889745.1 Actinomadura geliboluensis
GCGGCCGGAGAACCCGGAGGAGCCGGGCGGCCAGTCCTTTCGGGCCACCTCACGGCAGACACCCCATCAGCCACACCCGGCTCCTCTGGGCGCCGGAACCTCAGTTCCAACACCAACAACCCTAAGGACCCGCATGGTCGAAACGAACCTGCTGGGCTCGATGTACGCCGTCCACACGGCCCTGCCACACCTGCTGAAGAGCAAGGGCACCGTCCTCCAGGTCTCCTCGACGTCAGGACGGATCGCATCAGCGGGCGGCGCCGTCTACGCCGCGACAAAGTTCGGCGTCAACGCGTTCTCCGAAGCACTCCGGCAGGAGGTGACCGCCCAGGGCGTCCGCGTAGTGATCGTGGAACCAGGCTTCGTCTCCACCGAACTGGCCGACCACATCTCCGACCCGGCGTCCCGGGCAGCCGCACAGCAGATGGCCGCGTCCATGCGCACCCTCCAACCCGAAGACATAGCCAACGCCGTCGTGTACGCCCTCACCCAGCCGGAACACGTAGCGGTCAACGAAATCCTCATCCGCCCAACCGACCAAACCCGCTAACCAAGCCCCCTCCCCCGTACACTTCCACGCCGCGCAACGGGCAAGCACCTGCGAACACGCCCCGTCGACCAAGGCAGCAGCCGCCCAGGCTGCGGACGCCCCCAGGCCATGCAGACGGCACGACCGTCCCAGCCGCAAGCGCTCCACCTGCCCGTGACTGGCGGTTTTACAAGCCCAGAGGGCTCACACAGGACGCGCCGGTTCGGCTGGACGGTCGCCTCCTTTCCGGCCTACGACCCTGCTCCGAGAGCGTGCGGACGCGTTGCCGTGGAGGGTCTACGAATCCCTGGTGGATCCCTCGGTGACTCAGGCAGGGGCGCGCCCCTGCGAACTCACACGGCCCGACCCCGCCAGGGCAGTCGGCCGGATCGGGGGATGAACCCAGGCCCGTGTCGGTGTGATGGCCCGGCGCAGGCTATCGATCACACGCCTGAGGCCAGGGCAGCGAGCAACTAGAACGAAAGCGTGCGCCAGCCCATCATGTGGCCCTGCCCCAACAGGCGGGCAACCCGGCTCGTTGACGGCCCAGACCGGGCAGGTGATACAGCCGGGCGCGGGGCGGCGCTCACGCGGCCTTGTCCCAGCACGACAGGCGACCAGGCCAGGGGACGACTCTGGGCCCCTGCGAGTGGAACGACGGCTGGGCTTGGGCCGGTCGAGGACACGGCCTTAACCCACCACGGCGGCGTCTGGTGCGCGACGTCTTCAGGGAGCTGTTGCTGAGGCGGTCGGCTGTGGACGCGGCGTGCGGTCACCCGGCCTTACTGAAACACGGCGGGCGCCCATGCGGGGAGAGAGACGGTTCCACTCGCGTCATTGGACTCGGGCCCGGGCCAGTCGATCGCGCACGGCCCCGGCAAGCGAGTGGGCAAGGCGTCCTCAGGCCCCGTCTTGGCTGAGGCGGTCGGGTATGGCACCCGTCGTGCGATCACGCGGCATCGCCCCAGCACGGCAAGTGACCAGGCTAGGAACAACTCCAGACCCATGCCGGTGGGACGGTCGGGTGCGGGTGCTGCCGTGCCTAAGGCCAGCGCGGTGGACGGAAGGCCGTGGGGCAACTTCGGGCCCGTGTTGGTGGGGGTACGGGTGTGGATGTGGGGCCGCCATCAGGCTGGACCGCCCCGGCGATGTTGGAGGCTCAGATTGTTGGTTCTCAGCCGGTCTAGGTCGCTGTGCCACGTGACCGGTTGAACGCTTCCTCGTACTCGCGCGGGGGAATGTTCCCGCAGTAAGAATGTA
>NZ_VCKZ01000228.1 GCF_005889745.1 Actinomadura geliboluensis
GGGGTTCTCCCCACGCGAGCGGGGGTGGTCCGGTGGAGGTTCACGAGCGGAACAACCCCGAGGCGTTCTCCCCGCGCGAGCGGGGGTGGTCCGACGTGTTGATCACATCGATCGTCGCGGTCGCCGTTCTCCCCGCGCGAGCGGGGGTGGTCCGGCCAACGCGGCGGGCGAGAGGATCGCCCGCCGGTTCTCCCCGCGCGAGCGGGGGTGGTCCGTGGGACGTGAGCGGCGAGGACCGGTACGTGCCGTTCTCCCCGCGCGAGCGGGGGTGGTCCGATCGGCGCGGGCATCCCGGTCCCGCAGGACACGTTCTCCCCGCGCGAGCGGGGGTGGTCCACGAGAGGCCCCCGGGACGAATAGGAAACGTCCGTTCTCCCCGCGCGAGCGGGGGTGGTCCGGCGACATCCGGCTCGTCTTGCAGGAGCAGCAGGTTCTCCCCGCGCGAGCGGGGGTGGTCCGACCGCCTCGGCCGCCCCGTTCCGCTCCAAGACGTTCTCCCCGCGCGAGCGGGGGTGGTCCGCGGAACGCGTGGGCGAGTCGGATCTGCTCACTGTTCTCCCCGCGCGAGCGGGGGTGGTCCGAGACCGGATGGTTTGAGTGACCGACCCCATGAGTTCTCTCTGCGCGAGCGGGGGTGGTCCGGAGAGTTCCCCAGTCTGGGTCGGGCGGTTCTCGTTGTCCTCGCGCGAGCGGGTGGTCCGGTCCACACCGACGCCCCGGCGGCAGCGCTCCGGCTCTCCCCCGCGCGCGCGGTGGTCCGTCCCAACTCCGATCATCAACGTCTTGGAGGGCGTTCTCCCCGCACGCAGGGGTCCGTCGCCACCGCACCATCCGGCTCGGGGCGGATTCCCTCGGTGCGGCATGTGGTGTACGGGTCAAATCCTGCCTCGCTCTTGTGCACCGAGCGAGGGACCTCCTTTGCGAGGTTCGGTTGCTGGGTCTGGTTCGGCGGGGTTGAGTGCTATGAGGGTGAGTCCGTCAAAGTCGACGGGGGTACGGCGGCGTCGGCCAGCGGTGTGGAGGGTGAAGCCTTGTTCGTTGTCGTCGGGGTGGAGGAGGACAGCGGCGCCCTCGTCGATGGAAGCGGCGACGGCAGACCAGAGTTCGGTGCGGACGCGGGCGGAGAGGGTGCCGACGTAGAGGCCGGGCAGAGGGTTCGGTCATCCAGCGGGTGAGCGCGCCGCGTAGGTGGTCGGGAATGGCGGTGGTGGCGATGACGGTCATGTTCGCCATGTCAGTCGTGTCCGTAGTTGGTGCCGCTGGCAAGGCGTCCGAAGTCGGGGTCCCAGAGGTCGACGAGTTCTTCGGCGGCGTCTTGAGCATCTTCTTGACGAGTGCCGTCGTCGGGTTCCAGGAGGGTCTGAATGTCGGCGACGATGCGCGGCAGCAGGCGGAACAGGCGCAGGCCGTCGCGGAAGGAGCGGCGGGCTTGACTGTCGGGGTCGGTGGAGTCGTGGAGGGCGAAGGCGAGAGGGATGGTGAGTTCGGCTTTGTAGAGGTCGGCGATGTCGTAGATGAAGGAGTGGCTGGTTCCGGTGTGGACGAAGCCGAGTCCAGGGGCACAGCCGATAGCGTTGATGGCGGCGTCTGCGATGCCGTAGAGGCAGGTGTTGGCGGCGGACAGGGCTCGGTTGACCGGGTCCTGAGCGTCCCAGTCGTCGGGGGCGTAGGAGCGTTTGAAGGGCCGGACTCCGTTCTGTTCAGCGAGCATGCGGTAGAGGGCCTTCATCCGTTGGCCTTCTAGTCCGCGAAGCTGGGCGATGGTGGCTTCAGAAGGGGCGGTGTCGCCGAATCGTTGAAGATACATGCGGCGTGCAACGGCGGTGCGGGTGGTGTCGTCGGCCCAGGCTCGTGCCTGCGTTTCCAGCCAGCGGGTGGGTAGGGAGTCGGGGACGGTGGCGGTGTAGCAGCGGACGCCGGCGTTCCCGGTGCAGATGACGGTGGTCCCGTGGCGGGCGAAGGTTGACAGTGCTCTGGTGGTGATCGAGACACCGGGACCGAGCAGCAGGCACCCCAGTGCGGCGGTGGGCAGGGCGACGCGGCGGATGTCGTCGCCGAGTTGGAACAGGGCTTTGACCCCGGTGTCGTCTTGGACGATGCGCGCGACGTCGATGTAGAGGAAGGATAAGGAGTCACCGATACGGGGCAGCATCGCGGCAGTGGGTGCTGCTAGCCGTTGCCGAGCGTTGCGGGGCGGTGTGGTGCTCATGCGGGCGCGATGGTGAGCAGGCCGCAGCCGTAGGGCTTGCCGCGTCCGATACCGGCCCGGATCTTCTCGATCAGTGCCTTGGGATCGGTGACGGTGGCGGTGCCGTCGAATCGGGTGCGGGCATGGGTCATGCGGGCGTTACCTCGTCGGCCGGTGGCTCCCGGAAGCTGGCTGCTGTGAAGGCTGTGCAGGACCATGCCGGCGGAGTCGGCTTGGCGTTGCCACCACTGGTCAGCGTCTGCGCCGTGCAGTGGGATGACTTGCTTGGGGCGCCCCGCGGTGGTGTTCTTACCGAGTTTGCTGGTGGCGTTGGCGATGATTCTGTAGTGGACGTTGGCGCCTTCGCGCAGCCCACTCAGGAGCGGTGCAAGGGATTTTGTGCGGGCGCTGCCGTAGTCGGCGGGCAGGCTGTCCAAGGCGGGCTTGATGCCGCTTTGTACCAAAACGGTGAAGCCGCTGGGCTGCTCTTCCAGTCGGAACAGGGCGGCGGCCTGGTGGCGAGCTTGAGTTCCAAGGCCCTCGGGAAACAGTGTCATGATGCGGCGATGCAAGCTCGTGGCGTCGCGGAGGTCCTTGAGGACGGCGCGATCGCGGGTGTTGGGGACGATCTGGGTGATCCACAGCTCGGTGTTCATGGGGTGTTCTCCCCGGTGGACTGTTTCAGGTAGGTGGCGAGACTGTTGACGTAGTCGATCCCGAGGCCGGCGCACTGGGCAGCGGGGAGTTGCAAGTGTCGTCGGTAGACCGGACGGGTCCGGTATTGCCGGGAGTTGGGAGCGAAGGACACCGGGTCGTCTTGGATCTGTGTGTGCACTTGGTGGTGTTCAGAAGGGTCCGGGCCGTCGGGCCAGTTCCCAGTGAAGGCGGCGTCCGCACGGAATTCCACCGTGACCGACTGGGTCCTTTGGGGGGCAGTGCGGGCGAGAGGAAGGCCGATCAGGTGATCGATCGGATCACCGCTGGTGGTGGTGATCAGTAGCGGGGCGTCGGGTGGGCAGGACCGGCGGCCCAAGTAGGGCGGCCAGAACGGTGCCCGCAATGCCTGGGCGCAGGTATCGAGCAGGGTGGGGTCTTGTGCGGTGACGGAGACGGTGAACGCTGCGTCCTGAAGGTAGTAGCGGTTGGAGATCAGGGTCGCGGTGTCGGCGGAGCGGCGTTTTCCTTCGGCGGTGACCACGGTGAGGGGGCGGGGCATGCCTCCGCCCACGGTGTGGAAGTCGCGCAGCAGGGTGCCGGACCGATCGACGCGCGTAGTGAACCGCAGGGCTGTCAGATCGTCGATGGGTTGGTCTCGGCGGCGGCCCAGGGCTGCGGCGATCAGACCGATTAGGCCGGAGCGCGTGGGGGTGCGTGAGGTGTCACGCTGGTTGAAGCGGGACCGTTCTCCCCACGATTGCAGGGGGCCGCTCAAGTGCAGCAGGACAGCGGTGGTGGGTTGGGGACTCACACCTTTTCCTTCAGCGGCATGACCCCGTCCAGGGCACAGTCGAGTGCGCCGACGATGAGCTCGTCGAAAGACACGACGCGCTGGCCCAGACCGCTGGTGTCGGCGGGGGACAGGGTGGCGTGGGCGTGGTGGAGCAGCCCGCTCGTTCCCAGCAAGCCGTTGACGGCTGTGGCGTAAGCGCTGAGCGCCTCGACGGAGGGATCGCTGTGGCCGCCGCCGGAGTAGTCCGCGGCAACTGGCTTCTCGAACGCAGCGGCGTAGGAGACCGGGCGGTCGGCGCGGACGGTCACGTGAGCCAGGGCCGGGACCGTGTTCGGCGCGGTCGAGTTCTTCTTGGCGTGGGGCAGCGACAGCAACGCAGCGCGGATCACGCCGGCGGCCAGTTCCCGTGTGTCGGCCAGGCTGCCACCGAGGTTGCGGTGCAGGTCTTGCAGGTCGACGACGATGTTGCGGTAGAACACGCCTGCGCTGTGCTCGGCATGGCCCATGTGGGCGCTGCCCGTGGTGTCGCCCCATCCGGATGTGACGTCGTCGACCGCGCTGAAGTAGTCGATCTCGGTGTCGGTGGCGTGGGTGGTGAAGCAGTGGGCGACCTGAACGGCTCCGTCAACTTTGGCATCGTCGACTTGGGCGAGCATCCGTCCGAACAGGTTGATGATCCCGTTGCGGCGCCGCAGGATCGCATCGATCTTGTCGGTGGGGACAACGGCATGCTTGCGCTCAAACTTGGCGGGATCCTTGGCCTGCTCCAGGGCCTCGCGGTGCTCGATGGCCAGCTCGGCGAGCTCAGCAACGGCGGTCGCGGGGATGTAGACCATTGCGGCGGTGGTCCAGGCATCGGAGACGCCGTTGGGCTCGACGTTCTCCTCCTTGTCCTTCTTCTCCTTCTTCTTGGGGGCTTCTGCTCCGACGCTGCTGGCGACGGCGATGTGGCGGCCGGCACGCTCGGCGAGCTCGGTGGGCCAGTGGTGGTTGTCCTTCAGGTGCTTGCCGATCAGTTCGGGCAAGCGGCGGGTACGCAGGGCGTCCTGTCCGAGGTTCTGCTGCAGGTGCAGCCGCATGGCGCGCTTCCAGCACTGGCTGCTGACACGGGTGCGTTCGACACCGCCCCACTTGACGGTCTTGATCGCGTTGGTGTCGTCGCGGTTGAGGTTGGCGAACGGAATGGGCTGGACAACGTGTACTTCGAGGAAACGGCCAGGGATCGTGATCATGGTGGACTCCGACAATTGAAGGTCAGGGCGGAAGGAAGGAGGAGAGAGATGGGCTACTCTGCGTCGGGTTCGTCGTGCTCGGCGCGGTCGGCCTGCTCGGCGGCCTGGCGTTCAGCCGCTGACCGGGTGCGGTAGAACGACTGCAGCCACCGGCGCGTGATCTGGTCACGATGCCTGTCCCACCGGCACAGATCGACCAGGAGCTGAGCCCAGTCCACCGCCGAGGAACGGTCGGCCAGTACTCGGACGGTGGCGGGCAGGTGCCGATGCACACCATCGACGCTTTGCCGGGTGAGCAAGCTCAAGCGCGCCTCGGCGGCGCTCTCTCGAAGCACACCGTGCTCGACACCTTCGGCGAGGCATTGCCCGAAGTTGCGTCGCAGTGCCGTGCCGTTGCCTGTGGACTCAGCGCCGTCCTCGGACGCACCGTCAGGGGCCGACCCAGCAGGGCCGGGGACTTCGGGTGCCTCCCGTACGACCGTGCTGCGGGCCTGGGGCGGAAGCGCGGCGATCATGGCTGCGACGGCGTAGTAGGCGCGTTCGCTGTTCTGGCTGCCTGGCGGAACACGGGCGGCGATGACCTGGTGCATCCGATGACAGCGATCGAGGGGGCGTCCCAGGCCACTGCGGAGCGCGGCCCGTTTGCCAGGGTCCTCACACAAGCTGAAGACGGTCGAGACAAATTCGCTGGCCCTGACCGCAGTGTTGTTGGTTCTTGCGGGAGTTGGAGTGGTCATGTCTTCCTGCCAATGATCGGATGGGCGCACCGGCGTCAGCTCGACCGCTTGGGTTTGGCTGCGGTCCTTCTACGCCCGCCGTACAACTCGATACGGGCCTGCTCGATGGCACGGGCATCGCGGGTACTCCGGATACGTCCCTGAGTGACCTCGTCGAATGCGCTCGCGGCCGCACGCAGGAAGGGTTTCCAGGAGTCGGTGTAATCCTCGCGGCGCATCCGGCCCCAGAAGATGTCCTCGGCGAGTGGCCAGTACGCCGCCGCTGCATGGTCGGCCCAAGCGCAGTCACTGACCTTGTCCTCACTGTTGACCAGCGCCCACGCCCGCTTGGCGGCGTATTCCAGGCGCCGCCCATACAGCTCCCCGAACATACGAAGGTCTCCGATGCGTCGCGCGCGGCGGTGATCCTTCTCCTGGATTCGGAACAGCAGCGGTGGCGTGGCCGACGACACGAATTGGACATCTTTGGTCTTGCCGTCCTGCTCGAACCCCAGCGCTCGCACCTTGAACGTCCCAGAACCGAGTTCGTCGACGGTGTCGAAAGCCTCCGGCCGCCGAGGCTGCGCGGTGCTGGTGGTTTTGAGCTGCAGCAGACCGTCCAGGTCACGCCACAGGTCCCGGCTCGCGTCGGCTGGACGCGCGTATGGGTTGCCCTGCTGGCTGATCTGGTGGATCAGGTACGCATCATTGGTGGAGGGCTGCTTGATGCGTCGTCCCCAGGTCACGAAGGCGTCGGTCACGTTCTCGCCGGTCTCGTCGGGCACCAGCAGCAGCGCGTGCTGCCATCCGCCCGTCAGCCGGCTCCGCAGTCCGGGATAGGGATCGGGTTCCGGCGGAGGGGCCAGTGGATCGGGCAGCTCGTCCAGCTCCCAGGGGCACAGGTCGACGCCCGGACGCAGTTTGCGAGGCGGAGGCGTCAGTCCCGCCATCAGCGTCTCCAGCAGCGTCGCGCCTTCGGGATGGTAGGAGAGGCTGGAGCGTAGCGGTCCCGCCGACACGTCCGCTGCCGAGACCGAACCGTGCTTGCGGGTCGCGCACCGGCCGGATGGCCCGTAGTAGAGCCACACCAACAGCGCGGCGAACGCCTCCACAGTTGGGACCGGAGCCGGCACGGCATCCCAGTGGTGCCCGAACCACACGGAGTTGTTCCCCGCGGGACGGCCCAGCACCAACTTGTTCACCCCGGCGCTCTTTGGGCATACCTCCGGGTCGGCCAGTCGCGGGTCCTGGAGGAAGGGACGCTCTGGATGAAAGAGATCCAGGCGCCCGGACATCTCGTCGAAGTACCGATCGACCACGGCGGGGTCCAGCGGCTGGCCTGCGAGTTCAGAACGGCGGTCCAGCCAGTCATCCTCATTCTCGTTCTCGCCGAGAACGTCCAATCCCGTGATCCGCGACGTCATCGCATACAGCAGCCGGTACATCGCCGACAGGAACGGCGCCGGAGTGAGTGTCAGCGCCTTGATCTCATGGGCGTGAACGAACAGATCACGCAACCCGACCCGCGACGGGTGTCCTGGCAAATGATCCAGCCAGGACACGTCTGCCCATCGCCTCTCAACAAGATCAAAGCTGACTCTCGATACCACAGGCCTCTCCTTTCTCGCGAAAAACTGCCCAGCCGACTTCTCGTGGACGCCCAATCTGAGTGCGATCTCAATTCGTCGCGGCGTCACTGTACCGCCGCAATCGTCGGCGGCGCAGGCAGTCGCGAAAGACAACAGTCCGGCTATGCTTTCGCACTGCGCGAGTGCAGCCGACCGCAAGCGAGAGGCAAACGCAAGCGATGCCAAGCAGTTTCTTCACAGTCCCTGCAAGAGCAGGGGCAGGCGGTTGATGCGCCCCCCAGGTGCAATGGGCTCGAACGGCTCAACTAGCCGTACAAGAAAGACTGCCAGGCGAAGACTCCATGAGGCCGGTGGTTCTTCCATACTCGACGTCGCCTGGCCGGACTCGGCCACGCCATCGCCCGTTGGAATCACGATGCATCAGCAGTAGCACCCAGTCGACTAGAACGGAATTCGTCTGCCAGGCGAGGGGCGTGGGCAACAGTTCGGCGTCGCCGCCGACCCATGTCCCTGGGACGGGAATCATGTGGCGAGCGATCAGGCGAGCGCCGGCTGCGGACACCTTCGATGCCCCATCCATCCCAGGCACGGGGAGTTCGCCTTGCTCGTCCAGGGTCCAGCGGTCAGGCTCCTGCTGGTAGACGCACACCAGCCGCGCCGAATCCGCCCCCAGCCGTGTCGTGATCAAAGACGGATCGATTTCAGCCTTGGCATTGCTCATCTTCCATAGATCGCTCAGCAGGCGGCTGTATGGTGGCTCAATCTTGACCAGTTCCGATATCTGACGCTGAGCTGCCTGCTCCGCCAATCGCTCACCGTCAGCACGCCCGATCGCATCCGCCGTCTCTTCGTCCATCTTCGAGACGCTGGCAAAGTCGGCGGCATACACCGCGTCAACCAGTTCCTGCACTGCTCCCGGCACTGCGATCGGCGCACCGCCTTGCTGATGCAGGAGTCGGCTTGTGCGATGCAGCAGGGACTCGTCATAGACATCGCCCCAACTCTTCGGGACAGCGAACCCCCCGTCGGCGCTCACGGGATCGAGCACTACGATCCGTGGATCACCGCTGATCCATTCCGGACGCAGTCCTCGATGCAGATCGTGGTCATTTCCTCGGTGACGCTGGCACCGTCCCGAGCGCTGCAGCAGCAGAGCCATAGGCGCCAAATCGGTTATGAGCAGATCGAAGTCCAGGTCCAAAGACTGCTCGATGATCTGCGTAGAAACCAGGACCGTTCTCGGCCGAGCGCCATGCTTGCCGAAGTCAGCCTCGCAATTATCGGTGATTTCGGCGCGGTCGGCGGCCCGGAAGCGTGAATGCAACAGCCGCAACTCAGGCGGCCGCTCACCAGCCTCCCGCAGCTGGGAGAACCAGACGGCAAGCTGCTGGTGGGTTTCTTGCGCCTCCTTCACCGTGGTGCAACACACCAGCACGCAGCCCCGGTCACTGGCCACGACCGGCTTCAGCAGTTCCCGAATCACGGCAATCCGATGCCCGGGACGGTCCCGATCCTCTCCTCGCCTCACTGGAATCACCTCGAACGCGAGATCACGCTCGCGTTCACTGCGCACCGCTCGCGGCTGGCATACTTCGCCCGTAACCGCGTCGGCGAACAACCATCCCGGATAGCACGGTCGTATCTGCGCCCCGGCGTCATGACCGCTGCCGCGTAGATAGGCGTCGACCAGCGACCGGGCGGACGAGCCGGTGAGCGTTGCCGACAGCAACACGACCGGGGCCTTCAACGCGCCGAGCCACTCCAGCAACCGCACGAGCAGGGCATGCATCCACGCGTCATAGGCGTGGGCCTCGTCGACGACCACGACCTTGCCCGCCAACGCCAGCAGCCGCAACACGTTGTACCTCACCGGCAGCACACCGGTCAGAGCCTGATCGATGGTGAAGGTGCTCAGCGGCGCCAGAAGGCCACGCCGACTGGAATGCAGCCACCGGGCCGCTTCCATCGAGGCCTCCGGTTCAGAGACCACCGCGGCGGCGTCAGCAGCCGACGCCGCCGCATCCCCTGCGGCAGCCTGCGATAACCAAGCCATACTGTGCACGCGCGTCAGCGCCGCGTCCCCCAGCAGCGCCCTACCCGCAAACTCGGCCACCCGCTTGTGCATCGCATCAGTCGTCGCCATCGTCGGCAGGCAGAACCCAAGCCCGTCAACCCCGCTAGCACGAGCCAGGACGGTCGCGCCGTACAAGGCCACCTCGGTCTTACCATCGCCCGGTGGAGCGGTCACTAGCAGCAGCCCTGGCCCGCGGACCAGCTCGGGAAGGTCTTTCGCTACCGACGCCTGCAACGCGTTGGGCTTAAACGAGAACAGCTCACCGAATGTCTTCTCACCGAACTGGGCCTGCCCCAAGCCTGCATCCCGGACGACTTCCGGTGCCTCGGCCACCGCGCGCTCCCAATGGGCACGCACTTCAGATTGGGTGGCTTCCCAGCCCGAGGCCGGCATCCGAACGGAGATGAACTCCTCTTGACTGGCCAGCCAGTCCGCGACAATCACTATCCCCAACACCACGACTGCCACGGGGAGAGCGAGTCGTTCTCTAAGTGGTTCGTGTGCCTCCGTCAACTTCTGGAGAACTCGGACGTGTGCCTCACACTGCTGTCGCCACACACCCTCCCCAAGGCCGTCCCGCCGCGGATCACGAAGCTCAGATCGGCTTAACGCCGGGCAGAAACGCCCGTGATGCCCACCTAGTAGCTGAGCGATCTGATGCGCAACATCCCGGCGCGCAACCGCACCACCCGGATACCCCAGTCCCCGCAGGATCTCGACCAGCACCCACTGCGTCACCTCGTTGTGCCGCAATCCGGCGACCGGCTTATTCTCCTCTCCGCCGTACTCCGGTGCCTGGACCAGCAACTGCGCGTAGAGGTCGTCTACTACGGCTTGAAACGACGGAGAGATCTTCCCGACGTCATGCAGGCCGGCCCAGAAGGTGACCAGCCTTCGCATGGCCGCGTTGGCTGACGCCGACTCGGGACCGGCGCCGTGCCTCAGCACAGCGATGCCCTCAACCCATGCATCCCATAACGCGCCCGCGATCGCAGCTGTGTCCATCAGATGACAGATCACTGGATACGGAGCGGGCAAGCCATGCTGCTTCCCCCACAGACGAGGATCGACAGCCGAAGCCGCCCCGGACGCCCGGTCATCTCGTCGCATAGAACCTTCTCCCAGCCCGCCCCGTCACCGATCCCCACCACTGGAGCACAGACCACCGACAAAACCAGCGCGTCCACGTAGGCTCAACCCTGTGAGCCGTCGCCGCCAACTCCCCACCCATTCATCACAAAACGATGACGCCTCCACATAGCCACAGGTCGCGAAGTGTTCTCCCCGCGCGAGCGGGGGTGGTCCGGTCCGGTCGTTGACCTTGTCCTGCGCTTCCGCGTTCTCCCCGCGCGAGCGGGGGTGGTCCGTACACCGGGTCCTGCAGCCGGATCCCGACATGGTTCTCCCCGCGCGAGCGGGGGTGGTCCGCCGATCCCGCTCGACAGGTTCACCCTGGACCGGTTCTCCCCGCGCGAGCGGGGGTGGTCCGGTCGGTAGCCGATGACCACGATCCTCGCTACCGTTCTCCCCGCGCGAGCGGGGGTGGTCCATCCGGGTTCGAATCCCGGTCGCGCACGGGTGGGTTCTCCCCGCGCGAGCGGGGGTGGTCCGAGGCAGGCGTACGGCCGCGCGATCGAGATGGCGTTCTCCTCGCGCGAGCGGGGGTGGTCCGCTGATGATCAGCGCGCCGATGACGATGACCGCGTTCTCCCCGCGCGAGCGGGGGTGGTCCGGACGCGGCGCAGGGCATGGACCTGCTCACCGCGACCCGTTCTCTCCGCGCGAGCGGGGGTGGTCCGAACTCATCGCCGCCTACGGCATCGCCCAGGCCGTTCTCCCCGCGCGAGCGGGGGTGGTCCGACGAGCGCGCCCGGGACGGGGCGGAGTGACTGGTTTTCCCCGCGCGAGCCGGGTGGTCCGCCGCGGGTGGCGGGACATCGGATACGCGTTCGGTTCTCCCCGCGCGAGCGGGGGAGGTTCGGCCGAGCGCATGGAGGAACTGCTCGCCGCCGGGTTCTCCCCGCGCGAGCGGGATGGCCCGTCGAAAAGTGTTGTGATGAGGTTGCACAAGTTCTCCCCGCGCGAGCGGGGGTGGTCCGTCGCGACGCTGAACCGGGCACCCCACCCCTGACGACGGTTCTCCCCGCGCGAGCGGGTGGTCCGACCACTGCGCCGCCTTTGCTGACGCCGTCCTGGTTCTCCCCGCGCGAGCGGGGGTAGTCAGATGCGAGGTGGCATAGAGGGGTGGAGGCAGAGGTTCTCCCCGCGCGAGCGGTGGTCCGCTGGGCCGATCCGTAGGGTCCGGACAGCCCAGCCCCGCCGCCACGTTCTCCCCGCGCGGCAAGGATTTCCGCGCGCGAGCAGGGTCCGGTTGGCCGAGCACGCTGGCCGCTATATCTTCCGGTCCTCCCCTTCCGGCAGAGAGCAATCCGTGCCTCCATCGATGCTTGACCGTGTTCAGGAAGGCACCCTTGCCGTCAATTACTCCACCACCCCCTGTTGGACCGCGGCTACTCCCAACTGGAACCGTGTTTGGACTCTCAGGGTCTCTCGCAGAGATCTGATATGTCGACGAACCGTGGTGAGACTCACGTCCACTCGTTCCGCAATAGCCTCATCCGGCAGGCCCTGAACGAGTAGGCGGAGGATTTTAACCTGAATTTCCGGGAGACCTTTGCTGTTTCGCCCGGTCCCACCGAATGGGATCGCTCGCTCCCAGAGTAGTTCAAAGTATTCTCCAAGCGCGTCTACAATCACCGAGGACTGAACCAACAGCGCACCGGCTGACTCGGCTGCCGTGAGTGGAAGGAGCGCGATCGCTTCGTCAGCGAGGCCCATGCTCATCCGAATGCGGGGAAGTATTCGAACCTGTATGCCGGTCTCGGCTATCCTTTCCAGCTTGGTGCGCATGGTTGCTTCTTGCAGGGAATCGGCATCATAGATCGCTCTACATCGGGCGCCCCGCTCTACTGCGGAGGGAGCTGCGTCAATGTCGCCGATTTCTTCCATCGGTTCTGTCGGCGCGTGGCTCGCCAGGGTCAACCATTCCCGCTGCACCGAGCCGAGGAGCGTGCTGGTCAGCCTGCCGACCTCGTCGCTGTCGGTAATGAGCTGGGCCAACTGGCACACCGATGGGTCTGCGGACGCGCTCGTGGACGACGGTAGGTCACGCATGCGCTGATATCCGCCCAAGAGCCTCTGGTAGTCGACCAGCGCCTCTTGAGCAAGGCCGACAAGCGCGTGTTGGAGCGCAACGTCCATCGGAACAGGTATCAGCCAAGACGGCTGATCGGCTACCGATTCGCAGGTCCGCGCCATTCCCGCGCCGATCAAGCTGTTTAACTTATCCGCTCCCCCGAGTATATGTGACGCTTCCTCGGTTGAGCATCGCCCTGCGGCCAGGAGTCGAAGGTATAGATGGAGGATTCCGGCTTCAACAACTCCGCCGAGCAGTCGGGCAGCCTTCTCTTCAAGAGAACGCATGTGGCCCCCCTAAAATCAAGCAACTGCACTAACTCCATGGCCACACTTCCATGGAAGTCAATCTACATCCTCACAAGAAAGCCTTATTTAGCTCAGTTTTTGCAGAAGTTTCCATCTCCGGAAGCAGGTAGAGGGCAACCAACACAGAAAGTGTCGCGATGACAGCTGTAAGGCCCGACCCGAGCGCAAGCGTCTCAGGGCCGAACGTGTTCGCCAGTGGCCCGGATACCAGCATGATGAGTGGCATCAGGGCATAGCTGGTCACCATGTTCCAGCTGTTGACACGGACGAGTACGTGCGGGGCAAATCGTTCCTGCAAGGTGGTTGTCCATAGGACGTAGTAGACCGCCTGGCACACTCCGGGAATGAGCGCTGCAACGGCGATCACTTGCCAGGTTGCTCCGCTTCCCATGAGGAGCATGGGCAACGCCGCCGAGACGGGAAGCACCGCAGCCACGCGAATCGCCCGGCTTGGCTGCCACCAGGCTCCGAACAGGGCGCCCACCACTGCCCCAAGGGGCTCGCAGGCAAGGATGACGCCCCAGGCCCAAGCATCGCCGTGCCCATCGGTGATGTAGAGCGGACCCGCGATCTTGGTGTAGCAGACCACCGCGGTCGTGATCGCCGTGTACTGCAGTGTCATGATCCAGACCCATGGGTGTGCGCCGAACTCGCGCCATCCGTCCCGCAGGTCGCGCAGCGGGCCGGCTTCACGGTGGCTGGGACGTGTGGTGGCCAGCCGGCTGAGTAGCACGGCGCTCAGTCCGCACAGGACACCTCGCATTGAGGCGGCCCATGCCGGGCCGATTGCGGTGACCATCGCCCCGGACGAGACGAGGCCGATGAGCAGGCCGACCGCCTGCGTTTGATTGACCAGAGCGTTACCGGCTGGCCGGTGTGGCGAGTCGAAGAGATCGGCGATGATGCCGCGCAGCGTGGGCAAAAACATGGCGGTGGCGACGCCGCCGATGGCGCCGAGCGCGCATAGCAGTGTCAGGGGCGCCTTCCCAGTGGAGAGTGCGGCACCGATGGCCAGCCAGGAGAGGCACGCCAATGTCTCGGAACCCATGAGCACGTGGTGCCGGCGGAAGCGGTCTCCCGCCACCCCGCCGCAGATGATGAGCAGGGCCGGGAAGGCGTTGCATGCCATGACCAGCGACAGGCCGTGAGCACCGTAGCCGAGGTTCATGACGCCCCAGGCCAGGGCGAGTTGGCCGAATCCGACACTCGCGCTGGAGATGACGCGGGAGATGAACAGCGGCGCCACGGACGGGTCCCGGAGCAGGGCGATCGGCGACAGGAGACCGAGCACGTGGCTCCTACTCCCCTCTCAGGTGTGCGAGGAGGAACTGCGCGATGTCCCCGTAGGCCTTGATCTCGTTGCTGCGGTTGGTGAATCCGTGGCCTTCATCGGGATAGACGTCGTAGCGCACGTCGATGCCGCGGGCGCGGAGCCTGGTGACGATCTGGTCGGACTCGTCCTTGGGGACGCGCGGGTCATGGGCGCCTTGGATGACCAGCAACGGCGCGGTGATGGCGTCGGCGTAGGTGATCGGGGATCGGCAGGTGAGGTGTTCGGCGTCGGTATCGGGATTGCCCAGGACGGCGTCCACGGTGGGTCTCCAGGTGGGCGGGCAGGCCCGGGCGAGAGTGACCAGGTTGGACGGCCCGCAGAAGGACACACCAGCCGCCCACTGGTACGGCAGTCGTGCCAGGCAGGACAGGGCGGCGAACCCTCCGTAGGAGCCGCCCATGACGGCGATGTGGCTGGCGTCGATGCCGGGGAGGGTCTGCAGGTGGCGGACGGCGTGGTCGAGGTCGTCCAGGTCGATGCCGCCCCAGTTTCGGTAGATGAGCTTTTGGTGGGTGAGCCCGTACCCGGTGGAGCCGGCGATGTTGGGGGCCAGTACCGCGATGCCCTCGTGGAGGAGGTACTGGTAGAGGCCGGCGTAGGCGTACTCGGGACGTTCTTGGGCTTCAGGTCCCCCGTGCACCGAGAGCAGGACCGGATGCGGGCCTGGCGTGTGCGGCCGGTAGAGAAGGGCGTGGACGTAGCGTCCGCCGGAGGCCGGGTAGGTGATCAGGTCGGGTTCGACGGGTGCGATCACCTGGAGGGCGGGTGGGCGCG
>NZ_VCKZ01000229.1 GCF_005889745.1 Actinomadura geliboluensis
GACATTGGTGAGCGCCTCCTGCACGACGCGGTGCGCGGACGCCGGCACCTCGGGCGGCAGCGGGCCGAGATCGGGCGCGATCACCAGCGCGGCGGGCGGATGGTCGAACCCTTCGACGAGCTCCCGGAGCCGCGCGAGGTCCCCGACCGGACGCCGGTCGGCCCCGCGGGCGTCCCCGTCGGCCGCGTTGACGTGCTGGGCGTCGCGCAGCAGCCCGACCATGCGCCGCATCGAGGTGAGCGCCTCGGTCCCGGCCTTCTCGATGCCGCCGAACAGGTCGTCGAGCTCGTCCGGACCGGGCGGCGCCGCCCCGGACCGGGCCGCGAACCGCGCCGCCTGGGCCTGGACGACGATCCCCGTCACATGGTGGGCGACGAAGTCGTGCAGGTCGCGGGCCAGTTCCAGCCGCTCGTCCCGGCGCGCCGCGGCGAGGGACCTGGCGCGCCGCGCGTCCATCGCCCGCAGGTACAGCCCGATGCCGGCGGCGATCCCCACGGTGATGCCGAGCGGCGCGGTGAACAGCACCGCCGCGAGCGCCGACCAGCGCAGCGGCGTCGACAGGATCGCGGCGCCGAGCAGCAGCGCCGTGGGGACGAGCCGCCGCCGCGGCATCTTCCACGCCGTCCGCACGAGGAGGATCAGCAGGGCGCCGATCTCCGCGAACAGGCTCGGGACGGCGGGCCCGCCCTCGGTCCCCGGCTCCATCGCGAAGAGAAGGGTGGTGAGCGCCGACAGCGACCCGGCGACGACCGCCCACACGGCGAAGCGCCGCCCGGAGACCGCGGCGGCGTTGGCCACGGCCGCGACGAGCACCAGCCACGAGCCGGGGTTGAACGGGGGCCCGGCGACGAGGCAGCCCAGCAGGTACAGCCCGGCGAACGCGGCGTAGGCGGTGCGTGCCAGGCAGCCGCCCAACAGGTGGATGCGGTCCAGCCGGGCCCCGATGTCGCTCACGCCCATGGAGCGTACGACCCGCGGCCGACCGCCGGATCGACCGTTCGGCCGATACTCCGCCGCCCGGGACCGATCCCGCGCCCGATGCGAAGGCCGGGCGGCCCCGCGCACGCTGGAGGCATGTACCTGATCTATGTACCGTTCGTCCTCGCGTTCGCGGCCTTCGTGATCTACGGCGGCATCGTGATGCCCGCCATGGAGATCGCCGAGTCGTTCCGCGGCCGCCGCCGGTCCTGAGCCGGTCGAATAAAGGTTCGAGAATGTCAGAGGGGCCGCGTAGCGTTGACCTTGTGATTCGGGCGACACCTGGGAACAGATGCCGAACCGAGTGGCTTGTACAGGCGTACCAACGGGTATGTGAATGACGGTGGCGATCCGCACCGGCGCGGCCCACCGGGCTTTGGAAGGGGCGTTGGCATGAGCGCAGCGACCGGCACGTTCCATCTCTCCCACCCGCGGCTGGACGGGCCCGCCGAGCGGACCGTCGTCGAGCCGTGGCTCACCGACCTTTCCCATGCGTCGCTGAACGCCTACGCCGAGATCCCGCCCGCGCTGGCCACCGTCGAGGCGCTGCCGATGCGCGCGGCCCCGTCCCTGCGGCCCGCGCCCGCCCACGTCGCCGTGGCCGCCTGACCCCGGACCGACGACGAAGGGGGCCGAGAAACCTCGGTCCCCTTCACTTTCGCCTGGCTGTCTCATATAGAAAGACTCATTTCTCAAAGTGTGAGAAACGATCGTAGGGTGAGGGCACGGCACAGAGAGGCGATCCGATGTCCCCTGAAGCGACCTACACCCACGGCCACCACGAGAGCGTCCTGAGCTCGCACACGTGGCGGACCGTCGAGAACTCCGCGGCCTACCTGGTCGATCACCTGCGTCTCGGCGCGTCCGTCCTGGACGTCGGCTGCGGCCCCGGCACGATCACCGCCGGGCTCGCCGAGCGCGTCGCCCCCGGCCGCGTTGCCGCCACCGACTCCGCCGAGGCCGCCCTGGACGAGGCCCGCAAGAACGCCGCCCTCGCCAACGTCGAGTTCGCCGTCGCCGACGTCCACGCCCTGCCCTATGCCGCCGGCACGTTCGACGTCGTCCATGCCCACCAGGTGTTGCAGCACGTCGCCGACCCCGTCCAGGCGCTGCGCGAGATGCGCCGCGTCACCCGGCCCGGCGGCATCGTCGCCGCACGCGACGCCGACTTCGGCACCATGGCCTGGCACCCGGACCCGCCCGGCATGGACGCCTGGATGCCGATCTACTACAGGGTCGCCCGCGGCAACGGCGGCGAACCCGACGCGGGCCGCCGCCTCGTCTCCTGGGCCCGCGCCGCCGGGTTCACCGACATCGCCGCGTCGGCCTCGTCCTGGTGCTACTCCACGCCCGACGAACGCGAATGGTGGAGCGAATCATGGGGCGGCCGCCTGCTCCGCTCCTCGGTCGCCGACCACGCCGTCGCCGGCGGCCACGCCACCCGCGAAGAGCTGCGGCGCGTCTACGACGGCTGGAAGGCGTGGGCCGCCGCCGACGACGGCTGGTACGCCGTCACCCATGGCGAGATCCTCTGCCGCGCCTGACGCCTGGCGAGCCGGTCAGAACGGGTCGGTGAGGTCGCCTAGCTTGTCCGTGAGTTGAAGGTTGTGGGAGTAGTCGACGGGGACGGTGACGACCGAGACGGCGTCGTCGGCCAGGGCCTTGCGGAGGGTCGGCAGGAGGTCGTCGGCCGCCTCGACGCGGTAGCCGCGGGCGCCGAAGCTCTCCGCGTACTTCACGAAGTCGGGGTTGCCGAACGTGATGTGGGAGCTGCGGCCGAGTTCGAGGTCCATCTTCCAGCCGATCAGGCCGTAGGCGGAGTCGTCCCAGATCAGCACGGTGATCGGGATGTTCTCGCGGACGGCGGTCTCCAGCTCCTGCGAGTTCATCAGGAACGCGCCGTCGCCGGTCGCGGCGAGCACGCGGCGGTCGGGGCGGGCGAGCTTGGCGGCGATCGCGCCCGGCACGGCGAAGCCCATCGACGACAGGCCGTTGGAGACCAGCAGCGTGTTCGGCTCGTAGGTCGGGTACATGCGGGCCATCCACATCTTCACCGCGCCGGTGTCGGCGAGGACGATGTCCTCGCGGCCCATGGCGGCGCGGATGTCGGCGACGACGCGGCGCGGCGACAGCGGGTGGCCGTCCTCGGCGGCGCCCTCGGCGAGCTCCTCGCGGAGCAGCTCGCGGATCCGGCGGCTCGTCGGCGGACGGCGGTGGGCGCGGTCCGCCCCGGTGTCGTCGAAGCGGCGGTGCACCGCGTCGGCGAGCGCGTACAGCGACCGGGAGATGTCGCCCTGGATGCCGACCTCGACCGGGTAGTGCTCGTCGACCTCGGCGGGGAACTGGTGGATGTGGATGATCTTCTTGTCGGCGGTGGGGTTGACCTTGACGGGGTCGAACTCCTGGAGCTCGTAGCCGACGGCGATCAGCACGTCCGCCTCGTCGAAGCCGAAGCTGACGTAGTCGCGCCGCATGAAGCCGACGGCGCCGAGAGCGTTGCGGTGGTCGTCGGGGAAGACGCCCTTGCCGTTGAACGTGGTCGCGACCGGCAGGCCGAGGTGCTCGGAGAAGTGGACCAGCGCGGCGCTCGCGCCGGCGCGGGTGGCGCCGTGCCCGGCGAGGACGATCGGCCGCCGGGCGAGCGCGAGCACGTCGGCGGCGCGGGCGATCTGGGACGGCGACGGCTCCTGCGCCCGGACGGTGTTCACCGGCAGCGGCGCGAGGCCCGGGGCGACCTCCGCCGCCTCGACGTCCTCGGGGATGGCGAGGTAGACGGCGCCGGGCCGCTCGGTCTGCGCGGTCTTGAACGCCTTGCGCACCATCTCCGGCAGCGCCTCGGCGCGCGGCGCCAGCTCCGCCCACTTGGTGATCGGCCGGAACAGCGACACCAGGTCGATGATCTGGTGCGACTCCTTGTAGATGCGGTCCAGCCCGACCTGCGCGGAGATCGCCACGACGGGGGTGCTGTTGGTGGTGGCGTCCGCGACGCCGAGCTGCAGGTTGATCGCGCCGGGCCCGAGGGTCGCGGACGCCACCCCGGCGCGGCCGGTGAGCCGGCCGTAGATCTCCGCTATGAACGCGGCGGCCTGCTCGTGCCGGACGAGGACGTAGCGGATCGACGAGTCGTTCAGGGCGTCGACGAAGTGGATGTTCTCCTCGCCCGGGATGCCGAAGACGTACTCGACCCCCTCCGCCTCAAGGGTCCTGACGAGCAGCCGGGCGGCGGTCTCCTGCGTGGACATCGTGTGTCCCATCTCCAGTCCGCGAATCGTGGTGCGTGTCTCTGGGTGCCTTCGGTGCAGCACCCGGAGACATGCCTCGATTCCGCGCGGTGATGTGCAGTTGATCTCGTCGAGAACCGCCGCCGGCCGGCGGCGGCGCCGTCAGGAGTCGGCCAGGTCCTTGATGGCGCGCAGGGTCGGCTCGTCCCGCACCCCGGCGATCAGCACGGTGCTGACCGGGCTGTCGCGCCAGAGCTGGAGCCGCTCCTTGATCCGGCCGAGCGGGCCGAGCAGCGAGATGGCGTCGGCCAGCTCGTCCGGCACGGCCTTGAACGCCTCGTCGCGGCGGCCGGCCAGGAACAGCTCCTGGACGCGCTGGGCCTGCTCCGCGAAGCCGAGCCGGCCGATCAGGTCGAGGTGGAAGTTGCGGTCCTTGGCGCCCATCCCGCCGATGTAGAACGCGAGCGGCATCTTGGCGAACTCCAGCGCCGAGGCGAGGTCGTCGGTGACGATGGTGGTGACGGTCGCGGCGATCTCGAAGCCGTCCGGGCGGTTCGCGAGCGACGCGCCGAAGACGGAGTCGATCTGCTGCGGGTCGACGAACAGCGGCAGCCAGCCCTGCGCGACCTCGGTGGACAGCGCGACGTTCTTCGGCCCCTCGGCGCCCAGGTAGACGGGGATCTCCGAGCGGACGGGGTGCACGATCGACTTCAGCGGCTTGCCGAGCCCGGCGCCGCCGGGGTAGGGCAGCGGGTAGTGCGGGCCCTCGCTGGTCACTGGCCCTTCGCGGCGCCAGATCTGCCGGACGATGTCGAGGTACTCGCGGGTGCGGGCGAGCGGCTTCGGGAACGGCTGCCCGTACCAGCCCTCGACGACCTGCGGCCCGGACGCGCCGAGGCCGAGGATCACCCGTCCGCCGGACAGCGCGTCCAGGGTGAGCGCGTGCATCGCGGTGGCCGCCGGGGTGCGCGCCGACATCTGCACGACGGCGGTGCCGAGCTTGATCCGGGAGGTGCGGGCGGCGTACCAGGCCAGCGGGGTGAACGCGTCGGAGCCGTACGCCTCGGCGGTGAACACCGAGTCGTAGCCGCAGCGCTCGGCGGCCAGCACCGTCTCGGTCTGGTCGTCGGGTTCGCCCTGCCAGTAGCCGACGTTGATGCCGAGCTTGAGTTCCGCGGTCACGTTCACCCTCCGGTTGTCGACGCACCGCGATACTAGAACACGTTCTAGTTTCTCGGAAGGGGGACCCGGTGGGCGGACGCGCCCGGGGGCCGCGGCGGGCGCGTCGCCCGCCACGGCCCCCGGCCGGTCGCTAGCTCTCCTTGATCGCGTCCAGCAGGCCCCGCCAGGCGGCCGGCGTCAGCACCAGGGCCGGTCCGGCGGGATCCTTGGAGTCGCGCACCGCGCGGAGGGTGCGGGTCAGTGGCGCCACCTCGACGCACTGGTCACCGCTACCGCTGCGGGACGACTTGCGCCAGACGGCGCCGGTGAGTTCGCGCTGCAGGTTGGTCACGGGCTGCTCCTTGCTGCCTCGGCTATGAGGTGCGCGGAATCCTCGGGGGACAGGGCGTCCGCCTCGATGCGATCGAAGCGGTCCCTATGCTTCGCTATTTCCTCGGCGCTCTCAAGGTAAACGTCACCCATAGTGCCCTCGACGTAGGCGATATCGGGGTCTGCGGGGTCTGGATACGACAATATGGTGAAACGTCCGTCTAGGCCCGCATGTGCCGCTGATTTATACGGAAGTACCTGAATCGTCACGGTTGGGTGGGTCTGCCCGATGGTGGCGAGCGACTCCAGCTGCGCCCGCATCACCTCCACGCCGCCGATCGGGCGGTGCAGCACCGCCTCGTCGAAGATGACCTGGAGGCGCGGCGCGTCGGCGCGGTCCAGCAGCGCCTGCCTGATCTTGCGGGCGGCGATGCGGCGCTCGATGTCCTCCTGGGCGGGCAGCAGCCGGCCCGCCGTGATCACGGCGCGGGAGTACGGCTCGGTCTGCAGCAGCCCGTGCACGAGCTGCGGGTCCCAGGTGCGGATGTGGGACGCCTCGTCCTCCAGCGCGACGTAGCTGCCGGCGAAGACGTCCTGGTAGGCGGTCCACCAGCCGCGCTGGCCCGCCTGCCGGGCGAGGGTGATGAGCGCGTCGCGGTCCGGGCTCGGGACCCCGTAGAGGTCGAGGATGTCGGCGATGTCGCCGGGCTTCGGGCGGGTCTGGCTGGTCTCGAGGCGGGAGACGGTGGCGCGCGACCAGTCCAGCCGGTCCGCCACCTCCTGCAGGGTCAGGCCCTGCTCCTCGCGCAGCTTGCGGAGCTCCCGCGCGAGGCGGCGGCCACGGACGGTGGGGCGGTAAGTCATGGCAGTGGAGTCTTGCGACTCTCGCCGCCCGTCACAACGCGATTGGCCAACCCCGCGCTCCGTGCGGGGCAATTCCGGGAAGAGGCTTGCGATCGTGAGAATCTCACGAGAGTCTTGGATCCGTGACCGCCTGAGGACCGACAGTGACGGTGGCGGTCGTGTGCCCGGGCACCTTGACCACGGGAGGACCCGTGAAGAGCACGCCGGCCGATCCGACGGCGGACGTCATGACCGATCCATCGACCATCACCGACGCGGAGAGCCTGCCCTGCACCGCGCGGGACGGCGACACCGCGCGGGACGGCGGCGACGCCTCCGGCGACGGCATGCCCGGCTGGGTGTGGGCGCTGCCGGGCGGCCCCGGCTGCGCCGGCCACGCCCGCCGCGTGCTGCGCGACGCGCTCGCCTCGCTCGGCGTGCCGCCGGACGCCGTCGCCGACGCGCTGCTCATGGTCAGCGAGCTGGCGACCAACGCCTACCAGCACGCCGGCGGGCACGGGCCCCACGAGCTGTGGCTCTACCAGGGCGGCGGCCGGGCGCGGGAGATCCGCTGCGCGGTCTTCGACGCCTTCGCCGACGCCGCGCTGCCCGGCTACTCGTGGACGTCCGGCGACTGCGGGCGCGGGCTCAGCATCGTCCGGGAGCTGTCCGGCGGGCGCTGGGGGCTGCGGCGCACGCTCTCGCGGCTGGGGCCGTCCGTGCGCGGCAAGGCCGTCTGGTTCGCCGTCCCGGGCGCGGCCTTCTCGTCCTGAGCGCGCCCCGGGCCCGTGCTGAGGCTCGTCCCGGGCCCGTGCTGAGCGGGCCCGGGGTCAGTCCTTCTCCAAGGCGGGCCCGATGTCGCTGACCAGCGCCAGCAGCGACCGGGAGAGCAGCGTGTGCACCTGCTCGCGGTCGAGCGTCTTCTCCTGCAGCCACTGCCGCGTCGCCGCGTCCACCAGCCCCGAGTAGACCCGCAGGACGGCCCGCAGCGTCTCCGTCGGCTCCGGCACCCGCAGGACGGCGAGCATGTGCTTGACCGCCTCGTCCTTGAACCGGTTGACGATCCGCAGGAGCTCGGGGTCCTGCCCGAAGCCCTCGGCGTCCAGCGCCGCGAACCAGGTCGTCGCGTTCCGCTCGGCGGTGTCGAGGAACAGGTTCACCAGCAGCTCGACGGACTCGGGCAGCGTCAGCCGGTCGTCCGGCGGCGGGGCCTGCATCGCCGCGGACGCCGTCAGCCCCTGGACGACCTTCAGAAACAGCTCGCGCTTCGTCCCGAAGTAGTAGTGGATCAGGCCGCGCTGCACGCCGGTCTCCCGGGCGATCGCGGCCGTGGACACCTCGGCGTAGGGCAGCTCGGTGAACATCCGCCGAGC
This sequence comes from Actinomadura geliboluensis, assembly GCF_005889745.1. Lineage (GTDB taxonomy): Bacteria > Actinomycetota > Actinomycetes > Streptosporangiales > Streptosporangiaceae > Spirillospora > Spirillospora geliboluensis. Next base: position 7,907 of record NZ_VCKZ01000229.1, read on the forward strand.
GACGGCCAGGATCTGGGCACGCCGTTCGTCCGGGGACAGGCGCTGGTAGCTCACCGTGGCAGCCTATTCTGTGCGGGCGGCCCGCGCCGTGCGGGCGGCGTGAGGGGAGCGCGCGTGAACGGCTTCGAGGAGACCGTGCGCCTCGCCGGCGAGCGGCTCGTCCTCCGCCCGTTCGGCCTGGACGACGCCGCGGTGCTGATCGAGGTGATCCGCGCCGGGGAGGACTTCCTGCCGCCCAACTTCCCGACCGCCCTGGAGGCCGAGCCCATCGCCTGGTTCCTCCAGACGGGCGTCCACAACATTCAGCATCTGGGCCTGGGAATCCATCTCGCGGTGACAGAGCGGTGCACCGGTGACCTTATCGGCACGATCGGGCTGTTCAAGGTGGAGTGGGCGCAACTGACGTGCGAGGTCGGCTACGGGATGCGGCCGGCCGCGCGCGGGCGCGGCTACGCGACCGAGGCGCTCGGCCTCGTCGCCGACTGGGCGCTGCACGACTGCGGGCTGTTCCGCGTGGAGCTGCGGGCGATGGTCACCAACCACGCCTCGATCCGCGTCGCGGAGAAGGCCGGCTTCCTGCGCGAGGGCGTCGCGCGCGGCGCCGAGCGCGACGCGGACGGCGTCAACCGCGACATGATCGTGTTCAGCCGGATCGCGACCGATCCGCCGCCTTCCGGCGCGCCGCGGCCGCATCCGGGCGGCGCCTCCGCGAGGCTCGGCGCCGACGACGAGGAGGGACGGCACCAGTGACCGCGACGGATCGGACGCTCGTGATGTACGGGGAGGGCGCGCGCGAGGCGGCCCATCGGATGCTGCCGACGCTGCCGGAGGAGCGCTTCGTCCCGGTCGGCGCGGGAGCGGAGGCGGTCCGCGACGCGGTCGGCGCGGCGGTCGGGGACGGGCTCGCGCAGGTCGTCCTGGTCGCGGGCCTGGGCGAGCAAATCGCCGTGCTGGGCGGCATGACGGGCCTGCTGGAGTCGGTCACGCTCGACATGGACTGCGGGGTCGCGCTGGCCGGGGAGGTGTCGCGGGCGGCGACGCCGCGCGACGTGTACGCGCTGTGGGAGGCGGCGGGCAAGCTCGGGCCGTGCGGGCGGGAGCTGTGCCGCCGGACGGCCGGGGAACTGGAGCGCGTCGCCGCCGAGGCGGCCGGCGCGCAGTCCGGGTCCGCCGCGCCGGTCGCGGCGCAGGTCGTCCTGGTGGACGCGGCGGGCGAGCGCATGGTCGGCATGTACGGGCGGATGGCCCGGTGAGCGCCCGCTAGATCGGTTCGGTGGGGACCGGTTCCGTTGGGGGCCGGCTCGGTAGGCGATTGGCAGGGCAGGGCGATGCTTACGGTCGTCGGCCGCGATGGTTCGCCGCTTTCCGGCGCGGCCGTGGCGGCTTTGGAGAGTGCTGTACTGGTGGTGGGCGAGGCTCGCCTGCTTGACGGCCTGCCGTTGCCGCCGGACGTCCGCAAGGTCGCCGCCGACGACGTGGCCGGGGCCCTGCGGGAGGTGTTGGAAGAGGCCGATGCCGCCGATCAGGACGTCGTGCTCGTCGTGGGCGGGGATCCGGGCTACTTCGGCATCGTCCGCGAACTCCTCGAACAGGGGTACGCGCCTGAAGCCATCCCTGCGACGCCGCTGGTGGCGCGGGCTTTCGCCCAGGCGGGGCTGCCCTGGGAAGACGCTGTGGTCGTCTCCGCCAGGGGCGGGCACCTCAGGCAGGCGGTGAACGCGTGCCGTGCCCACCCGAAGGTGGCCGTGCTGACCGGGCCTGGTGCGGGGCCAGCGGAACTGGCGCGCGCGCTGTTCCCGGTGACGCCGCGTTCGTTCGTGGTCTGCGAGGACCTGGGCGGGCCTGGGGAGCGGGTCGTGTACGTCCGTCCTGCGGAGGCCACCACCCGTCCATGGAACAGCCCTGATGTGGTGCTCGTCCTGGACAACCGGTACGCCCTGGGGGAAACGGGCTGGGTTTCGGGGCCTCCGCGTACGCCCGCCGGGTGGGCGCTGCCCGCGGACGCGTTCGGCGACGGGTCCGGCGACGTATTCGGCCTGAGCCCGGAGGTCCGGGCGTTCGTGCTGGCGAAGCTCGGTCCGGGCCTAGGCGACATGGTGTGGGACGTGGAGTCGGGCGACGGCTCTGTGGGCATCGAGTGCGCGCGCTTTGGTGCCGCCGTGGTCGCCATGGACCGCGACTACGCGGCGTGTGAGCGCGTCCGGCGGAACGTGCGCCTGCACGGGGTCAAGGTGGCGATGGCGTCCGGCGACGTCCGGTCCGCCGCCGGCCATCTGCCGCAGCCCGACGCCGTGTTCCTCGGGCCTGGGGTGTTCTCAGGGCAGGGCGGGGCGGAGGCCGTCCGGGTGTGCGCCGGGCTGAGCCCGTCCCGTGTCGTCGCCGTTCCCTCGCTCGGCGACGTTCAGGTCATACTGGACATCCTGGATGAGCGCGGCTTCACCTCCGGCGCCGTCCAGCTCCAGGCGGCCCGGCTGACCCCACCGGAGCGGCCGGGAGATCCGGTGGCCGTCGTCTGGGGGGAGCGGGACGTCCCGGCCCCGGCGCGGCGGGCGCCCCGGACGGACCGTCCCATCGAGACGATCCCCGCGCCGCCCGACGAGCCGGACATACCGCCCGGCGCGGCGTGAAACCCTGGTACCCCGTCCGGAAGCAGGCATCCGGAGCACTGGAGGAGCGCAGTTGACCGTCCGTCAGCCCCACCCGATCGAGGTCCGGTCGTACGAGATCCTGCGGTCCCGCGTCGACCTGTCGCCGATGCCGCCGCTGTGGCGCGCCGTCGCCGAGCGGGTGATCCACGCCACCGCCGACCTGGAGTACGCGGTGGACCTGCTGACCAGCGAGGAGCACCTCGCCCGGGGATGGGCCGCGCTGCGCGGCGGGGCGCCGATCGTCACCGACGAGGGCATGGTCGCCGCCGGGATCACCGCGCGCGAGACGCTCTGCCACGCCGCCGACCCGGCCGCCGCCCGGATGGCGCGCGCCGCCGGCATCCCGCGCTCGGCCGCGGCCGTCCGGCTGTCCTACTCCGAGGTCGGGCCGGGCGCGGTCTGGGTGGTCGGCTCCGCCCCCGAGGCGATCTTCGAGATCATCGCCCGCCGGGTCGAACCGGCGCTGGTCATCGGCATGCCGGTGGGGTTCGTCGGCGCCTGCGAGGCCAAGGAGGCGCTGCGCGCCAGCGGGCTGCCGCAGCTCAGCAACGTCTCGGAGAAGGGCGGCTCCGCGGTCGCGGCGGCCGCCGTCAACGCCCTGCTCTACCACGAGGCGGCCCGCGCATGAGCGCCGCGTACGAGGTCGATCTGCGCCACCACGGCGACGCGGAGGTCGGCGGCGGGCTCGCCGACTTCGCCGTCAACGTCCGCACGGGCATGCCCCCCGCGTGGCTGGCCGAGCGCATCCGGGCGTCCGTCGCGGACCTCGCCGCCTACCCCGACCCGCGCCCGGCCCGCCGGGCGGTCGCGCGGCGGCACGGCAGGTCCGTCGAGGAGGTGCTGCTCACCGCCGGGGCCGCGGAGGCGTTCGTGCTGCTCGCGCGCGTCCTCGCGCCGCGCCGGGCGGTGGTGGTGCACCCGCAGTTCACCGAGCCCGAGGCCGCGCTGCGGGCCGCCGGACACGAGGTGGAGCGGGTGATCCTCAGCAAGGACTTCACCCTCGACCCCGGGCTCGTCCCGGAGGACGCCGACCTCGTGGTGGTCGGCAACCCGACCAACCCCACGTCGGTCCTGCATCCGGCCGACACCGTCGCCGCCCTCGCCAGGCCCGGCCGGACGGTCGTCGTCGACGAGGCGTTCATGGACGTCGTCCCAGGCGAACCGGAGTCCCTCGCAAGCCGGCTCCCCACCGGCGTCGTGGTCATCCGGTCCCTGACCAAGACATGGGGGCTCGCCGGGCTCCGCGCAGGCTACGTCTTGGCCGACCCCCATTTGGTGGGGCGGCTCGCAGAAGCACAGCCACTCTGGGCCGTGTCCACCCCTGCGCTCGTAGCCGTCGAAGCCTGCTCCTCGCCGGAAGCCGTAGCCGAGGCCGAGGCATGGGCCGTCCAGCTCGGCGAAGAACGCGACCGGCTGGCCGCAGAGCTGACCGGACGCGGCCTGTACGTCGTCCCAGAAGCGCGTGCGTCGTTCCTGTGCCTGTGCGTGCCCGACGCCCTCGGCATCAGGGCGCTCCTACGGCAACGCGGCTACGCCGTCAGGCGCGGCGACACCTTCCCAGGGCTCGGCTCGGACTGGCTGCGCATCGCCGTTCGCGACCGTCCGTCCAACGACCGGCTGCTCGACGTACTGGGCGAGCTCGGCATCTGACCGCAGAGAGGACGCTGTGAACCTGATCGACGAGACCATCGCCGCCATCGCCCCGCTGGACGAGGCGGCCGTCCGGGACGCCCGCGACCACCAGGCGCGGCTCACCAAGCCGCCCGGGTCCCTCGGCGTCCTGGAGGAGGTGTCGGTCAGGCTCGCCGGGCTGGCCGGGCAGTGCCCGCCGCCGCTGCCCGAACCCGCCGCCGTCGCGGTGTTCGCCGCCGACCACGGCGTGCACGCGCAGGGCGTCACTCCGTGGCCGCAAGAGGTCACCGCGCAGATGGTGGCCAACTTCCTGGCCGGGGGCGCCGTGGTCAACGCGTTCGCCGCCCAGGTCGGCGCCCGCGTCACCGTGGTCGACGTCGGCGTCGCCGCCGAACTGGACGCCGCCCCCGGCCTGCTCCGCCGCAAGATCGCGCCCGGCACCGCCGACATGACGGCCGGACCCGCGATGACCGCCGAGCAGACCCGCCGCGCCGTCGAGACCGGCATCAGTGTGGCCCGCGCGCTCGTCGCCGAGGGCGCCCGGTGCCTGCTCACCGGGGACATGGGGATCGCCAACACCACCGCGTCCGCCGCGCTGATCGCCGCCTTCACCGGCCTCCCGCCGGAGGACGTCACCGGCCGCGGCACCGGCATCGACGACGCCACCCACGCGCACAAGGTCGCGGTCGTCCGCGCCGCCCTGGACCGGCACGGCCTCGCCCCCGGCCACGGCACGGCGCCGCTGGACGTCCTCGCCGCCGTCGGCGGGCTGGAGCACGCCGCGCTCGCCGGGTTCGTCCTCGGCGCGGCCGCGCTGCGCGTCCCGGTCGTCCTCGACGGGGTGATCGCGGGCGCCGCCGCGCTGGCCGCCGCCGCGCTCCGCCCGGACGCCCTCGCCGGGTGCGTCGCCGGGCACCGCTCGGCCGAGCCCGGCCACGCCGCCGCCGTCGCCGCCCTCGGCCTGCGGCCCCTCGTCGACCTGGAGCTGCGGCTCGGCGAGGGGACCGGCGCCCTGCTGGCGTTGCCGCTGGTCCAGGGCGCGGTGCGGGTCCTGCACGACGTGGCCACGTTCGACTCCGCCGGGGTCAGCGAGAAGCCCGGCGCGGCCGGGGACGACGCCTCCGGACGGCCGTAGCGGCGTGATCAACGGTTGAGTCACGCTCGGCTATCGACTGGGCGGAGCCCCTCTGCAGGGACTCCATATCCCGAGTACCTTTATTCCACAAAGAAACTTGCCGGTCACCGTCGTCCGCAAGCGCCCCGCACGTCGAACGAACCGCACGTCAGCCGCCCACCGCAACCGACCGAGAGAACCATCACGTGCCCCCGTACCTGCTAGGCCTGCGACTCGGCGGGCGACGCGTCCTCGTCGTCGGCGGGGGCCGGGTCGCCCAGCGCCGCGTGCCCGCGCTGCTGGACGCGGGCGCCGAGGTCGTCCTCGTCTCGCCGCACGTCACCGCCACCCTGGAAGGGCTCGCCGAACGGGGCCGGATCACCTGGCACCAGCGGCCCTACAAGCGCGGCGACTGCGCCGGCGCCTGGCTCGTGCAGGCCGTCACCGACGACGCCGCGGTCAACGGCGACGTGGTCGCGGAGGCCGACGCCAAACGGATCTGGGCGGTGCGGGCCGACGACGCCGAGTCGTCCCCGGCCTGGACGCCCGCCAGCGGCCACGCGGGCGACGCGACCGTGGGCGTGCTGCTCGGCGGCGACCCGCGCCGCGCCGCGGGCATCCGCGACGCCGTGGTGGAGGGGCTCCGCGACGGCGCCCTCGAATCCCGGCACTCCCGGCGCAAGCCCGCCGGCGTCGCGCTCGTCGGCGGCGGCCCCGGCGACCCCGGCCTGATCACCGTGCGCGGGCGGCAGCTGCTCGCCATGGCCGACGTCGTCGTCACCGACCGGCTCGCCCCCGGCGGCCTGCTGGACGAGCTGGCCGCCGACGTCGAGGTGATCGACGCCGCGAAGATCCCCTACGGCCGCACCGTCACCCAGGACCGCATCAACGAGTACCTGGTCGAGCACGCCAAGGCCGGGCGCTTCGTCGTCCGGCTCAAGGGCGGCGACCCGTTCGTGTTCGGCCGCGGCGGCGAGGAGGCCCTGTACTGCGCCCGCCACGGCGTGCCCGTCACGGTCGTCCCCGGCATCACCAGCGCGGTCGCCGTGCCGTCCGCCGCGGGCATCCCGGTCACCCACCGGGGCGTGTCGCAGGAGTTCCACGTCGTCTCCGCGCACGTCCCGCCCGGCCACCCCGACTCCACCGTCGACTGGGCCGGGCTGGGGCGCGCGCGGGGCACGATCGTCCTGCTCATGGCGGTGGAGCGGATGGCGCTCATCGCATCGGCCCTCATGCGCTATGGTCGATCGTCCGACACGCCGGTGGCCGTGGTACAGGACGGCACGCTCCCCGGCCAGCGGGCGCTGACGGCGACGCTGGGCACGGTGGCCGACGAGATGGCCGCCGCCGAGATCAGGCCCCCGGCGATCGCGGTGGTCGGCGACGTGGTCGCCGTGGCACGAGAGATCGACATGATTCGAGCGGACATGGGACGGGATCCGTGACACCCCCGGCAGAGCGAAGCGCGGTCCACGACGAGGAGGCCGCCGGCCAGGGACGCGGAATCGAGGACTCCGCGCCCGACAACGCCGTGCCCGAGAAGGACGCCGTGCCCGAC
>NZ_VCKZ01000230.1 GCF_005889745.1 Actinomadura geliboluensis
ACCCGCCCCCGCGCCCGGCCTGCTCGCCGGCCTGTCCGGCATCGGCTACGGGCTGCTGCGCCGCGCCCCCGCCGCAGGCGTGCCCGCCGTGCTCGCCCTGGCGCCCCCGCACTCCTGAGCGAAGCTCCCGTTCCCCGTGGAGGAGACGAACATGACCGTGGACGTCCAGCCCGGCCTGCTCGCCATCGACGGCGCCGCGCCGGTGCGCACCGACCCCTGGCCGACCTACGACAAGGGCGACGTCTTCATCGGCGAGGACGACCTGCGCGACGCGCTCGACGCGATCCGCGACCGGCTCTACTTCCGCTACGACCACCGCCCCTACGCCGAGACCCGCGCCGGCCTGCTCGAACGGGACCTGTGCCGCCACTTCGGCGTCCCGCACGCACTGGCCTGCGCCAGCGGCACCGCCGCGATCACGCTCGCGCTGCTCGCGCTGGACCTGCCGCCCGGCTCCCGCGTCGCCTGCCCCGCCTTCACCTTCGCCGCGACGCCCAGCGCGATCCTGCTCGCCGGGCACCGGCCCGTCCTCGTCGAATGCGACGACGACCTGCACCTGGACGTCGCCGACCTGCGCCGCCGCCTCACCCCGGACGTCCGCGCGGTCGTCGTCGTGCACATGCGCGGGTTCGCCTCCGACATGGACGCGATCTGCGCGCTCGCCCGCGAGCGCGGCATCCCCGTCGTCGAGGACGCGGTGCCCGCGCTCGGCGCCCGGCTCGGCGGCCGCCTCCTCGGCACGATCGGCGACGCGGGCGCGTTCAGCACCCAGTCCGACAAGTCGCTCAACACCGGCGAGGGCGGGTTCCTGCTCGCCCGCGACCCGGCCGTGCACGCCCGCGCGGTCGTCTACTCCGGCGCCTACGAGGGCCGGATGGCGCGGCACTTCGACGGCGCGCCGCCGCCCGTCGACGACCTCGCCCTGCCGATCTACGGGCTGCGAATGGACGAGATCCGCGCCGCGCTCGCCCGCCCCATGCTGCGCCGCCTGCCCGAGCGGCTCGCCGCCCACCGCCGCAACTACGACGACGTCGCCGGGCGGCTCGCGGGCGTGCCCGGCCTCGCGCTGCGCCGCCCCGTCGCCGACGGCGCCTACCTCGGCGAGGCGCTGGTGTTCCGGCTGCCCGGCGCGGGCGCCCGCGGCACCGCCTGGACCGCCGCCGCGCTGCGCGCCGAGGGCATCGACGCGCGCGCCCTCGGCGACCCCGGCGACACCAACGTCCGCGCGTTCTGGAACTGGCGGTTCCTGTTCCCCGACCCCGAGCGCGCCCGCGCCGAGTACCCCGCCACGGCGGCGCGGCTGGACGAGGCGGTCGACATCCCGCTGTCGGCGAACCTCACCGCGCGGGACCGCGACGACGTCGTCGAGGCCGTCCGGAAGGTCGTCGGCTCCGGCGCCGGGCGCCGCTGATGGTCCGCGTCCTGTACGTGACGGGCTGGTGCCGCAGCGGCACCACCCTGCTCGGCAACCTGCTCGGCGAGCTGCCGGGCGCCGTCCACGTCGGCGAGCTGCGCTACCTGTGGACGAACGGCGTCCTCGGCCGCGGCACCAACACCCTGTGCGGCTGCGGGCGGGACGTCCCGGCGTGCCCGCTGTGGAAGGCGGTCATCGCCCGGATCGCCGGCGCCGACCCCGCCTGGCACGCCGAACGCGCCGTCGCGCGGCAGCGGGCCGCGCTGCGGACCCGGCACACCGGCCGCCGGCTCGCCGAGGCGCGGCACGTCCGCGCCGCGCACCCGGCCGTCGCCGACCTGGTCCGGCTGTACGAGGCGATCGCGGCGGAGTCCGGCGCCGGGCTGATCGTCGACACCGGCAAGTTCCCCGCCGAGGCCGCCGCGCTGTGCGGCGCGCCCGGCGTGGACGCCCGCGTCCTGCACGTCGTCCGGGACCCGCGCGCCACCGCCGAGTCGTGGCGGCGCGCGAAGGACTACATCCCGGCGATGGGCCCCGCCCGCAGCACCGCCTACTGGACGGGCTTCAACCTCGCGTCCGAGCGGATCGCCCGCGCGTTCCCCGAGCGCTGCCTGCGGCTGCGCTACGAGGACTTCACCGCCGGCCCGCGCGCCGAACTGGCGCGGGTGATGGCGCACGCCGGCCTCACCGGCGAACCGCCCGTGGACGGCGACGGCACCGCCCGGCTCGGCGTCAACCACACCGTGACCGGCAACCCCGACCGGCTGCGGCGCGGCCCGGTCCGGATCCGGGAGGACGACGCGTGGGTGCGCGCCCAGCCCGCGCCCGCCCGCGCCGTCGCCACCGCCCTCGCCCTGCCGCTGCTGGCCCGCTACCGCTACCCGCTGCGGCCCGTCCCGGCCGCCCCGATCCCCGCGGAGGTCTGATGGATCTCGGACTGCGCGGCCGGGTCGCGCTGGTCGCCGCCGCGACCAGCGGCCTCGGCCTGGCCACCGCCCGCGAGCTCGCCGCCGCCGGCGCCGACGTCGCGTTCTGCGGGCGCGACGAGGCGCGGCTGGAGGCCGCGCGCAAGGAGATCGACGCGGCCGGGCCGGGCCGCGCCGTCGCGACCCGGCTCGACGTCCGCGACCACGAGGCGGCGGCCGCGTGGGTCGGCCGCACCGCCGCCGACCTCGGCGGCCCGCACGTCCTGGTCACCAACGCGGGCGGGCCGCCGGCCGGCCCCGCCCTCGGGTTCGGCCTCGACGCCTACCGCGACGCCGTCGAGCTGTGCGTGCTGTCGCACATCGCGCTCGTCCAGGCCGCCGTCCCGCACATGCGCGACGCCGGCTGGGGCCGCGTCCTCATGATCGCCTCGGAGACGATGCGGCAGCCGACGCCGGAGCTGGCCCTGTCCGGCACCGTGCGGCCCGCGCTCGCCGGGTTCGCCAAGGCGCTCGTCCGCGAGCTCGGCCCGGCCGGTATCACCGTCAACGTGCTGGCGCCCGGCTACCACCTCACTCCCGCCGTCGAGGCGCTCCTCGGCGACGACCGGGAGGCGGGCCTCGCCGGGATCGCCGCGGGCATCCCGCTCGGCCGGCTCGGCTCGCCCGCCGACTTCGGCGCCGCCGCCGCGTTCCTCGCGAGCGAGCGGGCCGGCTTCATCACCGGGACGACCCTGCTGGTCGACGGCGGCCTCACCCAGGGAATCTGAAGGCACGGCATCTGAGAGCAGGGAATCTGAGAGCAGGGAATCTAAGAGCAGGGCCTCTGAGAGCAGGGCCTCTGAGAACGGAGAGAGCGTGGAGTTCGACGACGTGCTCGCGGCGCGGCGGATGGTGCGCCGCTACCGCACCGACCCCGTCCCGCCGGAGACCGTGGAGAAGATCGCCCGGACGATCCGCCGGGCGCCGAGCGCCGGGTTCAGCCAGGGCCACCGCCTCGTCGTCGTCACCGAGCGCGCCACCCGCGAGCGCGTCGCCGAACTCGCCGAGGAGTCCGTCTACCCGGAGAAGTGGCTGTCGGTCGCGCCGGTGCTGATGGTGCTCGGCATCCGCGAGGACGACTACCACGACCGCTACACCCGCCCCGACAAGCTCATCGACGGCAAGGAGATGGAGTGGCCCGCCCCCTACTGGTGGGTCGACTCCGGGGCGTTCCTGATGCTGATCCAGCTCGCCGCGATCAACGAGGGCCTGGCGACGGGGTTCGCGACCGTCCGCCACAAGGACGGGCTCAAGAAGCTGCTCGGCCTCCCCGACGACATCGCCGTGGTCGGCGTCGTCACGATCGGCCACGCCCGCGAGGACGCCGTGCCCCCCGCCGACACCGCCCGGCTGCGGTCGATGGCGAAGCCCTACGGCGACCTCGTCCGCCGCGAGTCCTGGGCGGACCCGCGCTAGAGCCAGGTCGTCGGCAGCCCGTGCGACGGGCCCTCGCCGAGGATCCGGCGCTCCCCGCCCGGCCACAGCCGCAGCGCCACGACGTGCGCGGTGCTGAGGCGGGAGGCGTCCGGGCCCTCGAACGACAGGTGCGCCACGGGCGCGTCCGCGGTGGCCGCCGCGCCGGCGTCCTCGATGTGCCGGTCGACGCGCGCCGCCTCGTCCTCCGACAGGTAGGCGCGCATCGTCGAGTGCCACACCACCGTGGCGGTGCCCCGCTCGGGGGCCAGGCCGTCCAGGAACTCGGCCGCGCCCGCCCGGACGACCTCCGCCGGGACCCGCGCCGCCACCTCGAACGCCGCCCGCAGCCGCGCCACCCGCTCCGCCTGGTCGGGCCACACGTACGACAGGAGCCGCCGCTGCGCCCCGGGCGACGCCGCGTCGAGCGGGTTCGGGTCGCAGCCGCGCCGCTCCACGATGGCCAGCGGCGCGTCCACCGGCGGCAGGCCCCGCCACGCGCCGGGCAGCACGACCGGCGACTCCGGCCCGTACACGCCGCCGTCGTGGCGGAACCGGAAGTGGTCGGCGCGCAGGTTCAGGCCCGCGCTCGCGCCGATCTCCAGGAGCCGGACCGGGCGCCCGCCCGTCGCCGCGCTGATCGCGAGGAGGCCGCCGACCAGCGGGGCCGACCGTCCCACCTCGTTCGTCTGCGGCGGGTCGGTGAGGCCCGCGCGGATCTCCGCCGCGTGCCCGGCCAGCACGTCCCGGAACGCGGGCCAGGCCAGCAGCGGGTCCCGCGTCCCGCCGGCGGTCGGGTAGTAGGCGGCCAGGTCCGGCGCGCGCCCCTCCAGCACGAGGCGGTGGACCGTCCCCAGCATGCCCAGGATGTAGCCGGAGCCCCGGTGCTCCCCGAGCACGTCCGCCGCGGCGCCGCCCGGGTCGTCCGCCGCCCGTGCCAGCAGCTCCGCGTACATCGGCGATCCGAGCTCCGCGCACGCCCGGGACTGTGCGAGCAGTTGCTTCCTCACCCGCGCCACCCTCTCAGATGGTGGACGCCGTCACGGGCGGGCGCGCGGAGTCAATAGGATCGGGGCCATGCTGCGCTGGTTGACCGCGGGGGAGTCCCACGGCCCGGCCCTGACCGCGATCGTGGAGGGGCTGCCGGCCGGTGTGCGCGTGACCTCGGGGGACATCGCCGAGGAACTGCGCCGCCGCCGGCTCGGGCACGGGCGGGGCGCCCGGATGAAGTTCGAGCAGGACGAGGTGACGATCCTCGGCGGCGTCCGGCACGGGGTGACGCTCGGCGGGCCGGTCGCGATCGAGGTCGGCAACACCGAGTGGCCCAAATGGGAGACGGTCATGTCGGCCGACCCCGTCGACGCCGACGTCCTCGCCGCTCAGGCGCGCAACGCGCCGCTGTCGCAGCCCCGGCCCGGCCACGCCGACCTCGTCGGCATGCAGAAGTACGGCTTCGACGACGCCCGTCCCGTGCTGGAGCGGGCGAGCGCCCGGGAGACCGCCGCCCGCGTCGCGCTCGGGACCGTCGCCAAGGCGTTCCTCAAGCAGGCCCTCGGCGTGGACGTCCTCAGCCACGTGATCGCGCTCGGCGAGGTCGAGGCGCCCGCCGGCGTCCTGCCCGGCCCCGGCGACCTCGCCCGGGTGGACGAGAGCCCCGTCCGCTGCTTCGACGCCGACGCCTCCGCGGCGATGGTCGCGCACATCGACGAGACGAAGAAGGCCGGCGACACCCTCGGCGGCGTCGTCGAGGTCCTCGCCTACGGGCTGCCGCCCGGTCTCGGCAGCCACGTCCACTGGGACCGCCGGCTCGACTCCCGGCTCGCCGGGATCCTGATGGGCATCCAGGCGATCAAGGGCGTGGAGCTCGGCGACGGGTTCACCACCGCCCGGCGGCCCGGGTCCCGCGCGCACGACGAGATCGACGGCACCCCCGAGGGCGTCCGCCGCCGGACGAACCGCGCGGGCGGCGTCGAGGGCGGCATGACGACCGGCGAGGTGCTGCGGGTGCGCGCCGCGATGAAGCCGATCTCGACCGTCCCCCGGCGCCTCGACACCATCGACGTCAAGACCGGCGAGCCCGCCAAGGCCATCAACCAGCGCAGCGACGTCACCGCGGTCCCGGCCGCCGGGGTCGTCGCCGAGGCGATGGTCGCGCTCGTCCTCGCCGACGCCGCGCTGGAGAAGTTCGGCGGCGACTCCGCCGAGGAGACCGCCCGCAACCTGCGCGGCTACCTGTCCGCCCTGACGATCAAGTGAGCGGGACCATGCGACCGAAGGCAGTCATCATCGGGCCGCCCGGCTCGGGCAAGACCACGATCGGCGGCGCGCTCGCCGACCGGCTCGGCGTCGCGCTGCGCGACACCGACGCCGACGTCGAGGCCGCGGCGGGCAAGCCGATCGGCGAGATCTTCATCGACGACGGCGAGGACCGCTTCCGCGAGCTGGAGCGCGCCGCCGTCGCCGCCGCCCTCGCCGAGCACCCGGGCGTCGTCGCGCTCGGCGGCGGCGCCGTCCTGGCCGCCGAGACCCAGGAGCTGCTCGGCGGGCACACCGTCGTCTACCTGAAGGTCGGGCTGTCCGAGGCGATCAAGCGGGTCGGCCTCGCGTCCGCCCGCCCGCTGCTCGTGCTGAACCCGCGCAGCCAGATGCGCAGGCTGCTGGCGGAGCGCCTCCCGATCTACGAGCGCCTCGGCACGGTCACCGTCGACACCGACGGCCGCGAGCCCGCCGAGATCGTCGAAGAGATCGCCAAGGGCCTGGAGGACGCGTGACACCGGGGCGGGTGCACGTCGGCGGGGCCGACCCGTACGACGTCGTCATCGGGACGGGCGTCCTCGGCGAGCTGCCCGCGATGGTCGGCGACCGCGCCCGCACCGTCGCCGTCGTGCACGCCGAGGGGCTCCCGGAGATCGCCCGCCCCGTCGCCGGCGCCCTCGAACAGGCCGGGTACGCCGTCCACGCGCTGCCCGTCCCCGACGGGGAGGCCGCCAAGGAGGTCGGCGTGCTCGCCGGGCTCTGGTCGTCCTTCGCCCGCCTCGGCATGACCCGCACCGACGTGGTCGTCGGCGTCGGCGGCGGCGCCACCACCGACCTCGCCGGGTTCGCGGCGGCGTCGTGGCTGCGCGGGGTGCGGGCGGTGCTCGTCCCGACCACGCTGCTCGGCATGGTGGACGCGGCGGTCGGCGGCAAGACCGGCATCAACATCCCCGAGGGCAAGAACCTCGTCGGCGCGTTCCATCCGCCCGCCGGCGTCCTGTGCGACCTCGCCACGCTGGTGACGATGCCGCACGAGGACTACATCAGCGGCCTCGCCGAGATCATCAAGGCCGGGTTCATCGCCGACCCCGCGATCCTCGCCCTCGTCGAGGACGACCCGAAGGGCGCCGCGTCCCCCGACGGCCCGCACACCCGCGAGCTCGTCGAACGCGCGATCAAGGTCAAGGCCGACGTCGTCTCGGCCGATCTCAGGGAGAGCGGCCTCCGCGAGATCCTCAACTACGGCCACACCCTCGCGCACGCCATCGAGAAGGCCGAGGAGTACCGGTTCCGGCACGGCCACGCCGTCGCGATCGGCATGGTCTACGCCGCCGAGCTCGCCCGCCTCGCCGGCCGGCTGCCCGCCGGGGACGTCCGGCGGCACCGCGACGTCCTCGCCTCCGTCGGCCTGCCCGTCTCCTACGCCGCCGACTGGCCCGGCCTGCGCGCCACCATGACCATCGACAAGAAGTCGCGCGGGAGGACGCTCCGCTTCGTCGTCCTGGACGGCATCGGGCGGCCGGGCCGCCTCGAGGGCCCGGACGAGGAGCTGCTCGCCGCCGCCTACCGGGAGATCACCCCATGACCCGCGTGCTCGTCCTGAACGGCCCGAACCTGCGCCGGCTCGGCGTCCGCGAGCCCGACACCTACGGCACGACGAGCTTCGACGACCTCACCGCCCTGTGCCGCGACGCCGGCCGCCGCCTCGACCTGAGCGTGGAGGTCCGGCAGACCGACGACGAGGCCGAGCTGGTCCGCTGGGTGCACGAGGCCGCCGACGAGCGCGTCCCCATCGTGCTGAACCCGGCCGCGTTCACGCACTACTCCTACTCGCTGCGCGACGCCCTCGCCCAGCGCACCGCCCCGCTCGTCGAGGTCCACATCACCAACCCGGCGACCCGCGAGGAGTTCCGCCACACCTCCGTCGTCGCCGGCGTCGCCACCGGCACCATCGCGGGCTTCGGCCCCATGTCCTACGTCCTGGCCCTCCAGGCCGTCGCCGAACTCCTCGCCGAGAACCGCTAGTCCTCGCGGACGGCCTGCCGGGTCATGTCCTTGAGCTCGGCGACCACGTCGTCCAGCGGGGCGACGTCGCGGTGGGCGCGGCACAGGATGGTCGCGCCCTCGACGGCGGCGACGATGAGGCGGGCCAGGCGGGCGGCGCGGTCGTCGGGGACGCCGGCGTTGCCGAGGCCGGTGGCGAGGGTGTCCTGCCAGCGGCCGAACACCGCGGCGGCCGCCTGCGCGAGCTGCGGGGCGTCGTCGTGGGCCTCCACGGTGACCGCGACGACGGGGCAGCCGGCCCGGAACTCGCTCTTGACCAGGACCTGCCGCCACCAGCCGACGAAGGCGTCCACGGCGGACGCGGCGTCGCCGCCCTCGGTGGCGGCGAGGATGCCGGCGTTGAGGAACTCGCCGGCGTAGCGGACGGCCTCCTCGGCGAGCTGCGCCTTGCCGTCCGGGAAGTGGTGGTAGATCGACCCGCGCGGGGCGCCGCTGTGCGCGATGACGTCGCGGAAGCCAGTGCCGCTGTAGCCGCGCTCGCGGAAGAGGTAGGCGGCGCTGCGCACCATGCGTTCCCGGCTGTCGGTCCCCATGGTTCGATTATGACATTCATCATATGGTGGTCGCGTTGCCCATGACGGACGTCATAGAACATGGTTCCTATGACGGACGTCCTACCGAGGGAGCGGAATGGCGAGCACGGCGGGCCTCGAGCAGCTGAAGGAGCTGCTCAACATGGGCGCGGAGAAGGGATACGGCATCGGGGCGCTGCTGGGCATGACCGCCGAGACCCTGGAGCCCGGACGGGTCGTGTTCGCCCTCACGCCGCGCACCGACTTCAGCAACCCCCTCGGGACGGTGCACGGCGGCATCATGTCGACGCTGCTCGACTCGGCGATGGGGTGCGCGGTGCACACGTCGCTGCCGGAGGGTGCGAGCTACACGACGCTGGAGCTCAAGGTGAACTTCGTCCGGGCGGTGCCGCTGGAGGGCGGCCGGCTGGTGTGCGAGGGGACGACCGTGCACGTCGGGCGCAAGGTCGCGACGGCCGAGGGCCGCATCACCAACGCGGACGGCAAGCTCGTCGCGCACGGCACGACGACCTGCATGGTCTTCCCCGCGGCTACTCGCGAGTAGGGTTCGCTCAGGCACGGATGAAGGAGAGCCACGTGATCGACCTCCAGCGCGACGGAGACGTGTACGTCCTGCGGTTCGACGCCGGCGAGAACCGGTTCGGCCCCGACTTCCTCGGCGCGGTCGAGGACGCGCTCGACACGGTGGCGAAGAACGACGGGCCGGGCGCCCTGGTCACCGCGGGCACCGGCAAGTTCTACTCCAACGGTCTGGACCTGGAGTGGCTCGGCGCCAACCAGGACAAGTTCGAGGAGTACCTGGGCCGCGTGCACGGCGTGTTCGCCCGCGTCCTGGAGCTGCCGATGCCGACGTTCGCGGCGGTGAACGGGCACGCGTTCGCCGGCGGCGCCATGCTCGCCCTCTGCCACGACACCGTGGTCATGCGCACCGACCGCGGCTACTTCTGCCTGCCCGAGGTCGACCTCGGCATGAGCTTCACGCCCGGCATGAACGCGCTGCTGAAGGAGCGGCTGCCGACCGCCACCGCGCACGAGGCCATGCTCACGGGCCGCCGCTACACCGCCGAGGAGGCGCGGGCGGCCGGGATCGTCCAGCGGACCGCCGCCGAGGACGAGGTCCTGCCCGCGGCCGTGGAGCTCGCGGCCGCGGCGGCGGGCCGCGGCGGCCAGACGGTCGCCCGGATCCGCGCCGACCTGTACCGGCCGGTGCTGGACGCGCTGCACGGTCCCGCCCTGCCCTGACCGGCGGGCGGCGGGATAGGTTACGTTCGACTGGAATCGGATTCGGTTAGGGAGGATGCCTGATGCGCATCGGGATGGCGCTCAGCTACTCGGGCGGTTTCAAGGAGACCGTCGAGGAGCTGGCCGACTACGAGAAGGCCGGTCTCGACATCGTCTATATCGCGGAGGCCTACAGCTTCGACGCGGTGAGCCAGATGGGCTACATCGCCGCCAAGACCGAGCGGCTGCAGATCGCCTCCGGCATCCTCAACATCTACTCCCGCACGCCGACGGCGATGGCGCAGACCGCCGCCGGGCTGGACTACGTCTCCGACGGCCGGTTCACGCTCGGCATCGGCGCGTCCGGCCCGCAGGTCATCGAGGGCTTCCACGGCGTCCCCTACACCGCGCCGCTCGGCCGCACCCGCGAGGTCATCGAGATCTGCCGCAAGGTGTGGCGGCGGGAGCGGCTCCAGTACGACGGCAAGCACTACACGCTGCCGCTGCCCGCCGACCGGGGCACCGGCCTCGGCAAGCCGCTGAAGCTCATCAACCACCCGGTGCGGGCCGACATCCCGATCCTGGTCGCCGCCATCGGCCCGAAGAACGTCGAGCAGACCGCCGAGATCGCCAACGGCTGGGAGCCGATCTTCTACATGCCGGAGAAGGCCGCCGACGTGTGGGGCGCCTCCCTCGCCGCGGGCAAGGCGCGCCGCGACCCCGCGCTCGGCGAGCTGGACGTCGTCGGCCAGGCCGCGCTCGCCATCGGCGACGACGTGCAGGGCTACCTGGAGTTCGGCCGCCCCATGGCGGCGCTCTACATCGGCGGCATGGGCGCCAAGGGCAAGAACTTCTACAACGACCTCGCCCGCCGGTACGGCTTCGAGAAGGAGGCCGAGGAGATCCAGGACCTGTACCTGGACGGCAAGAAGGACGAGGCCGCCGCGAAGGTCCCGCAGGAGCTGCTGGAGAAGATGTCCCTCATCGGCTCCGAGGGGCACGTCCGCGAGCGGCTCGCCGCGATGAAGGAGTCCGGGATCACCACCCTGAACGTGTCCCCGATCGCGGGCGACCACAAGGGCCGGCTCGCCCTGATCGAGAAGGTCAAGGAGATGGCCGCCGAAGTGTGAGCGGGCGGGGCGGGCCGCCGCCGGCCCGCCCCCGCGCCGTCACAGCGCCGCGTGGACCTCCCTCGCGACGCGCTCGCCGGAGCGGACCGCGCCGTCCATGTACCCCGTCCAGTAGTCGGACGTCTCCGTGCCCGCCCAGTGGATCCGGCCGCACGGCGCGCGCAGCGCCGGGCCGAACGCGGTCAGGGCGCCGGGCGGGGCGATGCCGACCGGGCCGCCGCCGCTCCACATCTCGTTGTCCCAGCGCTGGAACGCCGTGATCCGCGGGGCGGCCGCCTTGTCGCCGAACAGCTTGGTGAACGATTCGAGCCCCGCGGCCCGGACCTCGTCGGCGGACGCGCCGTCCAGCCTGCGGATGTTCGCCTGGTTCATGAAGCCCATCAGGATGCCGCGCGACCCGTCCGGCGGGCTGTTGTCGAACGTCGCGTCGATGGCGCCGCTGTCGGCGACGGCCTGCCCGGTGAGGCCGTCCGCCCGCCAGAACGGCGTGTCGTAGACGCCGACGAACTTGGCGATCGAGCCCATCGGGTAGCGCTGCATCAGCTGCGCCCGGCTCGCGGGCAGCCCCGGCGAGTAGTCGATCCTCCCGGCGATCGCCGGGGACATCGCCACGACGACCCGCTTCGCCGACACCGTGAGGCCGTCCGCGGTGACGGTGACGCCGTCCGCGCCGGTCGCGATCGACCGCACCGGCGCGTTGTAGCGGACGATGTCGCCGAGCCTCGCCGCCAGCCGGACCGGGACCTCCTGCGACCCGCCGACGAACCGCGACTCCTGCGCGCCGTCCTTGGTGTTGATCAGCCGGTCGATCGTCCCCGGGGTGCTCTCGTTGCCCGCCGAGGCCGCGTAGTTCAGCAGGTACAGCAGCGAGATCTCCTGCGAGCGCATCGACAGCGTCGAGGAGGCGAACGCGTCCATCAGGAACCGGGCGCCGCCGCTCAGCGAGTTGGACCGCGACCAGGTGTGGAAGGTCTGCGCGTCCCACTCCTCGGCCTTCGCCGCCTTCCACGGCTCGCCGACCGGGATCTCCTTGACCATGCCGCCGAGCTTGAGCAGCGCCAGCTCCAGGTCGATCACGCCCCAGTCCGGCGGGACCGCGCCGAGCAGGCCGTCGGTGGCGTACAGGGACCGCTTCCCGTTGCGGTAGTAGACGTTCTTGCCCTCGTTGTAGGTCTTGAAGGTCTCGACGCCCATGTCCCTGGCGAGCGCGGCGATGCGGTCCTGCGTCGGGCCGATGAACTCGGCGCCGCCCTCGCTGGTGGTGCCGTCGCCGAGCGGCAGCCCGTACACGCGCCCGCCGGGACGCTCCCGGGCCTCCAGGACGAGCACGGAGCGGCCGGCGGCCGCCAGGTCGCGCGCGGCGGTGAGACCGGACAGGCCGGCCCCGACGATCACCACGTCGGTGCTGACGGGCGCGGTGCGGGCGGCGGCGGACGGCGCCGCGGCGGCGGAGGCGACGGCTCCGGCCGCGGTGAGCGCGCCCGTGCCGAGGAGTCTGCGGCGGCTGACTCGCGTCAAGGGGATCCCTCCTGGGGGGAAGTCCAGAAGCGGGGGGACGGAAGATCACACGGCAGCTCACGCTAGGGCGGACCTCGAGCCGAAGTCGAGGGTTCTTCATGTTTCGTGACCGCGTCGAGACGGCCCCCCCGGCGATCATCTAGAGTCCTGGGCATGGGGGAGACGCACATCGCGCGGCGGCGCCGGCTCGCCGCGCTCGCCGCCGACCGCGGCCTGGCCGCCGCGCTGGTGACCCGGCTGGTCAACGTCCGCTACCTGACCGGCCTCGACAGCTCCCGCGCGGCGCTGCTCGTCCCGGCCGACGGCGAGGCCGTCCTCGCGACCGACGGCCGCTACGCCGGCATGGCCGCCGAGGTCTGCCCGGACCTGCCGGTCGTCGTCGACCGCCAGGTCGCCGCCGCGCTGATCAAGCGGGCCGCCGCGGACGGCCACGGCCGGCTCGGCTTCGAGGCCCACGACATCACCGTCGAGCAGCACACCGCCCTCCGCGAGGAGGCCGGCAAGCTCGACACGCCGGTCGAACTGGCGCCGCTCGGCCACCTCGTCGAGGAACTGCGCATGGTCAAGGACGAGGAGGAGATCGGCCTCCTCCGCGAGGCGTGCGCCATCACCGACCGCGCCTTCGAGACCGTCCTTCCCGAGATCCGCGCCGGCGTCACCGAGCGGGCCGTCGCGATCGCCCTCGAACGGGCCATGGTCGACCTCGGCGCCGAGCGCCCCGCGTTCGAGTCGATCATCGCGTCCGGGCCGAACGGCGCCGTCCCGCACCACCACCCCGGCGGCCGCGAACTCCAGGCCGGCGACCTCGTCACCATGGACTTCGGCGCCCTGTACGGCGGCTACCACGCCGACATGACCCGCACCGTCGCGATCGGCGAGCCCGCCGGCTGGCAGCGCGACCTCTACGACCTCGTCCACCGCGCGCAGCGGGCCGGGATCGCCGCCGCCGCACCCGGCGCGGAGACCAAGGGCGTCGACGCCGCCGCCCGTAAGATCATCGCCGACGCGGGGCACGGCAAGGCGTTCTCCCACGGCCTCGGGCACGGCGTCGGCCTGGAGATCCACGAAGCGCCGCTCATGGGGTACGACCAAACCGGTAAACTGCTGGACCGGGTTCCGATCACCGCGGAGCCGGGGGTCTACCTCGCGGGCCGGGGCGGGGTCCGCATCGAGGACACTCTGGTGGTCCGCGCGGACGGCCCCGAGCTCCTCACCACAACGACGAAGGACCTGCTCGTCCTGTAGGCGCGCGGGTCCGCGACCGGGAGAATCAGCCAGTGGCGACGACGAACGACCTGAAGAACGGCATGACGCTGAACCTCGACGGCCAGCTCTGGACCGTCCTGGAGTTCCAGCACGTCAAGCCAGGCAAGGGCGGCGCGTTCGTCCGCACCAAGCTCAAGAACGTGCTGTCCGGGAAGGTCGTCGACAAGACCTTCAACGCCGGCACCAAGGTCGAGGTGGCGAGCGTCGACAAGCGGGAGATGCAGTACCTCTACCGCGAGGGCGAGGACTTCGTCTTCATGGACACCGAGACCTACGACCAGCCGCACATCCCCGCGGCCGTCGTCGGCACCGCCGCCGACTACCTGCTCCCCGAGCAGAACGCCGTGATCGCCTTCAACAACGAGAACCCGCTCTACGTCGAGCTGCCCGCCGCCGTCGTGCTGGAGATCACCGAGACCGAGCCGGGCCTGCAGGGCGACCGCTCCACCGGCGGCAGCAAGCCCGCCACCGTGGAGACCGGCGCGCAGATCCAGGTCCCGCTGTTCATCACCACCGGCGAGAAGGTCAAGGTCGACACCCGCTCCGGCGAGTACCTCGGCCGCGCCTGAGATGGCGGCGCGCACCAAGGCACGGAAACTCGCCCTGGACATCCTGTTCGCGGCGGAACTGCGCGAGGAGGAGCCGACGGCCGTCCTCGCCGGCCGGGGCCGTCCCAACCAGGACGAACTGGCCGAATACCCGCACGCCGTCCGCCTCATCGAGGGCGTCCAGGAGCACCGCGACCGCATCGACGAACTGATCGCCACCTACGCCACCGGGTGGACGCTGGAGCGCATGCCCACCGTCGACCGCAACATCCTGCGGATGGGCGCCTACGAACTCCTGTGGGTCGACGACGTCCCCGACGGCGTCGCGGTCAGCGAAGCCGTCGGCCTCGCCACCGAACTCTCCACCGACGAATCCCCCCGCTTCGTCAACGGCCTCCTCTCCCGCCTCCAACACCTGAAGCCCTCCCTCAGTCTTTAACACCCAGGGGGGCGACCCCCTGGAACCCCCGTCACGGGCGGGAGGCTGTTTC
>NZ_VCKZ01000231.1 GCF_005889745.1 Actinomadura geliboluensis
GGGGAAGGCGGCGAGGGTGAGCTGGCCGACGACGGAGCCGCGGTGCGCCTCCAGGTCGGCCTGCGCCTGCTCGACGAGGGACAGGATCCGCTCGGCGTGGGCGACGAGCAGTTCGGCGGCGTCGGTCAGCCGGACGCCGCGGCCGTTGCGCTCCAGGAGCTTCTGCCCGGTCTCCCGCTCCAGCTTCGCGAGCTGCTGGGACACCGCCGAGGTGGTGACGTGCAGCACGTCGGCGGCGGCGCTGACCGAGCCGTAGGTCGCGACCGAATGGAGGGCGCGCAGCCGTTCCAGATCAAGCATGAAGCAATACTAAAACGAGATGTCAAGCATTTCTCGCTTGTCCTAAAGAAAATGGCGGGGGCACGATCGGGGGATGAGATCGCGCCACGTCCTGCTGGCCACCGTGATCGCGGCGCTGTGGGGGTTCAACTTCGTTCCCATCAAGGTGGCGCTGGAGGACTTCCCGCCGCTGCTGATGGCCGCCCTGCGGTTCACGGCCGCCGCGCTGCCCGCGGTGTTCCTCGTCCGCCGCCCGCCGGTGGCCGCGCGCTGGTTCGTGCTGATCGGGGTGCCGCTCGGCGTCGGGCAGTTCGGGCTGCTGTTCCTCGGCATGAACATGGGCATGCCGGCGGGGCTCGCGTCGGTCGTCCTCCAGGTCCAGGCGGTCTTCACGGCGCTGTTCGCGGGCGCGCTGCTCGGCGAGCGGCTCGGCGCCCGGCAGGTCGCGGGCATGGTCGTGGCGTTCGGCGGCGTCGCACTGCTCGGCGCGGCGCGGGCGGAGGGCGGCTCCCCTGTGGGGGCGTTCCTGGTCTGCCTCGGCGGCGCGGCCGGCTGGGGCCTGGCGAACGTCGGGATGCGGCGGATGAACCAGGTCACGAAGGAGCCGGTGGACGCGTTCGGGTTCATGGTGTGGATGTCGCTCGTGCCGCCCCTCCCGCTGCTGGCGCTGTCGCTGGTCTTCGAGGGGCCGGGGGCGCTGCCGGACTCCGCCCGGCACCTGTCGGTCGCCGGGGTCGCCTCGCTCGCGTTCATCGCCTACGTCGCCACGCTGTTCGGCTTCGGCGCGTGGGGCTGGCTGATCCGCCGGTACGAGGCCGGGACGGTCGCCATGTACTCGCTGCTCGTCCCGCCGTTCGGGCTGGTGTCGGCGGCGCTCCTGCTGGACGAGCGGATGACGGCGGTGCAGCTCGCCGGCGCCGCGCTGATCATCGCGGGGGTCGCCGCCGGCACCGTCCGGCCGCGGTGGCCCCGCGCGGCCCTCCGCAGGCTCCGAACCCGTGAGGTGAGCTGACATGCACGCGATGGCAGACATGCGGGGAATGCACGCTTCGCTCGTCACACCCTTCACCCGCACCGGCGAGGTGGACGCCGCGTCGCTCGAACGCCTCGCCGTCCACTGCCTGGCGAACGGCGTGGACGGCCTGGTCGCGCTCGGCACCACCGGCGAGGCCGCGATGCTCACGCCCGAGGAGCGGCGGACGGTCCTGGAGGTGTGCGGCGGCGTCGCCCGCGAGTCCGGCGTCCCGCTGATCGTCGGCGCGGGGACGATGGGCACCGCCGACTCGATCGAGCAGGCCCGCGAGCGCGCCGCGTTCGCCGATGCGCTGCTGGTCGTCGTCCCGTACTACCTGCGCCCTTCGGACGAGGCCGTCGTCGAGCACTTCGCCGCCATCGGCGCGGCCGTGGACGTCCCCCTCCTGCCCTACAACATCCCGTACCGGACGGGTAAGGCCCTGTCCGCCGAGACCCTCCTGCGGATCCTCGCGCTCGACTGCGTCACCGGGATGAAGCACTGCGCGGGCGGCATCGACCACGACACGCTGGTCATGCTGGCGGCCAACCCCGGCAAGGCGATCCTCTGCGGCGACGACGCGTACATCTACCCGATGCTGCGGCTCGGCGCGGCCGGGGGCATCGCCGCGTGCGCGTGCCTCGCGCCGTCCGCCTACGCGGCGATGGCCCGCGGGGACGGGACGGACGCCCTCAAGCTCCACAACGCGCTGCTCCCGATGGCGGACGCGCTGTTCGGCGAACCGGCGCCCGCCGTCCTCAAGGCGTGCCTGGCCGAGGTCGGGCTGATCGACGACCCGGCGGTGCGCGCTCCCCTGCGCGCACCGCGCCCCGAATCCGTCGCCGCCGCCATGGCGGCCTTCCAGGCCCTCTAGGCGGCGGCCAGGGCCCGCTAGGACGACGCCTGGGCGGCGGCTCGGGCGGCGTGCGGGAGGGCGTCCAGGATGCGTCCCAGCGCCTCCTCGTCGTGCGCGGCCGACAGGAACCACACCTCGTACGCCGACGGCGGCAGGTACACGCCGCGCTCCAGGGCGGCGTGGAAGAACGCCGCGTACGCCTTGGAGTCCTGCCGCTGCGCGGCGGTGAAGTCGCCCACCGGCGCGTCGCTGAAGAAGATCGAGAACAGGCTGCCGGCGTTCTGCCGGACGTGCGGCACGCCCTCCCGCTCCAGCGCCTCCGACGCCGCCTGCCCGACGATCTCCGCCGACCGGTCGATGGCCGCGTAGACGTCGGCGGTGGCGTTGCGCAGCGTGGCGAGCCCGGCGGCGGTCGCGAGCGGGTTCCCGGACAGGGTGCCCGCCTGGTAGACCGGCCCGGCCGGGGCGAGGTGGTCCATGATGTCGGCGCGGCCGCCGAACGCGGCGGCGGGCAGCCCGCCGCCCATCACCTTCCCGAACGTCATCAGGTCGCCGGCGACGCCCTCGATCCCGTACCAGCCGGACGCGGACGCGCGGAACCCGGTGAGCACCTCGTCGATCACCAGCAGCGCCCCGTACCGCTCGCACAGCCGCTTCAGCAGCGCGTTGAACCCGTCCAGCGGCGGGACCACGCCCATGTTGCACGGGACGGCCTCGGTGATGACGCACGCGATGTCGGTGCCGTGCTCGTGGAACGCCATCTCCGCGGCGGTGACGTCGTTGTAGGGCAGGATCAGCGTGTCGGCGGTCGTCGCGCCGGTGACGCCGGGCGTGTCGGGCAGCCCGAACGTGGCGACGCCCGACCCTGCCGCCGCGAGCAGCGAGTCCACGTGCCCGTGGTAGCAGCCCGCGAACTTCACGATCTTGGTGCGTCCGGTGAAGCCGCGCGCCAGCCGGATCGCCGACATCGTCGCCTCGGTCCCGGAGTTGACCAGCCGGACCTTCTCCACCGGGGTGCGCGCCACGATCTCCTCGGCGAGCTCCACCTCGCCCGGGGTGGGCGCCCCGTAGGACGTGCCGCGGCCCGCCGCGTCCCGCACCGCCTCGACCACGGCCGGGTGCGCGTGCCCGAGGATCAGCGGACCCCAGGAGCACACCATGTCGACGTAGGTGTTGCCGTCGGCGTCCGTCAGGTACGGGCCCTGCCCGGACGCCATGAAGCGGGGCGTCCCGCCGACGGCGCCGAAGGCCCGCACCGGCGAGTTGACGCCGCCGGGCACGACCCCGGCGGCACGGTCGAACAGCTGGCGGGAGCGATCGAAATCAGTCACGGTTGCAGTCTCTCAGTTGCAGTTCGGCGACTTGCCTTGACCTCGCGCCGTACGGGCCGATATTCCACCAAGTACGACATCGGAGGGATGGGCTTTCAACGTGGTTGACGGCTGGACGGTCCCGGGCTTCACCCACGAGCGGGAGCTCGGCAGGGGCGCCTCGGGCCGCGTGGTGCTGGCGGTCGACGACCCGACCGGCACGAAGGTCGCGATCAAATACCTCGACGGCGCGCTCGCGGCCGACGAGGCGTTTCTGGCGCGGTTCCGCGCCGCGGCGCGTCCCCTGTCCCAGCTCGAGGACCCCAACGTGGTCGACTTCTACGACTTCGTGGAGTCCGCGGACGGCGCCGCGATCGTGATGCAGTGGGTCGAGGGCGTCAGCCTGCGCCGGGTGCTGGCCGCGCAGGGCCCGAGCGGCCCCCTGGCGGCCCTGTCGCTGCTCGGCGGGGTGCTCCTCGGCCTGGCCGCCGCGCACGAGCACGGCGTCGTGCACGGCGCGCTGCGGCCGTCGAACATCCTGGTCGACGCCGACGGCAACGCCCGGCTCACCGACTTCGCGACGGCGCCCGCCGGCACCGAGGTGCGGTCCGGCGCGCAGTACGCGGCGCCCGAGCTGTGGGACGGCGAGCCCGCGACCGTCGCCACCGACCTGTACGCCGCGACCGCGGTCTTCTTCGAGTGCCTCACCGGCCGCCCCCCGTACGCGGGGCGCAACATGGCGCGGCTGCACCGCGAGGCGGCCGTCCCGGCCGAGGAGGTGCCGGGGCCGCTGCGCACGCTCGTCCACCAGGGCCTCGCGAAGGAGCCGGAGCACCGCCCGAAGTCCGCCGCCGACTTCCTCGGCGCGCTGGAGGACGCGGCCGTCTCCGCCTACGGGCCGTCGTGGGAGGCGCAGGGCCGCGGCCGGCTCACCGAACTCGCCGCGCAGGCCGCGCTGCAGCCGGAGCCGCCGAAGCCCAAGCCGTCCCGCAGCAGCGGCCGCAACCCGGTCGTCGCCGGCAAGCAGCCCGGCCGCCGCTCCCGCGTGCCGTGGGTGGCCGCGGCCGTCGCCCTGGTCGTCCTCGCCGGAGGCGGCGCGGGCGCGGCGACGCTCCTGAAGAAGGACGACAAGGCGTCGCCGCCGCCCGAACCGGTGCCGACGCCCGCGCAGACCAGCAGCCCCCAGCCGACCCTGCCGGCCGGCGGGGTGAACCCGGCGCCGCTCATCGAGCGGATCGACCGGGCCGTGGCGCAGACCCCGGGCGCGACGTTCAGCTACTGGCAGACCGGCTGCTGCGGCTTCCCCCTCAGCGGCAAGGGCACGCTCGGCCCCGCGGCCTACTCCATGACGATCAGCGGGTCGGGCGCGGCCCGCAAGCCGGTGCGCGCCGTGATCGTCGAGGACCGGCTGTACGTGCGGGTCGGCAAGCAGTGGCGGCCGTCGGCGTTCGGCGGGCGCGGCTACCCGGCGGTGGCCGACCAGGTCCGCCAGGGCAGCTCCGTCGCGAACCTCACCACCCTGCTGCGGACGGCGACGAAGCTCGCCAAGTCGGGAGCGATCTATGAGGGGGAGGCGCCCGCCGCGAAGCTGGCGGAGGCCCCCGGCGTCGGCCCCATGTACGCGCGGATGGCGCAGGCGACCGGCGTCGAGAAGATCACCTTCGCCATCAAGCTCGACGCCCGGCAGCGCCCGGTCAAGTTCTGGGTGCGCGCCGGGGCGGAGAAGGGCCGCAACCAGGTGCAGCACGGCTCCTACACCAAGTGGGGCGCCGCGCCCGCCATCAACGCCCCGCGCTGAGCCGGGCGCGGGGCGGGGTCAGGCGCGGCGCTGAGACAGGCGCGGCGCTGAGACAGGCGCCGCGCCGAGTCAGGCCCAGCACCGGGTCAGGCGCCCTCGCAGGCGTCCGCGAGGACCTCCAGGAGGCGCAGCGGGTCGGGCAGCGAGTCGCGCTCGGGCGGCCGCACCCAGGCCACCTCGCGCCCGTACGGCAGCACGGACGGCGGCGCGACCACGTAGCTGTCGCGGCAGTGCCACCGCATGCCCGGCGTCTCGGCGACGTCCTCCGGCAGGGTGTCGAGGTGGCACGACCACCACTCGTCCTCGTCGACGGGCGCGCCGCGGGTCGCGACGAAGAACAGGTACCGCTCGCCCCCGAACGACGCGACCGGACCGACGGGAAGCTCGTCCCGCTCGATCCGGTCGAGGGCGATGGCGCCGGCGGCGGCCGGGACGTCGAACACGTCGAAGACCCGGCCCGTCGGCAGGATGATGTTGGCCTGCGGGCGTTTCTCCCACCAGCGCGCGATCACGTCGGGGTCGACGCTGGCCTGGTGCGCCCACGCCGCCGATACCGGATGCGCGCCCGGGTCGGGACACCCGATCCGGTCGCAGGAGCACGCTCGGTCGGCGCCGACGTGGGCGCCCGGATAGCACGGCCATCCGAGCTCCGCGTACTCCCGCGCGACCGCGGCCATCCGGTTGTTCCGTGCCGCCTTCTGCCGCCTGTGCCCAGTGACCGCCAGCATCTCGCCCCCCAATAGCCCAAGGTCGCGCGTGGGTTCCTTGGTTACCGATGATGCCCGTACGTGTCACGCCCAGACACGGCAACCCCCAGAAAACGACCCTAAGTAACTAGGGACCGTCCTGGCCTGCGTCAGGACGCCATCCTGGCGGCCTCGGTCGCCCAGTAGGTGAGGACCATGTCGGCGCCGGCGCGGCGGATCGAGACCAGCGACTCCATGATGGTGCGCTCGCGGTCGATCCAGCCCTTCTCGGCGGCCGCCTCGATCATCGCGTACTCGCCGCTCACCTGGTAGGCGGCGACGGGCACGTCCACCGTGTCGCGGACGCGGCGGACGATGTCGAGGTAGGCGCCCGCTGGCTTCACCATGACCATGTCGGCGCCCTCGTCGAGGTCGAGGAGCACCTCGCGGATCGACTCGTCGGCGTTCGCCGGGTCCTGCTGGTGGGTGGAGCGGTCGCCGAACTGCGGCGCGCACTCGGCGGCGTCGCGGAACGGGCCGTAGTACGCCGACGCGTACTTCACCGAGTACGCCAGGATCGCGACGTCGGGGTGGCCGGCGGCGTCCAGCGCCCCCCGGATCGCGCCGACCTGGCCGTCCATCATGCCGGACGGGCCGACCACGGCCGCGCCCGCCGCGGCCTGCGCGACCGCGATCGAGGCGTACCGCTCCAGCGTCGCGTCGTTGTCGATCTCGCCCGCGTCGGTGAGGATGCCGCAGTGCCCGTGGTCGGTGTACTCGTCCAGGCACAGGTCCGTCATGACGACGGCGGCGTCGCCGAGGTCGGCCGCCAGGTCGCGCAGCGCGAGCTGGACGATCCCGTCGGGGTCGTCGGCGCCGGAGCCGGTGCCGTCCTTCACCGCCGGGATCCCGAACAGGATGATGCCGCCGACGCCGGCCTCGGCCGCCTCGTGCGCGGCCTTGCGCAGGCTGTCGCGGGTGTGCTGGAACACGCCCGGCATGGACGCGACCGGCTGCGGCTCGGTGATCCCCTCCTTGACGAACATCGGCAGGATGAGATCGGCCGACGCGAGCCGCGTCTCGGCGGTCAGCCGGCGCAGCGCGGGCGTGCGGCGCAGCCGCCGCGGCCGGGCGACGGGAAACTGTGCGGACATGGGTTCCTCTGGATGGTCTACTTCCGGCGCCGGGCCCCCCGGCGCATCTGGCTGGGCTTGCGGAGCGGGTCCCCCGCCTCGATCTGGGCCGCCCGCCGGTTCGCACCGTACTCCGCGAGCGCCTCGGCGAGGGCCGATACCGACGGCTTCTCCGCCATCACGTCGACGCGCAGCCCGTACTCCTGCGCGGTCTTGGCGGTCTGCGGCCCGATCACCGCGATCACCGTCACGTTGTGCGGCTTGCCGGCGATGCCGATCAGGTTCTTCACCGTGGACGACGAGGTGAACAGCACCGCGTCGAACCCGCCGCCCTTGATCGCCTCGCGGATCGGGGCGGGCGGCGGCGCGGCGCGGACCGTCCGGTAGGCGGTCACGTCCTCGCACTCCCAGCCGAGCTCGGTCAGCCGGGCGATCAGCACGTCGGTGGCGATGTCGGCGCGCGGCAGCAGCACCCGGTTGATCGGGTCGAGGTCCTCGTCGTAGGGCGGCCACTCGCGGGCCAGGCCCTCGCCGGACTGCTCCCCGGCCGGGACGAGGTCGGGCTGGATGCCGAACTCGACCAGCGCGGCGGCGGTCTGCTCACCGACGGCGGCGACCTTCAGCCCGGCGAACGCGCGGGCGTCGAGGCCGTAGTCGACGAACTTCTCCCGGATCGCCTTGACCGCGTTGGTGGAGGTGAACACCACCCACTCGTAGCGGCCGGTGACGAGGCCCTTGACGGCACGGTCCATCTGCTGGGGGGTGCGCGGCGGCTCGACGGAGATCGTCGGGACCTCGTCCGGGACGGCGCCGTACCCGCGGAGCTGGTCCGACAGGGTCGCGGCCTGCTCCTTGGTGCGCGGCACCAGCACCCGCCAGCCGAACAGCGGCTTGGTCTCGAACCACGACAGCCGGTCGCGCCAGGCCACGACGTCCCCCACGATGATCATGGCGGGCGACTCCATGCCCTTGGTGTCGGCCGCGAGCCTGCTCAGCGTCGAGACGACCGTCTCCTGCTCGGTGGTGGTGCCGAGGCTCGTCATGGCGGCCGGGGTGGAGTCGGGGCGCCCGGCCGCGACCAGGCCCTTGGCCACGTCGGCGACCGCGCCCTCCGCGCCGGTGATGACGAGCGTCGCGGAGTCGCTCGCGAACGCCTCCCAGTCGACGCCGCCGGACGAGGCGTCCACGAACCGGAACTCGCGGTGCTCGGGGTCGGTCAGCGGGATGCCCGCGTAGCCCGGCACGCCGGTCACCGCGGACACGCCCGGCACGACCTCGAACGGCACGCCCGCCTTGTGCAGCGCGGCGCCCTCGGCGGCCAGGCCGCAGGCGACGCCCGGGTCGCCGGCGAACATCCGGACCACGCGCCGGCCGGCCTTGGCGGCGCGGACGGCCATCTTCACCGGGTCGCCCTCGGCGGTGTCGACGATCTCGGCGTCCGCGCGGCAGTGCGCGAGGACGTCGTCGGGGCAGTGCGCGCGGCTGACGATGACGGTGTCGGCGCGCTCCAGCTCGGCGGCGGCGCGCAGCGTCAGCAGCCCCGGGTCACCCGGGCCCATGCCGACGATCGCGACCGTCCCCGGCTCCGTCGTCCGGCGCGCCGCCGGGGACGCGCCCGGGGCCGCGCCCTTGGTGCTCCTGGCGGCCTTGCTCTCGCCCGCCCTGCTCTCGGCGGCGGTGCTCTTCGCGGCGGGGCTCAATCGCGCTCCCCCATCAACTGGTCGGCCCCCTGCGCGAGCAGCCGGGCCGCGAGGTCGCGGCCGATCTGCTCGGCGGCATCCGGGTGGCCGCTTGCGGACAGCCTGATCTGCCGGCTCCCGTCGTACGCGGCGACGGTCGCGGTCAGATGCAGCTCTTCATCTACTTCGGCAGCGTATGTTCCCACGGGAGCGGAGCAGCCCGCCTCCAGCACCGCCAGGATCGTCCGCTCGGCGGTGACGGCGCGCCTGGTCGGGGCGTCGTCGACCGTTCCAAGCAGCTCCAGCAGGTCGGTGCGGTCGGCGCGGCATTCGAGGGCGAGCGAGCCCTGGCCGGGCGCGGGCAGCATCTGGTCGGGGTCGAAGACCTCGCCGACCTCCGCCAGCCGGCCGATGCGCTTCAGGCCCGCGTGCGCCAGCACCACGGCGTCCAGCTCGCCGTCGGCGATCTTGCGGAGCCGGGTGTCGGCGTTGCCGCGGATCGGCACGATCTCCAGGTCCGGGCGGAGCGCGCGCAGCTGCGCGACCCGGCGCGGCGAGCCGGTGCCGACGCGGGCGCCGCGCGGCAGGTCGGCCAGCTTGGACGGCCCGCACAGCGCGTCCCGCGGGTCGTCGCGGCGCGGCGTCGCGGCCAGCGCGATGCCCGGCGTCTCCGAGGTCGGCAGGTCCTTCAGCGAGTGCACGGCGAAGTCCACCTCACCGGACAGGATCTTGTCGCGGAGGGCGTTGACGAACACGCCCGTGCCGCCGATCTGGGCGAGCAGGGCCTTGGAGACGTCACCTTGCGTCGTTACCCCGACCAGCTCCACGGCATGCCCGGTCAGCCGGGTCAACGCGTCCGCGACGCCCTGCGACTGCGTCGTCGCCATCAGGCTCTTGCGGGTGCCGAGCCGCAGCGCGCGGCCCTTGCCAGTAGTCACGTCTCGTCTCCTTCACGCCCCGGGGCCGCGTGCCGGGCGCTGACCGCCCGGACGCTCGCGGCCTGGGCGTTCACCGTCTCCACGTTGACACCGTCCGGCGGCACGGCGCTCGCCACGGTGTTCGCCGACACGGGCGCGGGGCTGACGCAGTCCGCCTCCGCGCACTCCGGCGCGATCTCGGCCGCGGGCTCGTCCTCGCGCATGTCGGCGCGGGCCACCGCCTCGGGGGCCTTCGGGTCCAGGTCGAACAGCTCGCGCAGCGCGTCGGCGTAGGAGTCGCCGCCCGGCGCCGCCGCCAGCTCCTTGACCCGGACGGTCGGCGCGTGGAGCAGCTTGTCCACCACGCGCCGCACGGTCTGCTCGATCTCCTTGCGGTCCCGGTCGTCCAGTTCCGGCAGCCGGCCGGTCAGCCGGGCCAGCTCCGCGTTCACCACCTTCGCCGCCTTGCTGCGCAGCGCGACCACGGTCGGCGCGACGGCGGCGGCGCGGGCGGCGCTGAGGAACGCCTCGACCTCCTCGCACACGATCCGCCGGACGGCCTCGACGGCCGCCGGGCCGATCGCCCTCGCGGCCTCCTGCGCGGTGCGCAGGTCGTCCAGCCCGGCGAGCTCGACGCCGGGCAGCTCGCGGACGGACCGCTCGATGTCGTGCGGGAGCGCCAGGTCCAGGAAGAAGCGGCGCCGGCCGTCGTCCCCGACGCCGCGCGCCGCCAGCTGCGCGGCCGTCAGGACCAGGCCGGTCGCGCCGGTGCAGGACACCACGAGGTCGGCGCCGACGAGCGCGTCGTCCAGGTCGGCCAGGTCGATCGCGCGGGACGGGGCGTCCAGCGACTCGGCGAGGCGGACGGCGTTCGCGTGCGTGCGGTTGGCGATCACCACCTCGCCCGCCCCGGCGCGGCTCAGCGTGGCCGCGGCCAGCGAGCTCATCGACCCGGCACCGACCACCAGCGCGCGCACCCCGTCCAGCGGGCCGAGGTGCCGGGCGGCGACGTCCAGGCCCACGCTGACCAGCGACGCGCCGGCCTTGTCGATGCCGGTCTCGTGGTGGGCGCGCTTGCCCACCCGCAGCGACTGCTGCAGGACGTCGTGCAGGTCGCGGCCGAGCGTCCCCTCGTCCTGCGCGAGCTTGAACGCCTGCCGGATCTGGCCGAGGATCTGGCCCTCGCCGACGACCATCGACTCCAGCCCGCACGCCACCGCGAACACGTGCTGGACGGCCCGCTCCTCGTAGTGGACGTACAGGTGCCGGGACAGGTCGTCCATCGGGACGCCGGAGTGCAGGGCCAGCAGCTCGGAGATCGCGGACACGCCGCCGTGGAACTTGTCGACCACGGCGTAGATCTCGACCCGGTTGCACGTCGAGACGATCGCGGCCTCGACGACGTTCGCCGAGTCGTGCACCGCGTGCAGCAGCTTGGCCAGGTCGTCCCCGGCCACCGCCGCCCGCTCCAGCACCGCCACGGGCGCGCTGCGGTGACTGAGACCCACCACCAGAATGCTCATGCCGCGTCCTCGCTCATGATCGCCCGCCTCACGCCCGCCCCGCCGCCGTTCCGGTTCCGGTCCCCCGGTTGACCCGGCTCATGCTTCAACCGTCTCTACGTACTGCGAAGTCCCGGGCGGCGCGTCGCCCGCGGCCAGCGGGGCGAAGCCGTCCGGCCCGCCGGCCTTGCGCTGCTCGTGGAACGCGAGGATCTGCAGCTCGATCGACAGGTCGACCTTGCGCACGTCGACCCCGTCGGGCACCGACAGCACGACGGGGGCGAAGTTCAGGACGCTGGTCACGCCCGCGGCCACCACGCGATCGCAGACTCCCTGGGCGGCGCCCGCGGGGGTCGCGATCACGGCGATGGACACGCCGTGGCCCGCGATGATGTCCTCCAGCCGGTCGATGTGCGCCACCGTCATGCCGGAGATCTCCTGTCCGACGATGGCCTCGTCCGCGTCCAGCAGGCCCGCCACGCGGAAGCCGCGGGACGCGAAACCGCCGTAGCCGGCCAGCGCACGGCCCAGGTTACCGACCCCGATGATGGCGATCACCCAGTCCTGCGTGAGGCCGAGCTCGCGGGAGATCTGGTAGACGAGGTACTCGACCTCGTAGCCGACGCCGCGCGTGCCGTAGGAGCCGAGGTGGGACAGGTCCTTGCGGAGCTTGGCCGAGTTCACGCCGGCGGCCGCCGCCAGCTCCTCGGAGGAGACGGTCGCGACGCCGCGCTCCTGGAGCCCGGTGAGCGCCCGCAGGTACACCGGGAGCCGCGCCACGGTGGCTTCGGGGATGCCGCGGCCCGCGCGGTCGCGGTGCCGGTTCTGTCGAGGTGTCACGGCCTGCTCTTCAAGCTCGACGCTGGGGACGGGGCGCCGGATGGCCCCCTCGCCCCGGCCTGCGCGGCTCGGTAACGGCCTGACGACCGCGGCCCGACCGCCCCCAGGGCTGGCCACCAGGTTAAGCCTTTGTGAACACGCGCACAAAGTCACCCCCCGGTCGGACGGGCCGGGCGGACGCGCGGAAACGCCGCCCCACTGGGCCTTCCAGCCTACGGGCCCACAACCCGAATGTCGTTCGGATGTGACCGACCCGACACCCCCGGCGGGTTTTCGCCGGTCAGCGGAGCTTGCCGACGGCGGCGCGCAGCCGGTCCTCGTCGACGCGCCAGAAGTCGTGCTGGACGCCGTTGACCAGCGTGACCGGGATCTGCTCCCAGTACCGCTCGTAGTCGGCCTCCGACTGCGTGATGTCGCGCTCCTCCCACGCGACGCCGAGCTCGCCGGCGACCCGCTCGATCACCGCGCGGGCGTCGTCGCACAGATGGCAGCCCGGCTTGCCGAGCAGCGTGATCATGATCTCGTCCGGCATGTCACCTCCCGGGGACCCCCGGCGCCGGCAGCGGCACCTTGGCCGGGCCGAGCTTCAGCTCGATCACGTTCGTGGCCAGCACGTGCGTGCGCGACTCCGCCAGGAACCGGCGCAGGTGCGCCTGGCCCCGGTGCGCGGCGAACGCCGCCTCGTCCCGGAAGAGCTGGTAGAAGATCCGCTGCGTGGGGCCGCCGACCACCTCGTGGCAGGCGAAGATCACCGTGTCCGGCTCGGCCGCCAGCGCGGCCTTCACCAGGTCGGCGGCGAGCCGGTCGAAGGCGTCCTCGCGGCCGTCCAGCAGCGTGTAGACGGTGATCTGGCCGCACGCGTTCGCCAGGTCACCGCCGGGCGCGGGCACCGGGGCGCCCGGCAGGCCGGGCAGCCCGGCGGGGCCGCCCAGGCCGTCGACGGCGGTCGGCCCGGCCGGGTTGTCGGAGAAGCGCAGCTCCTCGACGGACGGCTCCGGGAAGCGCAGCTCGCCGCGGCGCGGCTCGGGCGAGGGGGTCGGCGCCGGGACGGGCTCGGGCTTCGCCGCGTACGGCTGCTCCTCGTAGCCGGTCGCGGGCCGGTAGCCGTCCTGGTCGTCGTAGCCCTCGTACTCGTCGTAGTCGCCGTCCTCGTCGTAGACGGGGATCGTGCGCATCGCGCCGTACCAGACGAGCCCGACCGCGGCGCCGAGCGCGATCACCGCGAGCGGCGCCGGCAGGAACCCGCGGGTGCCGCTGACGACCAGCACGCCCGCGAGCGCGACCAGCGCGACCGGGATCAGCAGCTCGGCGGCCTCCTGGTCCTGCTTGCTCGCGAGCCACGCGGTGACGCCGGTGCACGCGGCCAGGGACACCACCGCGACGACGTGCGCGCCGTCGATCAGCAGCAGCGGCAGCGCGTCGTAGGTGGAGCCCGGCTTGGGCAGGCTCTTGGACAGCGAGCCCTTGAGCGGGTCCAGGATGAGGATCACGATCGCGACCACCGTGTAGGAGATCGCGAACAGCCATCCCGCGAACCGCACCTGCACGTAGCGCGCGATCAGCTCGACCATGCCGAGCGCGAGCCACACCGGCCCGATCAGCGCGGCGCCGAGTTCCATGACCCGGAACAGCGGGCCGTTGAACCCCATCATGAAGCCGAGGGCCATGCACAGCAGCGCGAGCGTCAGCCCGACCTGGGTGAAGGACCACGCGATGAGGTAGAGCAGCCGGTCCTTGTGGGCGCGCTGAACCAGCAACCCGGTGGCGGCCAGGGCGCCAAGGGTCGCCAGAAGCGCGAGAAGAGCGGAGACCATCGCGCCTAATGGTGCCCGATGCCGCGAGCGGACGGGTAACCGCGCCGCCGAAGAGCGGGAAAGGCCCCACGAAACCGGCCATTGCTTCCCGTACCTTCCGGTATCTAGAGTGGCAGATCACGCCGGAGGTCGCGTACGCCCCGAGGAGAACTGCATGAGCAGCTTGTCCCTCGATGCCGGGGTCATCCCGCTTCCTCGGCGTTCCCGGCGCGCCGAGCCCGGATCCGACCGGGCGGAGGTCCTGAAGGCGCTGGTCCTGCGCGCCCGGGACGGCGACGCCGACGCGTTCGGCTCCCTCTACGACCACTACGTCGAGCTCGTCTACCGGTACATCTACTACCGGGTCGGGACGCACTCCCTCACCGAGGACCTGACGAGCGAGACGTTCCTGCGCGCCCTCCGCCGCATCTGCGACTTCCACTGGCAGGGCAAGGACTTCGGCGCCTGGCTGGTGACGATCGCCCGGAACCTCGTCGCCGACCACTTCAAGTCCGGCCGCTACCGGCTGGAGGTCTGCACCGCCGAGCTGATCGAGCCGGCCCGCCACCACGAGGGGCCGGAGCGGACCGTCCTCGACGCGCTGACCAACCGGACGCTGCTGCTCGCCGTCCGGCGGCTCGGCTCGGAGCAGCAGGAATGCGTCGTCCTGCGGTTCCTGCACGGCCTGTCGGTCGCCGAGACCGCGCTCGTCATGGGCAAGAAGCCGGGCGCCATCAAGGCGCTGCAGTACCGCGCCGTCCGCTCCCTCGCGCGCATGCTCCCCGACGATCTGCGCCGCTGACGCGCCGGGTGGGCCGTAACCCGGCCCACCGCCCGATCGTTTCTCCGGGCAGAGGCGCAGGCGCGCCCGGCACACCGCAAGGGAGCGGCCGATGAGAACCGGGCTGTGAAGACGAGACGAGGAAGCACCATCGAGCAGGGGAACGTGCTCGCCCGGCTGCGGGCGGGCGGGGGGACGGGGCCGGATCCGCGGTTCCGCGAAGTAC
>NZ_VCKZ01000232.1 GCF_005889745.1 Actinomadura geliboluensis
GTACTCGGGGGTGTTGTCGTCGGTCATGGTCGCCCTCCTGGTGGTAGCCAACAGGAAGGACTTTAGCAGATAGTTTTGTTGTAGATGGTCTTGTTCGGATCTACCGGTCCGTGGTCGTGTCGGGGTCCAGGGACTGGATCGCGGCGTCGATCGCGGTGGCCAGGCGGGCGGGGTCGTGGCCGGCGCGTTCTCGCACGCGGAGCCCGAGGACTGTGGTGAACAACAGTTCCACCGAGGCGTCGATGTCGAGGGTGGTGGGCAGTTCGTCCCTGTCGCGGCCCTCGCGCAGGAGTGAGCGCAGGGCCTGGCGGGTGACCTCGAAGGCAGCCTCGGTCCGCTGGTGGATCTGGTCGTCGGTGGTGCCGAGCTCGGTGGCGGTGTTGACCACGAAGCAGCCCCGGCCGGGCTCGCCGTCGGATGGGCAGGAGACCAGCCACAGCATCCAGTCGCGCAGTACCTCGCGGACCGGGCGGCCGGCGGCGTCCAGCCGCTGCTCGGCCTCGGCGGAGTCGGTGGCCCGGTAGTGGTCGAGCGCGCGCAGGAAGAGCGTGTGCTTGTCGGTGAACGTCCGGTACAGGCTGCTCGGAGTGAGTTCGAGTTCGGCGCCCAGGTCGCGCACCGAGGTGGCGTTGTAGCCGCGGCGCCAGAACAGCCCGGTCGCCCGGGTGACCGCGTCCTGCTCGTCGAACTGCCGGGGGCGTGCCATATCCGTCACCCTACCCGGCTTGTGGAGCGATCGCTCCCATACTAGGGTCCGTCGTCATATGGGAGCGATCGTTCCCAAATGATGAGGAGGCATCCGTGACGACGATGGGCAAGTCCGCGGTCCGGGCGGAGCAGGCTCCACCGAAGAACCGGTGGGCGGCGGTCGCCGTGGTGGCGCTCGGGACGTTCCTGCTGGTGACCGCCGAGCAGCTGCCGATCGGGCTGCTGACCCGCGTCGGGTCGGCGCTGGCGGTCTCCGAGGGGACGGCCGGGCTGATGGTGACGGTGCCGAGCCTGGTCGCCGCGGTCGCGGCGCCGCTGGTCCCGGTGCTCGTCGGCGGGATGGACCGTCGCCTGCTGCTGCTCGGGCTGATGGGGCTGATGACGCTCGCCAACGTGGCCTCGGCTCTGGCGCCGAGCTTCACCGTCCTGGTGACCTCCCGGGTGCTGGTCGGGGTGGCGATCGGCGGCTTCTGGGCCGTCGCGAGCGGCCTCGCCGTCCGGCTCGTCGCCCCGGCGGCGGTGCCGCGCGCCACCGCGGTCATCTTCGGCGGCGTCGGAGCCGCCAACGTGTTCGGCGTCCCGCTCGGCACGCTGCTCGGCGACTTCTCCGGCTGGCGCGTCGCGTTCGCGAC
Organism: Actinomadura geliboluensis; assembly: GCF_005889745.1. Lineage (GTDB taxonomy): Bacteria > Actinomycetota > Actinomycetes > Streptosporangiales > Streptosporangiaceae > Spirillospora > Spirillospora geliboluensis. Next base: position 1,341 of record NZ_VCKZ01000232.1, read on the forward strand.
GCTGAGCGCCCTGGCGCTCCTCGCGCTGCTGGCCCTGCTGGCCGTGCTCCCGCCGCTGGCCGCGTCGCGTCCGGTCCGGCCGCGGCTGCTGGCCGCGCAGTTCCGCAACCCGGGCGTCCGCGTCGGCATCCTGGCGACGTTCCTCATCGTGACCGGTCACTTCGCGGCCTACACCTTCGTCAGCCCGGCGCTGCAGAGGCTGTCGGGAATCGACGAGCGGCTCGTCGGCCCGCTGCTGTTCGCCTTCGGTGCGGCGGGCATGGCCGGCAACTTCATCGCCGGTGCCGCGCTGGCCCGCCGTCCGCACCGGACCGTGCTGGTGATCGCCGTGGCGCTGGCGGCCGCGATGCCGCTCTACCCGGTGCTGGGCGGAACGCTGGCCGGCGGCGCCGTCCTGCTGATCGCCTGGGGCCTGGCCTTCGGCGGCGTCTCGGTCGGCCTGCAGACGTGGATGATCAAGGCGGCGCCCCAGGCCGTGGAGGCGGCCTCCTCACTGTGGGTGGCGGTGTTCAACCTGTCGATCGGCCTGGGCGCCCTGGTGGGCGGTGTCATCGTCGACTCGCTCACCCTCCAGGCCGTCCTGTGGGTCGGTGGTGCCTTCGCCTTGGCGGCCGCAGTGGCGGTCTGGTGGGCGCGTACCAACGAGAACCTGCGCTGAGCTACGCCGATAATGCTTTGCCCGTGCGTGGGACGCGAACCTAAACTCGCAGGTCATGCGTCCGATAACCGAACGCGGCCTGCGGTCCTGCTTCGTCAACTGCTCCAAGGGCGAGGCCAAGCGCCTCACCCTTCCCAAGGACTTCGCGGAGTCGCCCTGGGACGACCTCGACTTCCTCGGCTGGCGGGACCCGAAGGCCCCCGACCGCGCCTACCTGGTCGTCGAGACGGACGACCGGCTCACCGGGGTGGCGTTGCGGCTCGCGTCCGCGCCGGGCAAGGCGCGCGGGTTCAACTCGACCAGCTTGTGCTCGTTCTGCCAGACCGTGCACACGGGCGGCGGTGTCGCGTTGATGAGCGCGCGGCGCGGTGGCGACGCCGGCAAGCAGGGCAACACCGTTGGCCGGTACCTGTGCGCCGACCTGGCCTGCTCCCTTTACGTGCGGGGACGGAAGCAGACCTTGCTGGGCACCGGTGACGACGGTGTCCCCGTCGAGGAGAAGGCTGCGCGCATCAGGGCGAATCTGGACGAGTTCATCGGCTCGGTCGTCGCCTGATCGTCTCTGCCTCAGCGCATCCCTCGCCCTCTCCACCGCCGGGCGCATTCGGACATAATGAGCGGTGCTGCGGCATCGTCCGCAATTAAGGCTGGTAGCGGTGGACCAACTGCTCGGGCGGGACGCGGAGCGCGCCCTTCTGGATCAGGCGATCGCGGCGGTGCGCGCCGGGGAGAGCCGCGTGCTGGTCCTGCTGGGAGAGCCCGGGGTCGGAAAGTCCGCGCTCCTGGGGTACGCCGAGCGCGCGGCGACGGGCATCCGGGTGCTGCGTGCGGCGGGCGTCGAATCGGAGATGGAGCTGGCGTTCGCCGCTCTGCACCAGCTGTGCGTCCCGCTGCTGGACGGCCTGCCGAACCTGCCGGAGCCGCAGCGTGAGGCGCTGGAGACGGTGTTCGCGTTGCGCGCCGGGCCCCCGCCGGAGCGCTTCCTGGTCGGGCTCGCGGTGCTGGGGCTGCTCTCGGACGCGTCCGAGAAGGGCCCCGTGCTGTGCGTGGTGGACGACGCGCAGTGGCTGGACCGCGCGTCGGCGCAGATCCTCGGTTTCGTCGCGCGTCGGCTGCTGGCCGAGTCGGTCGCCCTGCTGTTCGGCTCCCGGGAGCGTCCGCGGGATCTGATCGGGCTGCCGGAGCTGGAGGTCGCGGGCCTGGCGGAGGCGGACGCGCGGGCGCTGCTGGAATCGGTGGCGCGGGTCCGGCTCGACCGGCACGTCCGCGAGCGGTTCCTCGCGGAGACGAGGGGCAACCCGCTGGCCCTGCTGGAACTGCCGCGCGGGCTGTCGGCGACGCAGCTGGCGGGCGGGTTCGGCCTGCCGCACGCGGGCGCGCTCCCGAACCGGATCGAGCAGAGCTTCCTGGCCCGCATCGAGGCGCTTCCCGAGCAGACCCGGATGCTGCTGCTGGTCGCCGCCGCCGAGCCCACCGGCCGGCCCGCCCTGGTCTGGGCGGCAGCCGAACGGCTCGGGATCACGCCCGAGGCGGCCCTCGCGGCCGGGACGGACGGGCTGCTGGAGTTCGACACCCGGGTGATCTTCCGTCATCCGCTGGTGCGGTCGGCCGTGTACGGGTCGGCGGGGCGGCGGGACCGCCGGACGGCGCATCTGGCCCTCGCCGAGGTGACGGACGCGGAGGCCGACCCCGACCGCCGCGCCTGGCATCTCGCGTCCGCGGCGACCGGGCCGGACGAGGAGGTCGCCGCCGAACTGGAACGGTCCGCCGGGCGGGCGCAGGCGCGCGGCGGGCTGGCCGCGGCGGCGGCGTTCCTGCAGCGGTCCGCGGTGCTCAGCGTCGACACCGCGCGGCGCGCCGACCGCGCGCTGGCGGCGGCCGACGCCGCGCTCCGGGCGGGCGACCTCGACGCCGCGCGGCAGCTGGCCGCCCTCGCCGACCGGAACGCCCGGACCGAGATCCAGCGGGTGCGCGCCCACCTCGTCCACAGCCACATCACGTTCGCGGCGGGCTTCGACGACGCGGCGCCGCCGATGCTGCTGGACGCCGCGCGGCGGCTGGAGCCGTTCGACATGGACGCGGCGCGGGAGACCTATCTCATCGCCTGGGGCAGCGCGTCCTACGGGGCCGCGAACCGGGAGAGCCTCGTGGCGATCTCCGAGGCGATCGGGCGGCTGCCCCCGCCGGACGGGCCGCCGAGCGTCCGCGATCTCGTGCTGGAGAGCTACGCGCTGCTCGTCACCGCCGGCCGGAGCGCCGCGCTGCCGGTGATGCGGAAGGCGGTGCGCGCGCTCACCGACGCCCCCTCGCAGGACCTGCTGAAGTGGAGCTGGGCCGCGAACGGGCTGGTCGCGCTGGCCTGGGAGGACGGGCTCATGACCGGGACGCCCGCCCGGGTGCTGGCGGAGGTCCGCGCGGCCGGCGCCCTCGCCGACCTTCCCGTCTACCTGCACGCGCTGGGCATCCCGGTCTCGCTCAGCGGCGACCTCGACGCCGCCGCCGAGATCGCCGCCGAGTCCGAGGACGTCGCCGCCGCGACGGGCGTGCCGATGACGCAGCACACCCGGCTGCTGCTGGCCGCGCTGCGGGGCCGGGAGGCGGACGCGTCGCCGCTGCTCACCGCCGCGATCGAGGAGGCGGGCGCCGGCGGCCAGCTGGCGGGCGTCGCGACCGCGCAGTGGGCGACGGCGATCCTCTACAACGGCCTGGCCGACTACGAGCGCGCGCTGTCGGCGGCCCAGGCCACCATCCAGAGCGCGAACGAACTGGTCTGCCAGTGGGCGCTGCCCGAGCTCGTCGAGGCGGCGGCGCGCACCGGGAACGGCACGGCGGCCCACGGGGCGCTGGCTGAGCTGGCGGGCACGGCCGAACCCTGCGACACCGACTGGGCGCAGGGCATCCTGTCCCGCTGCCGGGCGCTGCTGAGCGACGACGGCGCCGCGGCCGACCTGTACCGGGAGGCGATCGAGCGGTTGGGGCGGACGGTCCTGCGCCCCGAACTGGCCCGCGCTCACCTGCTGTACGGCGAGTGGCTCCGCCGCGACCGCCGGCGGGTCGAGGCGCGGACCCACCTGCGCACCGCGTACGACATGTTCACGTCGATCGGGATGGAGGCGTTCGCCGAGCGCGCGCGGCGCGAACTGCTCGCGACCGGCGAGACCGTCCGCAAACGCAGGAACGACGCCGCGACGGACGTGCGGCTGACGCCGCAGGAGCAGCAGATCGCCCTGCTCGTCCGGGACGGCCTGTCCAACCCGGAGGTCGCGGCCCGCCTCTTCGTGAGCCCCCGCACCGTCGAATGGCACCTCCGGCAAGTGTTCGCGAAGCTCGGAATCAGCTCGCGCAAGCAGCTCCCCGGCGTCCTGCCGCGCGACGAGTCGGTGTCCACACCCCGCGCGTAGCGGCGTTCGGGCGGTCTCGGCGGCCCTAGCCGGAGCCGACCAGTGACACACCCTGGTGCGACCGGTGACCGGCTGGACGAGATTTGGACCGTCGGCGTTCCGCCGAGCGCCCGGAGGCGCGGGTCAAGCGACCGGCTCCCGGGTCCACCGGTCACCGAGTCCTCCGTGGCCACGAGCGAATGAGGCAGCCTTGTCGGAGCAGCCGCTGGAGGGAGCCGTCGCGCTCGTCACCGGAGCCGGCGACGGGATCGGCGCGGCGACCGCGCGCCGCCTCGCCCGCGAGGGCGCGGTCGTCGCGCTGCTCGGCCCCCGCGGCGACCGCCTGCGGCAGGTCGTGGGCGACATCGCGGACTTCGGCGGGTACGCCGTCGCGGTGGAGGCCGACCTCACCGAGCCCGACCGGGCCGAGGACGCGGTGCAGGAGGCGCTGGACCGGTTCGGGCGGCTGGACGTCCTGGTCAACGATGCCGGGATCATGCTGCTCAACTCGGCGCTGCACACCACCGTCGAGGAGTGGGACCGGATGGTCGCGCTCAACGTGGCGGCGCTGCTGCACGTCACGCACGCCGCCGTCCCGCACCTGATCTACGCGGCGGCGACGTCGCCGCGGCAGGTCGCGGACCTGGTGAACGTCGGCTCGACGGCCGGGCGCGCCGCCCGGCCGGGAAGCAGCGTCTACTCCCTGACGAAGTCCGGCCTGAACGCCTTCACCGAATCGCTGCGGCAGGAGCTGCTCGGCGAGCGGGTCCGGGTCAGCGTGGTGGAGCCCGGCTTCGGCGAGGCCGGCCAGGGCATCGCCGGGGCGGGGGCCCTGCGTGCGGAGGACGTCGCGGACGCCATCGGCTACATCGTCACGCGGGACCGGCGGGTCGCCGTCAACCAGATGATGGTGCGCTCCGGCGACCAGACGTGGTGACCGCGCAGGCGTTCAGGAGACCGGTTCAGCGGGAGCGGTCGGCGTCCATCCCTTCGCGCGACCGCTCCGTTCCTTCTCATGGCCGCCTCCCGCGCCATTAGCCGGGGAAAAGGAGGCCGGAATTGAGGTGCAGTTCCAGTGGCCCGGTGGTCGCCAGCAGCCCGTGCAGGCCGATTTCGTCCTGTTGGGCATCGACCGGGTCGAACAGCCATTGCGCGGGCGAGAGCCGGACGGCCTGCGCCGTCCGGCGCACCACGACCACGTCGCACAGGACGTAGGTGGAGACGCCCAGCCCGGCCGAGTTGACCGGCGGCTCGCTGAAGGTGCCGAGGCCGTGGTCGGCGAGCCCCCGGTCGCCGATCACCAGCAGCTCGGCCTCGCGCGCCGCCTCGATCAGCGCGGGCCGGGGGTCGCCCCGGACGACCGCGGTGGTCACGGGGACGCGGGGCTCGGCGGCCAGGGCCGCGGCGCGCGCCCGCTCCAGGACCGCGCCGGGGCCGTCGCCGATCGCCTCCACGGCCTCGGCGATCCCGTCCTCCTCGGCGAACGCCTTCCACGCCACCGAGGCGGCGTGCAGGACGTGCAGCGCGATCGTGCGCCGAGCCGCCTCGCGCGCGGCCCATCCGACGGCCCGAAGGCCCGCCTGCGAGCCGTCGGCCACCACCACGATCATGTCCGTCTCCTTTGTTTCGCGCATCGCGCCCGGACCAAGGGGGCGGTCAATGTGCCTCGTCCGGGTCGATGAATGGCGGTGAAATGCCATTCCCCGGGGCGTCGGTCGCCGTCCGCCACCACGTACGACCAACCGGCCCCGCGGTTTGTGACAGCTCGAATGGGAGGGGCATGTCCCTCACAAAAGTTCAGGGCCGTCCGACCTGGTGGTCGGGCGGCCCTGTCGGTGGGCGGGCATTGGGGTCAGGCTTTGTTGAAGGTCCGCTTGGCCCAGAGGTAGGAGGCGACGGCGATGCCGGCGCACCAGGCGGTGGCGATCGCGGCGTTGTCGCCGATCTCGGTGCCGAGCAGCAGGCCGCGGACGGTCTCCATGATCGGGGTGAAGGGCTGGTAGTCGGCGAACCAGCGCAGGGCGGTGGGCATGGAGTCGGTGGGGACGAAGCCGCTGCCGAGAAACGGCAGCAGGACGAGCGGCAACGGCGCGTTGCTGGCCGCCTCGGGGGTCGAGGACTTCAGGCCGAGCGCGACCGCCAGCCAGGTGACGGCCAGGATGAACAGGGTCAGCAGGCCGAGGGCGGCCAGCCACTCGACGGCGGTCGCGTTCGGGCGGAACCCGATCGCGAAGGCGATGCCGATGAGGACCGCCATGCCGAGGAGTTGCTGGACGACGCTGCCGACGACATGGCCGGTGAGCACCGACGCCCGGGAGATCCGCATGGTGCGGAAGCGGGCGATGATGCCCTCGGTCATGTCGGTGGCGACCATGACGGCGGTCCCCGTCGCGGCGGTGGCCGCCGCCATGAGCAGGATGCCGGGCAGGACGTAGTCGACGTAGGCGTCCCGGCCGCCGCCGAGGCCGCCGCCGAGCGTCCCGCCGAGGACGTAGACGAACAGCAGCAGCAGGATCACCGGCGTGATGATCAGCTGGACGGTCATGGACGGGTAGCGGAGCAGTCGCTTGAGCTGGCGCCGGACCATGGTGGACGAGTCGCGGGCGGCGAGGGCGAGGGTGCTCATCGGACGGGCTCCTTCTGGTTCTGCTGGCCGGTGAGGGTGAGGAAGACGTCGTCGAGGTCGGGGGTGTGGACGCTCATCTCGGCGACGTCGATGGCGCGTCCGTCCAGCAGGACGAGCAGTTCGCGGACGGCGTGGACGCCGCCGTCGCTCGGCACCCGCAGGGTGAGCGCGTCCGCGTCGGCGATGCCGGTGCCGACGGCGTCGCGGGCCGCGCCGAGCAGGTCCGCGTCGGCGAAGGTGAGCTCGATGTGGCCGCCGGGGATGAGCCGCTTGAGCTCCTCGGCGGTGCCCTCGGCGATCAGCCGCCCGTGGTCGAGCAGCGCGATCCGGTCGGCGAGCTCGTCGGCCTCCTCCAGGTACTGGGTGGTGAGGAAGATCGTGACGCCGCCCGCGACGAGCTCCCGGACGATCTGCCACATGCCGCGCCGGCTGCGCGGGTCGAGGCCGGTGGTGGGCTCGTCCAGGAAGATCAGGCGCGGGTCGCCGACCAGCGTCATCGCGAGGTCGAGCCGGCGCTGCATGCCGCCGGAGTAGGTGGAGGCGGGCTTGCGCGCCGCGTCCACCAGGTCGAAGCGCTCCAGCAGTTCGGCCGCCTTGCGCTTGCCGTCCCGGCGGGACAGGTGCCACAGGTCGGCCATGAGGAGCAGGTTCTCCTCGCCGGTGAGCAGCTTGTCGACGGCGGAGTACTGGCCGGTGACGCCGATCGCGCCGCGCACCTCGTCCGGCTCGCGTTCCAGGTCGTGGCCGGCGACCTGGACGGCGCCGCCGTCGGCCTCGATCAGGGTGGACAGGATCTGGACGGTGGTCGTCTTGCCGGCGCCGTTCGGGCCGAGCAGGGAGAAGATCGTCCCTTCGGGGACGGCCAGGTCGACGCCGTCGAGCACGGTCTTGTCGCCGTAGGACTTGCGGAGCCCGGTCGCGGCGATGGCCAGGGGGGTCATGGTGGGTGCTCCTCAGAGGCTGCGGGCGACGATGTCGCCGTGGCTGGTGGTGGCGTGGATCGCCAGGTCGGCGACGCCGCCGGCGTTCTTGAGCGAGTTGCGGATCCGGCCGTGGGAGGTGCCGGCGTCCAGCGAGGCGGAGACCCCGGCGGCGGCGCCGACCGACACCTCGCCGGACTGGGTGCGCAGCACGACGGTGCCGCGCACGGCCTCGGCGACGCTGATGTCGCCCTTCTGGGTGCTGATCTGCGCGGGGCCGGTGAGGCGGCCGACCGAGACGTCGCCGGCGGCGGTGGTGAGCCGGACGCCCGCCGCCTCGTCGATCTTGATGGGGCCGTGGGAGCCCTCGAAGGCGACCTCGCCGAGCCGTCCGACGCCGCGGAACTCGCCGCTGGCGGACTTCGCCTCGACCCGGGAGCCGGCGGGCAGCTGGACCGTCACCTCGACGGACCCGGACGGGCCGAAGAGCTGGTTGCGCGGCGCGGTGCCCGTGATCCGCAGCACGCCGTCGCCGTACTCGACCTCGGTCTGCTCCGCGGCCTGCACGTCGCGGGACTTGTCGGGGTTCGCGGGCCGGACCTCGACCGCGCTGTCGGCCCGGTCGGCGGCGATGATCTGGACGCGGCCCGCGGGGATGTCGAGGACGGCGGTGATCGGGGCGGGGGTGTCGAAGCGGTGCATCGTGCGCTCCTCTGCTCGTTGTTTCGAACAATGGAAACGCTACGTTGCCTTTCCGATCCTGGCAACAAGCTCGTTGCACTAGAACAACATCACTGCACGTCAACATACGATAATCGTTGCAACAACCTGAAGTAGAATGCAATGATCGACTGTCGCTGCGTTGCAATGAATGACCGTGAACGCTAAGCTGGGCGCGGAGCGCAGACGCATGAAGGAGGCCGCGATGCCGGGAGGCCGGCTCACCCAGCAGGAACGCCGGCAGATCGCGCTGGGCCTGGCCGACGGCCTCGCCTACGCGGAGATCGCCAGACGGCTCGACCGACCCACGTCCACGGTCACCCGCGAGGTGATGCGCAACGGCGGGCCCACCGGCTACCGCGCCGACCTCGCCCATCGCGCCACCGAGCGCCGCGCCAACCGGCGCAGGCAGACCGCTTCGCGCGCGCCGGGCGCCATCCCGCAGGCCGACGGGCGCGACCCCGAGGCGCTGCGCGAGTACGAGGAGGCCGTCACGGACGTCCTCATGCAGTCGGGCCTGGCCAACCGGATGATGGCGCGGATGCTGGTCGCCCTCTATATGAGCGACTCGGGCAGCCTCACCGCGTCCGAGCTCGTCCAGCGGCTCCAGGTCAGCCCGGCGTCGGTCTCCAAGGCGATCAAGTTCCTGGAGAGCCAGGACCTCGTCCGCCGGGTCCGGGAGGAGGGCCGCCGCGAGCGCTACGTCGTCGACGAGGACCTCTACTACCAGTCCATGATCGGCAGCGTCCGGTCCCTCCACCAGCAGGCCGAGATCCTCCGGCAGGGCGTCGGCATCCTGGGGCCCGGGAGCCCGGCCGCCGTCCGGCTGGAGAACGTCTCGCGCTTCCTCGACTTCGTCGCCGAGAGCCTCGGCCGCGCCTCCGACCAGGCCCGCGAGGTCCTCTACAGCGGCGTCCCGGCGACCGAGCCGAAGCCGGACGACGCGTAGCACGGCCGCCGCTGAGCCGGGCTACCCGTCGTCCGTCCGCGTGCCCGGACGGGTCGTGGCCTGCGAGCAGCACGGTCGCGGCAGGCCGGCGTCGTGCAGCAGGGCCTCCATGTCCGCGTGCACCTGAACGATGGGATCGCTCTGGCGGACGGCCCGGTAGGGCGCGGTCAGATCGTCTGCTGTCAGGCGTGGAGTCTGGTGTCCGCGGGCTGGTCGGCGTCCGAGTTCTTCTTCGTGTTCGTCGGACGGGGCCAGGTGCGCCCGCTGAGGCGTTCTATGTCGGTGTTAAACCGGCGCAGGTAGGCGGCGAAGGTGGCGATGTCCTCGTCCGACCAGTCGGCCATGACGCGGTCGAGGCCGTTGATGATGATCGTGCGCTCCTCGTCGAGGAGGCGGGCGCCCTCGGCGGTGATGCGGAACTTGCGGGCGATGCCGCCCTCCGGGTCGGGGATGCGCTCCAGGAGGCCGGCGCGCATCGCCGCGGCGGTCTGCCGGTTGAGGGTCGAGGCGTCGAGCCCGAACGCCTCGCTGAGTTCGCCGATGGACATCGGCCCCTGGAGGCGGATCCGGCTGAGCAGCACGTAGGCGCTGCGTTCCAGTCTCCCGGCCCGGTGGCGCATGACCTCGTGCCGGCTGAGCAGCATCTGCTCGTACTCGACCTCGTGCGTGGGCCTGACCATGGCCGTTGCCCTCCTCCTGCCGGGACCGCCCGCCCCTTCGGGGGCGTCCCGGTTCCATCCTCGCAGAGAGCTCTCCGGACGCGCGGAGAGGTGTGCATCACACACATCGTGTGCCTCATACATAGTACGTGTATCGTGCACGTTTGGTGCCGGCCGACGGCCGGACGGATACGGACGACACGCAAGGAGCCGCGTCATGGACGCCCCTCAGCCCGCTGCCCGATCGGGCGGTGTGGTCGCCACGCTGGCGCTCGCCGGCATCACCGCCGCGATCATGCAGACGCTGGTCACGCCGCTGATCGCGGACCTGCCCAAGATCCTGCACACCTCGCCGTCCAACAGCGCGTGGGTCATCACGGTCACCCTGCTGGTGGGGGCCGTGTGCGTGCCGGTCTTCGGCCGCCTGGGAGACCTCGTGGGCAAGCGCCCCATGCTCCTGGTCTGCGCGGTGCCGCTGATCGCGGGCTCGGTGGTGTGCGCGCTGTCGTCGTCGGTCGTCCCCATGATCATCGGACGCGGGCTGCAGGGCATGGGGATGGGCATGGTGCCGCTCGGCATCGCCCTGCTGCGGGACGTGGTGCCGCAGGAGAAGCTCAGCTCGTCCATCGCCGTGGTCAGCGCGTCCATGGGCATCGGCGGCGGCCTCGGCCTGCCGATCGCCGCGGCGATCGCCGAGTACGCGAGCTGGCGCGTGCTGTTCTGGGGGGCGACCGGCCTCGCCGTGCTCATCGCGGTGCTGATCTGGCGACTGATCCCGGACGTCCCGGCCGGCGCCAAGGGCGAGCGGTTCGACGCGCCCGGCGCGGTCGGGCTCGGCATCGGGCTGGTCTGCCTGCTGCTGGCGGTGTCGAAGGGCGCCGACTGGGGCTGGGCGTCCGCCACCACCCTCGGCCTGTTCGTCGCGGCCGTCGTGGTGCTGCTGGGCTGGGGCGTCTGGGAGATCCGCACCACGCAGCCGATCGTCGACCTGCGCACCACGGCCCGTCCCCGGGTGCTGCTGACCAACCTCGCCTCGATCTTCGTCGGGGTCGGCATGTACGCGTCGATGCTGATCGTCCCGCAGCTGCTGCAGTACCCCGAGGCGACCGGATACGGCCTCGGCCAGTCGATGCTCGCCGCCGGCCTGTGGATGGCGCCCGCCGGCATCGTGATGATGCTCGTCTCCCCGATCGGCGGGAAGATCACCAACGTCCGCGGCCCGAAGTTCACGCTCGTCATCGGCATCCTGGTGGTGGCCGCCGGCTACGGCGCCTCGCTCGGGCTCATGGGCGCGGCCTGGGGCCTGATGGTCGGTCTGATGATCATCAACTGCGGGGTCGGGCTGGCCTACGGCGCGATGCCCGCGCTGATCATGAGCTCGGTGCCGCTCAGCGAGACCGCCGCCGCCAACGGCTTCAACACGCTCATGCGCTCCCTCGGCACCTCCGTCGGCGCCGCCGTGGTCGGCGTGGTGCTGGCCGAGATGACCATCAACCTCGGCGGGCACGAGCTCGCGTCCGAGAACGGGTTCCGCGTCGGGCTGCTGATCGGCGCCGGCGTCGCGCTGCTGGCCGCGCTCATCGCCGCCACCATCCCGTCCGGACGCCGCGCGGTCGCCGGCGCCCATCGCGCCCCGGCCGCGCCCGCCGCCGTCGTGTCGAAGCAGGTCACGAGCGACACCTGAGCGCCGTCCGCCGCGCCCGTGTTCAGGACGACCAGGGGCCGCGCCGCCCGTGCCGGAGCGTCATGTCCGCGCCGCGCGGCGGCGGGTAGGGGTGGCTGCTGCGGAAGTCGCTGGTCTGCATCGCCCGGCTGATGTCGCTGGGGCTGACCAGGCCCACCACCTGGTCGCCCCCGCCCAGCACGACGGCGCGGCCGTCGGTGCAGCCCGCCATGCGGGGCAGCAGGTCGGTCAGCGGGTCGTCCGGGTGCGCGGTCGGGACCTGGTCGGGCGGGCAGGCGATGTCGGCGAGGCGGAGCGTGCTCCGCTCCTCGGGCGGGGTCGCGCGGACGCGGTTCAGCGTCACCAGGCCCGCCAGCCGCCCGTCCTCCACCAGCGGGTACGTCGAGAAGCGGTGGGTCAGGACGATCTCGTCGATCAGGGCCTGCACCGGCTGCTCGGCGTCCGCCACGACGGGGTCGCGGGTCATGACCTCGCCGACGCGGATGCCGTGCAGGGCCGCGTTGACCCGCGCCTGCTGCTCCTCGGAGCTGGCGGCGCCGACGACGAAGAGCCCGATGAGGGCCAGCCACAGCCCGCCGAAGCCGAGCCCGAGCACGAACTGCAGGAAGCCGATGGCGATCAGGAAGTAGCCGAAGAACCGTCCGGCGCGGGCGGCGGTGACGGCGGCGGCGGTCCGGTCGCCGCGGCGCCACCACAGGTACGCCCGCAGCACCCGGCCGCCGTCCAGCGGCGCCGCCGGGACCAGGTTGAACACGGCGAGGATCACGTTGATCCCGGCCAAGTAGGTGAGCGTCTCCACGCCGAGGCCGGCGCCGGTCGCGGCGGCCGCCACCGCGGCCGCCGCCGCGAAGATCCCGCCCACGGCGAGGCTGGCGAGCGGGCCGACGACGGCGATCCGCAGGTCCGCGCCCGCCGAGCGCGGTTCGCCGCGCAGCTCGGCGACGCCGCCGAGCAGCCACAGCGTGATGCCGGAGACCTCGATCCCGTTGCGGCGCGCGACGACCGCGTGCGCCAGTTCGTGGACGAGCAGCGACACCAGCAGCAGGACCGCGCTGACCAGGCCCGCCACGACGTAGACCCACGTGGCGAGGCCCGGGTGCGCCTGCGGGAACCGGCCGAACGCCAGCCCGAAGACCAGGATCACCACGATCAGCAGCACGCTGTAGTTGACGCCGACCCGGACGCCGGCGATGCGGCCGAGGCGGATCGACTCCCTCATCGGCGCCTCCCGTCGTCGGTGCGTCCTCGGCCCGCGCGGGCAGGGCTCTACCTGCGCACGCACGGGCTACCCGCTGCCCGGACGTCCATGCCTTGGCGCGCCCGGGTGGGATCGCCGCTCGTTCGGGTAGCGGGCAGGGCATGGACAAGATGACGCGCGGACTGATCGCCGGTGCCGCCGGAACCACCGCCCTCAACGCGGTGACGTATCTGGACATGGCGGTTCGGGGGCGTCCGGCCAGCAGCACCCCTGAACAGAGCGTGGAGAAGCTGGCGGACGCCGCCGGAGTGGACCTCGGCGACGGCGAGAAGGCGGAGAACCGGAAGGCCGGGCTCGGCCCGATGCTGGGCTTCGGCACCGGCCTCGGCGCCGGGGCCGCGTACGGCGCGATCGCGGGACGCCGCAGCGTCCCGATGCCGGTCGCGACCGCGGCCCTGACGGTGCTCGCGATGATCGGGTCGAGCGCGCCGATGACCGCCCTCGGCCTCACCGACCCCCGCGAATGGTCGCCGACCGACTGGCTGATGGACGCCGTCCCCCACCTCGCCTACGGCGCCGTAGCCGCCGGCGTCTACGCCGCCCTCCGCTGAAGGTTTTTCCGGCCGGGCTGCAACCGGGTCGGGCGGGGCGGGGTTCAGAGGGTTCACGTC
>NZ_VCKZ01000712.1 GCF_005889745.1 Actinomadura geliboluensis
GAACTGGAGCCGCTGGTGATCGCGGTGCACTGGCTGGTGCACGTCGATCCCGCGCAGGCCGATGTCGTGGTGGAGAGGGTTCCGTCGCTGCTGAGGCAGGCCCGGCGCAGGAGATTCCTGCCGCAGTCCCGGCGGAAGCGGCGGGCGGTCGCCGAGCTGGCGGAGATCCTTGAAACCGCCGCGGTCGTGCCGCCCGAGGTCTCCGGTGAGGAGGCGCGGCGCGACTACGAGCGGCGGGCGGCCGACTACCTCGCGGTGCTGGCGGACGTGGCGGGAGTCGCGCCCGAGGGCGAGGCCGCGGAGGGCTTTCTGCCGCCTGAGGCGGCGGCACGGGTCGCGGCCCAAAGGCTCGACGAGACGCATCTGAAGGTGCCGCTGGCGGATTACCAGGCGTTCGGGGCCCGGTTCGCGCTTGAGCGGCGGCGGGCGATCCTGGGTGACGGGATGGGGCTCGGGAGGACGGTCCAGGCGATCGCCGCGATGGCGCATCGGCGGGCGGAGGGCGTGACGCGCTTCCTGGTGGCGTGTCCGATGAGCGTCCTGCCCTCGTGGGTCCGGGACGTGGAGGCGTGCAGTGCTCTGCCTGCGCATCCGCTGCACGGGCCCGGCCGGGGCGCGGCCGTGAAGAAGTGGGCCGATGCGGGCGGCGTCGGTATCGTGCCCTTGGAGTCGCTGGCCGACCTGTACGTCTCCCCGGACGTCGCGGTAGGGATGTTCGTCCTGGACGAGGCTGACCGTGTGAAGAATCCCGACAGCGCTCGTGCGCGGGCGATCGGTTCCTGGGCCGAGCGCGTGGACGACGCCCTCTTTCTCACCGGGCTGCCGATGCGGGAACGGGCGGAGTGCTTCCGCACGCTGGTGGAGCTGCTCGGCTCGGCGGTGCGGCCGGAGTACGCGGTCCTGGGGTCGCGGGAGTTCCGGGCGGGCGCCGCGCCGGTGTACCTGCGGCGGGAGCAACAGGACGTGTTCAGGGAGCTGCCCGATATCGTGCGCGTGGACGAGCTGGTGGCGCTCAGCCGGGCCGACCGGGCCGCCTACCGGGACGCGGTCGAGGCGGGCGACTTCGATGCCATGCGACGGGCCGCGTACGCCGTCCCGAAGACGTCCGCGAAGCTCAGGCGGCTGCGGCGGCTGGTCGAGGAGGCGGTCGCGGAGGGCTTGGAGACCGTCGTGCTGTCCGGCTTCCCGGAGGTGCTGGAGGCCGTCCGGGACGCGGTCGCCGTCGCGACGGCCGGGATCGGCGCGCCGCCTCCGCCAGGCGCGGCCGTGGCGATCCTCTGCGAGCCGCAGCCGGACCGGGACCTGGAGGCCCGCGCGATCGGCCGCCTCCAGGGCCGGGCCGGTCCCCTGCTGGTGCACCGCCTGGTGGCGCCGGGCGTGGACGAGCTGGTGGGCGGCGATCCCGCACGGATCATCGAGGACGAGCAGGCGCGGTGGGGAGCGGAATGACCGGCGAGGCCAAGGACGTCCTGCGGGACGGGTCGGCGCTGCTGGGTGCCGCGCGCGATCTGATCGCCGACCACCGGCGGGCCGTGGCGGACGTCCACGCCGCGCTGGCGCCGCTGCGCGCCGAGGCGGCGAAGGGGCGGCTGCGGGAGATCCCGCTGGCGCGGTTGAAGGACGTCACGGACGGGCGGCTGCGGCTCGGCCCCCTGGAGGAGGCGGGGTTCGGCAGCGTCGCGGACGTCCTGGAGGCGACCCCGTACCGGCTCCAGCCCTCGTCGGGGTGGCCGTCGGCGAGGCGGCGTTCCC
>NZ_VCKZ01000233.1 GCF_005889745.1 Actinomadura geliboluensis
CGCTACGGCCGGTCCGACCTGCTCGCCGGCACGCTGGAGGGCGTCCTCGCCGGCGACCTCGTCGGCTGCTTCGGCGCCTCAGAGCCCGCCGGCGGCTCCGACATCAACGGCATCGGCACCACGGCCGTCCGGGACGGCGCGGGCTGGCGCGTGCGCGGCGAGAAGAAGTACCTGTCGCTCGGCCGCGCCGCCGACTTCGCGCTCGTCCTGTGCCGGACGGGCGGCTCGGGGCTCGCCGCGCTCAGCCTGGTCCGGGTCCCCGCCGAGGGCCTGTGCGAGGTCAGGCGGCTTGCCAAGCTGGGCGCCGCGTCGCTGGAGACCACGTGGACGGCGATCGACGCGTGGGTGCCCGACGGGGCGGTGCTCGGCCGCCCCGGGCTCGGCCTGACCGCGGCGACCTGGGCGCTGAGCCACGAGCGGATGGCCGTCGCGGCGCACGCCGTCGGCGTCTGCGAGCTGGCGATCGGGTTGGCCTGCGCCCACCTGCACCGGCGCCGCCAGTTCGGCCGCCCGCTGATCGAGCACCAGGCGCTCCGGCTGCGGCTGGCGCAGCTCCAGGCCGAGCTGGTCGTGCTGCGGTCCGGCGTGCACGGCGCGGCGGCGACCGCGTTCCAGCCGGGCGGCGCCGGGGCGCGGGAGGCGGCCGCGCTGAAGGTCACCGCCGTCCGGCTCGCCGAGCGGACGGTCACCGAGTGCATGCACCTGTTCGGCGGGATGGGCTACCTGGAGGACGAGACCCCCATGGCGCGGATGTGGCGCGACGTCAGGATCGGCCGGGTCGGCGGCGGGACCGACGAGATGATGTGGGAGATGGTGGCGGGCGGGCTCGTGCCCGACTTCGCCGCCTACGACGCCACCGTCGGGGACGGCGCGTGAGGCTGCTGGTGGCGGGCGCCACCGGCCAGCTCGGCGCCGGGCTGCTGGAGACGGCGGCGGAGGCGGGCTGCACCGTGGTCCCGCTCCTGCGCGTCCCGGCGCGGGGCCGCCGGGCGGGACGGCTCCAGGCGCCCGACCCGGCGGTGGTGGGCGAGCCCGTGCACGGCGACGTCCGGTCGCCCCGCTGGGGCATGGACGACGCGGCGGTGCGGCGGCTCGCCGCCGAGGCCGACGCCGTCGTCAGCCTGGCCGGCGAGACCGACTGGGCGGGCCGCGCCGCCGACCTCCACACCACCCACGTGCTCGGCGCCGAGCACGGCTACCGGCTGGCGCGCGAGCTCGCCGCGCTGTCCGGCCGCCGCGTCCCCTACCTGTACGCCGGGTCGGCCTACGCGGCGGGCGGTGCCGTCGGGGAGATCGCCGAAGTGCCCTACCAGCGGCGCGCCGACCGGACCGTCTACGAGCAGGCCAAGTGGCTCGCGGAGCGGCGGCTCGCGGAACTCGCCGCCGACGACGCGCCGCTGCTGGTCGTCCGCCTGTGCGCGCTGGTCGGCAGCTCCGCGACGGGGCGGACGCTGCGCCGCAACTCCCTCTACATGCTCGCGGACCGGTGGGACGACCTGCCCGGCGGCGTCCTGCCCGCCATGCCCGCCGCCCGGGTGGACGCGCTGCCCAGGGACGTGGCCGCGCGTGCGCTGCTGCGCGCGGTCCGCCGCCTCGCCGGCGCGCCGGACGCGGGGCCGCTGATCTGCCACCTCGGCCTCGGCGAAGCGGCCCCCAGCGTGCGGGGCCTGCTCGACGCGGCGTTCACCGCCGACCCCGAGCGGTTCCGCCGCCCCCCGCGCGTCGTCTCCGTGACGGCCCGGCAGCTCGTCTGGACCAGCCAGAACGCGCACCGCTTCCTGCCGCTGGCGCCGGCGGCGCGCAACGCGCTGATCGGGCTGCGCTACGTCGGCCTGGACCGCGTCTTCGCCCGCCCCCGGCTGGCGGCGCTGCTCGGCGGGGACCTGCCCGCCGCCGACCTCGGCCTGCTCGCGGGGCTGCTGTTCGGCGCGCCGCGGCGCGGTCTCGACACCCCGGTCGCGGGCGGCTCGATGGCGAGGTTCCCCGGATGAAGATCCTGGTCGTCGGCGCCTCCGGCTACCTGGGCGGCGCGGTGTGCGCCCGGCTGGAGCGGGCCGGGCACGAGGTGATCGGCCTCAGCCGCTCCGGCGGCGGGCCCGCGCGGCGCGCCCTGCGCGGCGACGCGACCCGGCCGTCCCTCGCGCTGCCGGGCGACGCGCTCGACGAGGTCCGGGCCGAGGTGACCCACATCGTCACCGCCTTCGGCAGCGTCGACTGGGACGCCGGACCGGCCGAGGCCCTGGACCTGCACGCCGCCGGCGTCCGCAACGTCCTCGCGCTGGCGCGCGGCTGCGAGCGGTTCACCGGCCTCGTCCACGTCTCGTCCCTCCTCGCGCTCGGACGGGCCTCCGGCCGGGTGGGGAACCGCGAGCTGTACGTCGGCCAGACCTTCCGCAACTGGTACGAGTACGGGAAGTACGTCGCCGAGGGCCTCGTGCGGGCGGCGCGCGACGTGCCGTCCACGAGCGTGCGGTTCGGCCCGCTGCTGGGCGTCCCCGCGTCGCCGGGCGCCCTGTCGGCACGGCACGGGCTGCTCGCCGCCGTGCGCCCGCTGCTCCAGGGGTACCCCGTCCACCTGCGCGGGGGAGGGGAGTTCCCGTGCTACCCGGGCGATGTGGCGGGCGCGGCGGAGGTCGTCGCCCGCGCGGTCGAGGCGCCCGCCACGGGAGCGACCTGGACCTGGTTCGACCCGGACGGCCCGACGCTGGCGGACGTGCTGCGGGCGGTGTGCCGCCCCCTCGGGCGCGTCCCGCGCATCGTCGACAGCACCGCCATGGGCCGCCTGCAGCGCGCGCTCGCGTCCCGCGCCGGGGTGCCGCCGGCGCTGCTCGGCTACTGCGAGCCGTGGTTCGACCTGGACCCGGCCGTCCTGGACGCCGTCCCCGGCGGCCCGCCGCGCTGCCCGGCCGGATACCTGGAGGCGACGGGCCGGGAGGTCTTCGCGTGACCGCTCACTTCCCGCCGATCGACACCGACCCGCACCCGGCGTTCCCCGTCTACAGCGCCGGGAACTTCGGCGAGGTCGCGCCGGACCGGATCTCGCCGGTGTCCTGGTCGCTGGTCGGCACGCCCATGGAGCGCGCCACCCGGCGCCTCGCCGCGCGCTGCTTCGGCGAGCGCCCCTGGGCGCAGGGCGGCCACTACGTGTTCCTCGGCTACTTCGCGTGCAAGCCGTACCACAACCTGTCCGCCTACACGCGGCTGGCGAGCCGGCTGCCCCTGGTCACCCCCGAGGACGTCACCGCCGCCTACTTCGAGGGCACCCGCCCGCCGCGCCTCGGCCGGGCGCGGGAGGGCGCGCTCCGCCAGGCGGCCGCGCTGCCCCGCCTGATCAGGGAGCTGACCAGGCTCGGCCCCGCGCTGCAGCGGCTGGAAGAGGAGGTCGCCGACCTGGAATTGCTCGCCCGCACCGCCGTGTCGCTGGGCGGCGAGGCGGCCCTGGTCGAGGTCTTGACGCGCGCGGCACCTGTTCTGGACGACGCATGGGACGCCCACATCGTCGCCACCACCGGGCTCGTGCCGCTGGGCGTCGTGCAGCGGCGGGTGAACAGGCTGATCGTCCCGCACGCGGAGGCCGTCACGCCGTGGCTGAACCGTCCCGAGGAACTGGTGTGGGACCGGCTGCACGCCTTCACCGGCGACCTCGCGCCCGGCGAGTTCCTCGGCACGTCCTTCTACGAGGTGGCCGAGGACCGGGAACCGTGGTCCCGCTTCAGCGCCCGGCACCGGGCCGAGCCTTCAGCGGGCCGTCCGGACGCCGATCCGGTCGTCGACCCGGCCGAGGTCGCGCTCGGCATGCTGGGGCCGCGCCGACGCCGCCTGGCCGGTGCCCTCGCGCGGGTCATGGCGGAGACGATGGCCTCAAGGGAGCAGTCGAAGTCGCTGGTCATGCGGGTGCTGCACGTCCACCGCAGGGTCCTGCCGGAGCTGGCCCGGCACTGGCCGCTCGACGACGCGGACTGGCCCTACCTCACGATCGAGGAGCTTCGCCGCCTGCACCGCGCGCCCGGTCTCGCCGGCCGCGCGGCCGAACGGGCGGCGGCATGCGCCGCGGCCGTGGACGCGCCCATGCCCGAGCGCCTCGACTTCTCCGGCGACGGCGACGGCGCCGACGGTCGGCGGGGCCGGGCCGCGGCCCCGGTGGCGGGCACCGGGGTGTCGCCCGGCCGCGTGACGGGTGTGGTGGTGCGCCCGCCCGCCGACGAGATCCCGGACGACCGCCCCGCCGTCCTGGTGTGCGAGTCGGCGGACGCCGACGTCGCCCCGCTGCTCGGGCTGGTCGCCGGGGTCGTCACCGGGCGCGGCAGCGCGATGTCCCACATCGCCATCCTGGCCAGGGAGCACCGGCTCCCGGCCGTGGTCGGCCACCCCGGCGCCGCCGCGCTGCGCCCCGGCGACCTGGTCACCATCGACGGCACGACGGGAGAGGTCCATGCCGAACCGGCCTTCACCGGATGAGTTCCTCACCGTCCTGGAGGACGCCTACGAGGCCGCCAAGCGGATCCGGCGCAGCATCCGCATGGAGGACGACATCGCGCGGGGCCTCGGGATCGACTCCCTCGACGCCATGGAGCTGCTCCTCGTCCTGGAGCAGACCTACGGGGCGGCGCTGATCGACGCGCCCGCCATCGCCGGCGTGGAGACCGTCGGCGACCTGTACGACCTGCTCGTCCTGCTCACCGGCCCGTCACCCTGACCGCGCCGCGGGCGCCGTCGACCTCGACGCGCATCCCGGTGCGCAGCCGGTCGAGGGCGTCCGCGACGCCGGTGACGCACGGCACCCCGAGCTCGCGGGCGACGATGGCGGCATGGCACAGGCTCCCGCCGGCGGTGGTGACCACGGCGGCCGCCTCCGCCATGAGCGGCACCCACTCCGGGTCGGTGCCGGCGATCACCAGCACCGATCCGGGCCGCCACGACGGATCGCCCGGACCGGACGCGCACACCACCGTCCCCTCCGCCACGCCCGGCGCCGCGGGGACGCCGGTGAGCGGCCCGCCGCCGGCGGCCGGAGCCGGCACCGGCCGGGTGACCGGCCGGTACTGCACCCACGCCAGGCCCGAGTCCAGCACGGCGAACTCCAGGTCGGCCACGGTGTCCAGCGCGCGCTGCACGCCGAGGCAGGCCCGCCCCGCCGGGCCGGCGCCGCTCCCGGCGGAGCACTCCTCGGCGGCGCCGGACGCCCACTCCAGCCGGCCGGACTCCAGGTCCCGCCCGATCCACACCCCGGACTCCCGCGGCGGCTCGTACCGCTGGAGCACGACCGCGACCTCGACGTCCCGGACGGCGAGGCCCGCCCGCGCCTGGTAGGCCCGGACGCGCTCGCCGCCGCCCGACCGCGCGACCCGGGCGACGGCCGCCGGGAGGCCGCCGAAGCCGACGCCCAGCTCGGTGCGGAACAGCCCGGCGAAGGAGTGGACCGGGTCGTCCTCGACGGAGGCGGAGCTGCGCACGGCCCACAGGCCCGGCCCGGCGAGCCCGCTCAGGTCCGCCGGTCCGGCCGCGGCCGGTCCGGCGGGGAGCACCCAGGTCGCGGGGACGCGGAACCCGTGGCGCCGCAGCACGGCGAGCCCGCGCGCCTTGCCGCCCACCGGCGCCCGCGCGTCCTCGGGGTCCACGTCGCAGAGCATGATCGGCTTCACGAGGCGGACGATACGCCCTCGCGCCGCCCGAGGTCCTGCTCCGGCCGCTCCAGGGCGACCTTGGGGAGGCGCCTGGCCAGCGGAGCCGGGAGCCACCAGGCGTGCCGGCCGAGGAGCTGCATGACCGCCGGGACGATCAGGCAGCGGATGATCACCGCGTCCAGCAGGACGGCGACCGCGAGGCCGAGGCCGAACTGCTGGAGCATGCGGTCCGGGCTCAGGATGAACGCCGCGAACACGACGATCATGATGGCGGCGGCGGCCGTGATGACCCCGCCGGTGGCGGCGAGGCCCTCCCGGACGGCGCGCGACGGGTCCCGGGTGCGCTCCCACTCCTCGTGGATCCGGGAGACCAGGAAGACCTCGTAGTCCATGGAGAGGCCGAACACGATCGCGAAGATCATCACGGGGATGAACGCCTCGATGGGGCCGCTCTGCGCACCGAACCGGCCGTCCTGGAACACCAGGGTGATCGCGCCGAGCGCGGCGGAGATGGACAGCAGGTTCAGCAGCGCCGCCTTGATCGGGATCAGGACCGAGCGGAACACCACCATCAGCAGCAGCGCCGACATGCCGACGACGATCGCGACGAACAGCGGCATCCGCGCGGAGACGGCGTCCGAGAAGTCCTTGGCCGCGGCGGTCGGGCCGCCGACCAGGTACTCGGCGCCGGTCTTGGCCGACAGGCCCGGGAGCACGTCGTCGCGCAGGTCGTGGACGAGTTCGGTGGTCGCCGCGTCCTGCGGCGCGGTGGTCGGGTAGGCGATGACGGCGGACACCGCGCCGTCGCGGGACGGGATCGGCGGGGTCGCGGCGGCGATGCCCTCGGTCTGGGTCAGCGCCGTGCGCAGCGGCCCCGCGTCGCCCTTGGCGACCACGATGAGCGGGCCGTTGAAGCCGGGCCCGAAGCCCTCGGCCAGCAGGTCGTACGCCTGGCGGCTCGTGGTGGACGGGGCGTCGTTGCCCGAGTCGGCGAAGCCGAGGCGCATGCCGAGGGCCGGGGCCGACAGCGCGACCAGCGCCAGCACGGCGATCAGCAGCGCCGGGACGGGCCGGCGCTGGACGGCCGCGGCGAGCCGGTGCCAGCGGTCCGTGCCGTGCCGGGCCTTCGCCGCCCGCTTGCGGACGTGCCGCTCGATGCGGCCGCCGAAGACGCCGAGCAGCGCGGGCAGCAGCGTCAGCGACGCCGCCATGGTGACCAGCACGGTCAGCGCCACGGCGAGCGCCACGCCCTGCAGGGAGCCGAGCCCGAGCGCGATGAGCCCGAGCAGCGCGATGATCACGGTGCAGCCGGCGAAGAACACGGTGCGGCCGGCGGCGTCCAGGGCCCGGCGGGTCGCGGTGGCCGGGTCGGCGCCGCCGCGCAGCTCCTGCCGGTACCGGTAGAAGATCAGCAGCGCGTAGTCGACGCCGACGCCGAGGCCGATCAGCATCATGATCGGCGGGGTGAAGTCGGCGACGGTGAACGCGTGCGAGGCCAGCGCGATCAGCCCGACCGCGCCGCCCACCGCGAACAGGGCGGTGACCAGGGGGAGCGCGGCGGCCACGAGGGAGCCGAACAGCAGCACCAGGATCACCAGGGCGGCCAGCATCCCGGCGCCCTCGGCGCCGCCGCCCCCGCCCTCCTCGGCGCCGCGCACGGGATCGCCGCCGAGCTCGACGCGCAGCCCGTCCCCGGACGCGGCCTGCGCCGTTTCGATGATCTTCGTGACGTGGTCCTTGGGGACGTCCTGCGCGGACGCGTCGAGGGTGACGGTGGCGTAGCCGATGGTGCCGGTCTTCGACAGCGTCAGGTCCCCGACGCCGACCACGGAGGGCAGGCCCCGGACCTGGTCGAGCATCCGCCCGATCTCGGGGCGGTCGGCGGCCAGCCCGCCGCCGTTCTGCGCGACGATCTGGACGGTCGCGCCGGCCTGCTGGGAGCCGTGCTCGGCCATCAGGTCGGCGGCGGCCTGCGAATCGGTGCCGGGCAGGGAGAAGTCGTTGTGGTAGGCGCTGCCGGCGGTCTGCGAGCCCGCGGTGATCGCCGCGACCACGGCCACCCACAGCAGGAGGGCGGCCCAGCGGTGCCGCTGCGACCACGCGGCCAGCCGGCCGAAGCGGCCGGTGGGAAGGGGGACGGACACGTCAACCTCGGTTCATGCGGCGGGCGCCGACGACGGCGCCGGCGATGGCGGACAGGATCGGCACGACGACGAAGGCGGCCAGCAGGACGGGCGTGCCGTCCACGTCGAGCGTGCGGTCCAGGACGAAGGTGAAGAACGCGCCCACGGTCTCGGTCAGCAGGAAGCCCGCGGCCCCGCCGCAGACCAGCCCGATGAAGGCGCCCGGAATGCTCATGCCTCCAGGGTCGGGAACCGGTACCCCGCCCGGCATCGGCCGGGAGGGCGCACCCGGGGCACCCCGGAAGTTGCGGGCCCGGCGGCGCGGCTACGTCCCGGGTCGCATCCAGCGGGGGTTGACCATGCCCGACTCGTAGGCCATGACGACCAGCTGCGCGCGGTCGCGCGCCCCGGCCTTCGCCATGATGCGGCTGACGTGCGACTTGACGGTGGCGGTGCTGAGGACGAGCCGCTCGGCGATCTCGTCGTTGCTCTGCCCGGCGGCGACGAGCAGCATGACCTCGCGCTCCCGGTCGGTGAGGGAGCGCAGCCGGGGGCCGGGCTCGGGCGCGTCGACCCGCCCGGCGAACTCGCCGATCAGCCGCCGGGTCACCGACGGGGTGATCAGCGCGTCGCCGCGCGCCGCGACCCGCACCGCGTGGATCATCTCGGCGGGCTCGGTGTCCTTCAGCAGGAAGCCGGTGGCGCCCGCGCGCAGCGCGCCGTACACGTACTCGTCCAGGTCGAACGTGGTGAGGATGACGACGTGGACTCCGTCGAGCCGCGGATCGGCGGTGATCTTCCGGGCGGCCTCCAGGCCGTCCATCCGGGGCATCCGCACGTCCAGCAGCGCCACGTCGGGGCGCAGCGCGCGGCAGGCGGCGACGGCCTGCTCGCCGTCGGCGGCCTCGCCGGTCACCGTGATGTCGTCCTCGTCGTCGAGGATGGAGCGGAACCCGGCCCGCACCAGGCCCTGGTCGTCGGCGAGCAGCACTTCGATCATCGGGTGGACGCTCCGTTCCCATAGGGCAGCCGGGCCCGCACGACGAAGCCGCCGTCCGGCCCGGGGCCGGCGGTCAGCTCGCCGCCGAGGGCGCGGGCCCGCTCCCGCATGCCGTCCACCCCGCTGCCCGGCGCACCGCCGGGCGCCGCCCGGCCGGGGCCGTCGTCGGCGACCTCGACGCGCAGCTCGCCCGGCCCGCGCTCGACGCTGACGGCGACCTCCGCGCCGGGGGCGTGCCGCGAGGCGTTGGTGAGGGACTCCTGGACGATCCGGTAGGCGGCGAGCCCGACCTCCGTGGGCGGGTCGGCCGTGCCGGAGACGCTGCTGCGCACGGTGAGCCCCGCGGTCCGCGCGGACTCGACCAGGTCGCCGATGCGGTCCAGGCCGGGCGCGGGCGCGGTCGGCGCCTCCTCGTCGGCCTGCCGCAGGACGCCGAGCGTGGCGCGCAGGTCGCGCAGGGCCTCCCGGCTCGACTGCTTGATGGCGGCGAGGGCGGCCTCGCCCTGCGCGGGGTCGCGGTGGAAGCGGTGCAGCGACGTCCCGGCCTGGACGTTGATGAGCGACAGGTGGTGCCCGACGACGTCGTGCACCTCGCGGGCGATGCGCAGCCGCTCCTCGTTCGCGGCCTGCCGCTCGGCCTCCCGCAGGAACGCGACGCGGCTGTGCCGCACCCAGCCCAGCGCGACCATCGCCACCACCCATCCGGTCAGCATGAACACGGCGACGCCGTTGACGTCCTCGTTGCCGAGCAGCGTCCCGGTGCCGGTGGTGATCACGGTGAGCGCGGCCAGCACCACGGCCGCCTCGATCCGGCCCTGCGCCGCGACCAGGTACAGCGCCACGATCACCGCGATCATCAGGCCGCCGTCGTGGACGCTGGTGACGTAGTACACGCCGGTCGCGACGAGGACGAAGGCGGCGACGGTCACCGGGAACCGGCGGGCGAAGTACAGCGCCCCGCAGGTCAGCAGGATCAGCGCCCAGCCGGCCGCCGTGCGCGCCCACGGCTCCCGCCAGGCGTCGCCGATCACCGAGTTCAGGCTGCTGACCGACACCACCGCCAGCACGCCGCCGGCGAGGGCGGCGTCGCGGAGCCGGCCGCGCGGCGGACGAGGACTGCGCCGACCACCCATGCGAGCACCTTAACCGGGCCCCCGGCCCGGCCCCGTCCGACCCGCGGCCCAAGACGCCCGGCCGGACCCGCAACCTGGGGTGTAGCCGCCGCCCGCCGGTATGCGACCGGGGGATGAGCTAGCCGGACGGGAGCAGGCGGGCGCATTCGCCGCAGGCGCGGGACGAGGCCGCGACAGCGGCGTGCGAGGCCGCCGCGAAGGCGCCGGACAGCAGCATCAGCGGCCAGTCCGAGGCGACACCGGCGGCGGCGACCAGGGCGAGCGCGGCGAAGGCTCGCGTCGGTCGCCCTCACGGCGGTCGCCGCGGGCGTCCTCGCGCTGGTGATCCTGCCCGGCCAGCGGAGGCTGCTCGACCTGCCCGCGGACGCGGCCGGACGGGACGCGGCGGCGGCCCGGCTCACCGCGTTCACCGGCGTGTTCAACGTGCTGTGGGCGGTCGTCGTCGTGCTGATGGTCGTCCGGCCGGGCTCGGGCGCCGGGGGCTGAGCGCGAGCCCCGGCCACGGGGGGCCGCGGGGCGCGTCAGCCGTCGTAGCCGTGGACGAACCGGGCCAGGAGGCGGGCGAACTCGGCGCGCTCGGCGTCCGTCCAGTCGCCCATGGCCTTGGCGAAGTGCTCCTGGCGGGTCTGCCGGGTGGCCTCGACGACGCGCCGGCCGGCGGCGGTGAGTTCGAGGTGGATGCGGCGGCCGTCCTCCTGGGACGCGACGCGCCGCACGTAGCCGGACTTCACCGCCTCGGCGACGATGCGGCTGCCGCGCGAGGCGTCCACGCCGAGGCGGGCGGCGACCAGGCCGACGCTCATCTCCTGGCCGGGGTCGTCGGGGCCCTCGTCGATCACGTCCACGACGTGCAGGACCTGCACGTCCACGGGGAGGTTGTGCTCGCGGACCGCGGCCTTGCCGAGCCGCTGCCGCGACATCCCCCGGCGCAGCCTGACCATGCTCCGCTCGACCGAGTCGAGTGCCTCCTCGCCCATGCCCGCCAGTCTAGTTGGCTTGCGCAGCTCAACCATGTGCTCTTAGCATTCAATTGCTCAAAGCATAGAAATGAGAGGTGCACATGGTTGCGACGACCGCGCCGGCGGTGCCGATGCCCCGCCGGCACCGGCTGGCGGTGTTCGGCGGGCTGCTGCTCGCCGGGCTGATGTCCTCGCTGGACGCGACGGTGCTCGGCACCGCGCTGCCGGCGATCGTCGGGGACCTCGGCGGGCTCGACCGGATCGCCTGGGTGTCCACGGCGTACGTGCTGGCCACCAGCGTCACCGTCCCGCTGTCGGGGCGCCTCGGCGACCTGTTCGGGCGCCGGACGATCCTGCTCACCGGGCTCCTCGGCTTCCTGGCCGGGTCGGCGGCCTGCGGGGCGGCGCCGAGCATGACCTGGCTGATCGTGTTCCGGGTGGTGCAGGGCGCCGCCGCGGGCTGCCTGATGAGCTCGATGTTCGCGCTCACCGGCGACCTGTTCGAGCCGCGCGAGCGCGCCAAGTACCAGGGCTACTCGGCGGTGATCTTCGCGGTGTCGAGCATCGCGGGGCCGCTGCTCGGCGGGTTCCTCTCCGACCACGCCTCGTGGCGGTGGGTGTTCTACGTCAACCTGCCCCTCGGCATCGCCGCCACGGCCACCACCGTGCTGTTCCTGCGGCTGCCCCGGCCTGCGGGCAGGCCGCGCGTCGACTACCCCGGGATCGTGCTGCTCGGCGCGGCCGTCACCTGCTTCACCCTGTTCACCAGCTGGGCCGGGACGCGGTACGCGTGGGGCTCGCCCGCCGTCCTCGGGCTGGCGGCGGGCTCCGTCGCGCTGTTCGGCGCGTGGGTGCTCGCCGAGCGGCGGGCCGCCGAGCCGATCATCCCGCCGCGGCTGTTCCGCGACCGGTCGTTCAGCGTCGCCTGCGCCGTCGCCGCCGTCGGCGGCGCGACCGGCTTCGGGCTCGCCACCTACCTGCCGATGTTCTTCCAGGTCGTCGGGGGAGTGGACGCGACCCGCTCGGGGCTGCTGCTCCTGCCGATGATGGCCGCGCTGCTGGCCGCCTCCATGGGCGCCGGCCGCCACATCCACCGGACCGGCCGCTACCACCGCCTCCCGGCGGCGAGCATGGCGGTCAGCGGGGCGGGCATCGCGCTGCTGGCCACGATGGACGCCGGGACCGGACTGGTCGCCGCCGGGTGCTACATGGCCGTCCTCGGCTTCGGGGCCGGGCTGTCGCAGCAGGTCGTGATGCTGATCGCGCAGAACGCGGCACCGCCCCGCGACCTCGGCGCGGCCAGCTCCGGGGTGTTCGCGACCCGGATGCTCGGCACCGCCGCCGGGATGGCCGTCTTCGGCGCGATCGTGGCGAACCGGTTCGCCGAGGAGGTCGTCCGGCGCGTCCCGGACGGGCGGGTCCCCGCGTTCGCCGACGCCGTGCGGCCCGAGGTGCTGGCCACCCTCCCCGAGCCCGTGCGGGACGGCGTCGCCGCCGCGTTCGCGGACGCGTTCTCCACCCTGTTCATCACCGCGCTGCCCGTCGTCGCGGTGGGGCTGGCGGCGGCGCTGCTGCTGCGGCACGTCCCACTGGCGCCGCGCGGCCCCGGCCGATAGCCGGGCCGCGTCTCGGCCGCTAGTCGTCGAGGTCGGCGTCGTGGACGAGCAGCGCGATCTGCACCCGGTTGTTCAGGTCGAGCTTGGTCAGCAGCCGCGACACGTACGCCTTCACGGTGGCGACGCTGAGCGACAGCTCACCGCCGATCTCGCCGTTGGTCCGGCCCCGCCCGACGAGCGCCGCCACCGCCCGCTCGCCGTCGGTGAGCCGGGCCAGCAGCTCGCGGGCGCGGTCCCGGCGCGGGTCGCCGCCGCGCTCGGCCACGTACGACATCATCCTGCGCAGCACCGCCGGCGACATCATCGGCTCGCCCGCCGCGACCTGCCGGATCGCCCGGACGATCTCCGGCGGCGGGGTGTGCTTCAGCAGGAAGCCGCTGGCGCCCGCCCGCATCGCCCGCAGGATGTGGTCGTCGGTGTCGAACGTCGTCAGGATGATGATCTCGGGCGGCTCGCGCCGCGAGCGCAGCAGCGCGGTCGCGGCGAGCCCGTCCACCCGCGGCATCCGGACGTCCATCAGGACGACGTCGGGCCGGTGCTCGTTGACGGCGGAGACGACCTCGGCGCCGTCGGCGACGTCCCCGACCACCTCGACGCCGGCGGCGTTCGCCAGCATCATCGACAGGCCGGCGCGGACGAGCGCGTCGTCGTCGACGATCAGCACCCGGACGGGAGGGGAGTCCATCCGATCACCCTACGGGCCGGTCAGGGCCGGCGCAGGCGGCGGCCGCTGACCTCGTGCGCCGCCAGCCGGAACCACTCGTCGCGGTCGCCGCCCGGCCACGGCCGCACCTGGGCCACCTCCGCCCGCTCCTGCTCGGTCAGGTGGTGGGTGCCGCCGCGCAGCAGCACGCTCCACCCGACGTGGTCGGTCTCGTCGAACCGGTCGACCTGGAACGCCGCCCGGACCTCGCCGCCCACCACCGAGGTCAGCAGGCTGCGGTTCATCCGGCCGGACGACGACGTCCGGAAGATCACGGCGTCGCCGTCCACGGCGTAGTTCACCGGGATCACGGTGGGGCCCTCGCCGTCGTCGAACGCGACCCGGCCGATGGTGCCGCCCTCGATGAGCCGCAGGCACTCGGCGCGGTCGAGTTCTTCCAGCACGGGCCGGTCAGAGGAGTTGGCTGCCATGCACCTCACCCTTCCCCCCGGCCTCGCCGGCATGCGCGCCGGTGAGCGGCAGCCGGGCGCGCAGCCGGAACCGCCCGTCGCCGGTGCGGCCGTGCTCCAGCGTCCCGCCGAGCAGCGCCACCCGCTCGCCGAGGCCGACGAGCCCCGCCCCCGCGCCCGGCAGCGCGCCCGGCAGCGCGGCCGCGGGCGGCCCCGGCGGCAGCCCGTTGACGATCTCGATGTCCAGATCGCCGCCCGCTTCGAGGACGACCCGGACGTCCGCGCCCGGCGCGTGCTTGCGCGCGTTGGTCAGCCCCTCCTGGACGATCCGGTAGGCGTGCCGCCCCACCCGGTCGGGGACGGAGCCCGGGTCGAGGACGCCGTCCTCCAGCACGACGCGGGCGCCGGCCCGCCGCGACTCCCGGACGAGCCCCGCCACGTCGGCGAGCGTCGGCTGCGGGCGGTCGGGCTCGGCGCCGGCCGCGTCGTCGCGCAGCACGCCGATCACCTCCCGCAGGTCCTCCATCGCCTCGTAGGCGCTCCGGCGGATGACCCCGGCGGCCTCGCGCTGGTCGGCGGGCGCGTCCGGGCGGTACTCCAGGGCCCCCGCGTGCACGGCGAGCAGCGAGATGCGGTGCGCGAGGACGTCGTGCATCTCCCGGGCGATCCGCTCCCGCTCCAGCAGCCGGGCCTCCTCGACCCGCAGCCGCTGCTCGGTCTCGGCGGCGCGGGCCCGCTCCTCGATCGACGCGATGAGCTGCCGCCGGGACCTGACCAGCATCCCGGCCGTGATCAGCACCGCGTACAGCAGGGCGAACATGACGGTGCCCTGGCGGAACTGCTGCCAGGTGGAGGTGATCCAGAACAGCGCGGTGATGACCGCCATGTTCGCGGCGGCGACCGGCAGGGCCCGCTGCCACGGGCGCAGCATCGCCAGTGAGTACACCGCGATCGCGGCCGCGCCGAGCGCCGAGGTCGCCGTCCACTGGGCGAAGATCATCGTCACCGCGACGCCCACCGGGTACCGGCGCCGGAACAGCAGCAGGAAGAGCAGGGAGAGCGAGCCGACCGCGAGGTCGCGGGGCACCGAGATCTCCACGTCGGGAGGCGGGTCCTCCTTCGTGCCGAGGAGCAGCAGGACGCCCAGCACGGCCGCGGCGGCGGCCAGGCCCGCGTCGCCCGCCCACGCGCGCCACGACCGCCGGAACAGGTTCACCCGCCCCACGGTAG
>NZ_VCKZ01000234.1 GCF_005889745.1 Actinomadura geliboluensis
GGTCGGGGTAGATGGCTGCGGCCTCGTTGAGGATGCGGGCGAACGCCTCGCGGGCGGTGGGTTCTTCGGTGAGGGCGTTGGACATGAACGCGCCCTCTGGGGAGCGGCCGTACGCCTCTACTGCCTCTTTGAACAGGGCCTTCTTGTCGCCGAACGCCGCGTAGAGGCTCGCCGGCCTGATGCCCATCGCGTCCGTCAGGTCGCTGACGGACGTCGCCTCGTAGCCGCGCTCCCAGAAGAGATGGACGGCTGCCGTCAGGGCCGCGTCTCGGTCGAAGGTGCGGGGGCGTCCTCGTGCCATGGGTTCATTGTAGAGCGCTCGCTCAAGAAGTTGTGCTACCTTCTTGTTGAGCGATCACTCAACAAAGGAGGACGGCAGACATGGGTACGTTGGACGGCAAGGTCGCGCTGGTCACCGGTGGCAGCCGGGGGATCGGGCGGGGGATCGCCGAGCGGCTCGGGAGTGACGGGGCCGTGGTCGTCGTCACCTACGCGCGGGAGCGGGCGGCGGCAGAGGAGGTCGTCGAGCGCATTCGCAAGGACGGCGGGCAGGCTTTCGCGATCCAGGCCGAGTTCGGGCGGCACGGTGATGCCCACGCGATGTGGGACGCCTTTGACGCGGTGGTCGAGCGGCCCGGCGTCGACATCATCGTGAACAACGCGGCCATCGGAACCAGTGGGGATCTGGAGTCGATGAGCGAGGACGAGTTCGATCGGCTGTTCGCCGTGAACGTTCGGGCGCCCTTCTTTCTCGTCCAGCAGGGGCTCGGGCGGCTGAGGGACGGCGGCCGGATCATCAACATCTCCAGCGGCGCGGCCTCGATCGCGTTGCCGGACATCATGGCCTACGGGGCGACCAAGGGAGCGCTCGACACCCTTACGCTCAACCTCGCCAAGCAGTTGGGGCCGCGTGGGATCACCGTGAACTCGGTCGCGCCCGGCATTGTGGACACCGACACGAATGCTCCATGGCTGAGGGGTAATGCGGAGGCGCTTGCGCATGCCGAGTCACTGTCCGCGTTGGGACGGATCGGGCAGCCCGAGGACATCGCCGGTGTCGTCTCCTTCCTCGCGTCCGATGACGCCAGTTGGATGACGGGACGAGTCGTTGACGTGACCGGTGGCGCCGGGTTGTGAGGGCTGGTGGCGTCCGCCCTCGTGGGCTGCGCGAGGGCGGGCGTCGCGTGCAGGGTGGCCGGAAGTGGCGAGTGCGGGCGGGTCGGGGAGCGGCGTTCTAGCATCGGTGCAGTTGGCCTGTGGGCTGGGCGCGGTGGGGGCCTTGATGCAGCGTGTCGTTCCGTTGGAAGCGCGTGACCCTCGGCAGGTCGGCGGGTTCCAGATCCTCGGTCGGCTTGGTGTGGGCGGCCAGGGAGTGGTGTATCAGGGGCGCGGGCAGGACGGGACGCTCGTCGCGGTCAAGGTGCTGCATGAGCAGTTGGTCGCCAGCCGCGCGAACCGGAATGCGCTGGCGAGGGAGCTGGAGGCCGCCCGTCGAGTTGCGCCCTTCTGCACGGCTCAGGTCATTGCCGCCGACTTGGATGCCGAGCGGCCGTATGTGGTGAGCGAGTACGTCGATGGCGCGTCCCTTGAGGAGGTCGTGGAGTCGGAGGGGCCGCGGAAAGGCAACGCGCTTCATCGGCTGTCGGTCGCGACGGCTACCGCATTGGTCGCCATTCATGAGGCGGGGATCGTCCACCGAGACTTCAAACCGGCGAACGTTCTGATCGGGACGGACGGGCCGCGGGTCATCGACTTCGGGATCGCGCGTCTCTTCGAGAACACGACGACGTTGACGGGCAAGGTCGTCGGCACTCCCACGTACATGTCTCCTGAACAGGCCGCCGGGGAGCGGGTCGGGCCTGCGACCGACGTGTTCGCCTGGGGCGGGGTCATGACGTACGCCGCAGTGGGGCGGCCGCCTTTTGGCCGCGGGCCGATGGCTGCGGTGATGGTTCGCCTCGCCCATGAAGACCCCGATCTCGGTGACCTTCCGGAGCCGATGCGTGGTCTGGTCATGGCGTGTTTGGAGAAGGACCCGGCGCGCCGGCCGACGGCTCATGCGGTACTCATGCGCCTGGTGGCAGCGCCCGTGAGCTTGCAGGCGCCGGTCGAGGCGCCTGCGCCGTACCCGGAGCCGGGGCCCGCGCGTAATGTCACCCAATCCGATCCCGAACCTCAGCCCGCCACTCTGTCTCCGGACACGAACCCGGAGCCGGTGCCGCCTGTGGTGGCTCCCGATCGACTGTTGATCCGGCGTCCTTCGCTCGGCCGGAAGCCCTCGCTGTGGTGGTCGACGCTTTCGGCTGTTGCCGCCTTGCTCGTCGTCGCTGGGTTCCTTTTCGTGCAGAACGTGCGGAACGGCTACTACGTCGGGGAGGAGGACGGCAAGGTCGTCCTCTACCGGGGTACGAAGGACACTGTGCTGGGCCTCAGCCTCTCCCGCAAGGCAGCCAATAAGGAGCAGTTGAATCCGCCGATCGTGGTCGCCGACCTTCCCGGGAGTGTGCAGGGGCAGGTGAAGGAGACCTTTGCGGTGCATGGGCCGGAAGCGCTGCGCGACTTGGCGAAACGGGTCTGTAAGTACGGTCTCGTTGAAAACGAAGGCAAGGTCGTCATCGTGAAGGGGCGCGCGCAGGCCGATTGCCGTCAGGCCATGGTCGCGGCCAGCGACATTCGGGTCAGCGAGTTGCCCAGGTCGGACGCGGCCAAGGTGACGGCAGGGGAGTTCGCGTTCGTCGGTCGGGCGGCGGCTGACGCGGCGCTCTCGCAGCTTGCCAACCGGCGGGACGTTTGTAAGCGATCGATCGAACCGGCGATCGCTGACTGCCCGAGCGCGGCGTGATAGCGGGCCGACGGCCGGTAGAACAAGTTCTTGTTTTCCAGGGCGGCAGGGGCCAGTCTTGGGCACATGGACCTGGTTGCTCTGGAAGAGATCCGGCGGCTCAAGTACCGCTACCTGCGGTGCGTCGACCTGAAGCTGTGGGACGAGTTCGCCGACGTGTTCGCGGAGGACGCCGTCGCCGAGTACGACACCCCGGTGCTCGGCAAGACGCTCCGGCTGGAGGGGCGGGACGCGATCGTCCAGTACATGCGGGAGAACCTGGACGACGGGAAGATCAGCGCCCACACGGCCGGGTGCCCGGAGATCGAGATGGACGGTGACCGGGCCACCGGCATCTGGTCGCTGGACGACACGATCATCATCCCGGAGCACCGGCTGCTCATCCGGGGCGCCGCCTTCTACTGCGACACCTACCGGCGCGAGGACGGGCGGTGGCTCGTGGAGAAGACCGGGCATCGGCGGACGTACGAGTACATGGTGTCGCTGGACGACGCCCCGAGCCTGAAGTTCACCACCTCCCATTGACCGGGACCGGCGTTGACCCGCTCCTAGAACGGGTTCTAACGTCCGGTCCTCAGTGTCGCGATCTCAACGGCGCTCGCGCCCCGCGTCCGTTAGGAGTGCCCGGTGGCCACCGAAGGCAAGACCGATTCGTTCGAAGCCGCGACGCGCGCGTTCGCCGACGCGGTCGTGGAGGCGGAGCGCATCATCCGCGCTGCGCCGCACGTCAAGACCGACCAGGACTTGGCCGAGGGGCTCGACTACCTCGCCGGCAGCATTAAAGCCTCGCTGCACATGGTCGGCGCCTACCAGCAGGACTATCCGTTCTTCGCGTCGTCCACCGGGCCGTACACCAAGCTGGGGCTCGATAACCCCGACACCTTGTACTTCCACGCCTACATCCGGGACGACGCCGAGTACGTGGTCACCGGACGGCGGGGGACGACCTCCGATCTGAGCTTCCAGGTCATGAACGGCGACTACTCGCCCACGCAGTCGCCGGACAGCCTGACCGCGTTCGACGACCGGGAACTCGACATCGCCGCGGACGGGTCGTTCCAGTTGCGGTTCGGGCCGCCCAAGCCCGATCCCGGGCCCGGTTACGTCACGCTGCCTTCGGGTGCGGCGATGCTGATCGTCCGGGAAGTGTTCAGCGATTGGGAGAACGAGCGGCCGGGCGAGATCCGCATCCATCGCGCCGACACGATCGGGACCTCGCCGCTGGCCGTTCCGGCCGAGCGGATGGCGCGGCGGTACCAGATCGCAGGGAAGATGCTGGTGTCCAGGATTCGCACGTTCCTGGCCTTCCCGGAATGGCACTACCTGCAACTGCCGGTCAATACGCTGACCGAGCCGCGGCCGACGCCCGGCGGGCTGGCCACGCAGTTCTCGTCGGTGGGGCACTACGACCTCGATGACGACGAGGTCATCGTCATCACCGCGCCGGCCGCCGAGCGGGACGTGGCGCCCTATCAGGGCTTCCAGCTCGGCAGCATGTGGTACATCTCGCTCGACTACATCAACCATCAGACGAGCCTCACCGCCGACCAGGCCAGGATCGACGAGGACGGCAAGATCCGGTACATCGTGAGCGAGCGCGACCCGGGGCTCGCCAACTGGATCGAGCGGACCGGGCACCGCCGGGGATATCTGCAATTCCGCTGGCAGCGGCTTGCACGGGACCTCACGCCCGAGGACGGCCCGACGGTGGAGGTCGTGAAGTTCGACGACCTTCCGCGCGTCCTGCCGTTCTATGAGAAGCAGCGGGTCACCCCGCAGGAATGGTCGGAGAAGATCGCGGCCCGTCAGGTCGCCGTCGCGAAGAGGATGCTCGGCTGATGGCGGGACTGCTGGAGGACAAGGTCGTCGTCATCTCGGGCGTCGGGCCCGGGCTGGGACGCGGGCTGGCGGTGCAGTGCGCCAAGGCCGGTGCGGACGTGGTGCTCGCGGCGCGCAACGAGGAACGGCTCGCCGAGGTCGCCAAGGAGGTCGAGGAGATCGGGCGCCGGGCCGTCACGGTTCCGACCGACATCAATGACGCGGCGGCCTGCGAGCGGCTCGCGGAGACGGCCCGGGAAGCGTTCGGACGGGTCGACGGGCTGGTCAACAACGCCTTCGCCACGCCGCCGCTGACCGACCTCACGAAGGTCGACCTCGATGCGGTGCGGGCCGGGTTCGAGACCAATGTGCTCGCGGCGCTGCACCTGACCCGGCTGTTCGTTCCCGCGCTCGAAGAGCACGGCGGGTCCGTGGTCATGGTGAACTCGGCCGTCCTGCGGCATTCGCGGCGGACGTTCGGTGCCTACAAGATGGCCAAGGCCGCGCTTCTCGCGATGGCGCAGAACCTGTCGACCGAACTCGGGCCGCGCGGCGTCCGGGTGAACACGATCGCCCCCGGATACATCTGGGCCGACAACCTCCAGTGGTATTTCAACCACCTCGCCAAGAAGCGCGGCATCACCGCGCAGGAGGTCTACGACGAGAACGCCGCGACGACCGACCTCCGGAAACTGCCCGAGCCCGACGAGGTCGCCGACGCCGTGGTGTTCATGCTGTCGCCGCTGGCGCGGGCGGTCACCGGGCAATGCCTGGACGTCAATTCCGGCGAGTGGCACCACTAGGAGAGGGCGGACCGATGAGTGCGGGTCGCGACAGCGTTGGCACGGTCGAGGATCTCCACGCCTCCGCCGGCAAGGTCACCGGCATGGACGACTTCGGTGACGACGACTACCTCGACGGGCTGAAGGTCCTGCTGGAGTCGCTGGCGAAGGAGGCCGGCCTCACTCCGCTCGGGAACAAGGCGCAGCGGGCGATGCTGCGGGGCGCGCTGGCCGCGCGGCAGTTCTCCGAGGCGGCCTGGAAACGGCATCCCGAGCATGCGGAGGTGCCGATCGAGCGACCGATCTTCGTCACCGGCCTGCCGCGGACGGGGACGACCGCCCTGCACCGGCTGCTCACCGCCGACCCCGCCCATCAGGGGCTCGACCTGTGGCTCGCGGAAGTGCCGCAGCCGCGCCCGCCGCGTGAGACGTGGGCGGACGACCCGGTCTTCCAGGCGATCGACGCCGGATATCGGCGGCACCATGTCGAGAACCCCGAGTTCATGGGCGTCCACTACATCTCGGCCGACTCGGTCGAGGAATGCTGGCAGCTGCTGCGGCAGAGCATGCTGTCGATCTCGTTCGAATCCCTCGCGCACGTGCCGGGCTACTCGTCCTGGCTCGCCGGGCAGGACTGGGCGCCCGCCTACCGCCGCCATCGGCGCAACCTCCAGCTCATCGGGCTGAACGACGCCGGACGCCGATGGGTGCTGAAGAACCCGAGCCACCTCTTCGCGCTGGACGCGCTCCTCGATGTCTATCCCGACGCGCTCATCATCCAGACGCACCGGACACCGCGCACCGCGATGGCGTCCATGTGCAGCCTCGCCGCGCACGCGACCGCCGGATGGTCGGAGACGTTCACGGGCGCCACGCTCGGACGCGACCAGCTGGACCTGTGGAGCCGCGGGCTCGACCAGTTCCGCGCCGAGCGGGCACGGCACAATCCCGACCAGTTCGCGGACGTCCACTACGACGACTTCGTCCGCGACCCGATCGGCACCGTGGAGGGCGTCTACGCGCGTTTCGGGCTGCCGTTCACCGACGAGGCCCGGACGGCGATGACGCGGCTGCACGGCGAGAGCTCTAGCGGCGCCGCGAAACCGTCCCACCGGTACTCGCTCGAAGACTTCGGCCTCACCGCGGAAGAGGTCGACGAGCGTTTCGCCGACTACGCCGCCGGCCTCCGCGCCTGACCGCCCCGGCCCGCGCACGGCCGACCGTCATCACCAGGCGCGAGAGGCATTGAACAAGCGCTCATCGTGCTTGTTCCGGTCTGCAGTCGACGTCGGCGAAATGGCCGATGACATTGCCGCCCGTCCACACGCCGGCGGTGGTGATCAATAGAGCCTCCGCCGTCGTGGCGTGCTGATGGCAAATTCCGGCCAGATTATCGAAGATCCATTTTTTGGCATCCCGCCGCGCCCCGCCCATGGCGGCGGCCCGGCGGGGCATGTCGGCGATCAGTCCGCCGCCACAGACGCCTTACTCCGTGTTTTCGGAGAGTGAGCATCGGGAAGCTGAGGGTAGTCGGACGTGTGTCCGGGGTGACCCGGGCGGCGCGTTCGGCGGACGTTCAAACTCCCCAGAAGGTGGTGGCTTCGATGACCGGCAAGACCCCTCAGCCGTCGATGGTCGTGCAGCCGGGCGACGTGCGGTACCCCTCCCTCAGCCGCGGCTTCAACCAGCGGTGGATCGGCGAGCCCGAGTACGTCGTGGTGGTGCGGTCGTCCACGGAGGCCAAGGAGGCGCTGCAGAAGGCGGTACGCGAGGAGCCGAAGAACCCCAAGCGCACGCGCATCACGGTCCGCTCCGGCGGGCACTGCTACGAGAACTTCGTCTGCGGCGACGACGTGCGGGTGATCCTCGACG
Source organism: Actinomadura geliboluensis (assembly GCF_005889745.1). GTDB lineage: Bacteria > Actinomycetota > Actinomycetes > Streptosporangiales > Streptosporangiaceae > Spirillospora > Spirillospora geliboluensis. The sequence continues at coordinate 7,315 of NZ_VCKZ01000234.1, forward strand.
TCTCCCAGATGTGCAAGATCGAATACGACCCGAAAATGGACGCCTATTGCGTGGAGGCCGGTGCCAGCAACTGGCACACCTACAGCCATCTCTTCCCCGTGAGCGGGCGAGCTCTGCCGGGAGGGTCCTGCTATTCCGTGGGCCTGGGCGGGCACATCACGGGCGGCGGGTACGGCCTTCTCTCGCGCCAGTTCGGGCTCACCGTCGACTACCTGTACGCGGTCGAAGTGGCGGTGGTGAAGAAGGACAAGACCGTCGAGCTCGTCGTCGCGCGGCGCGACGACAAAGAAAACCCCGATCTGCAGAAACTGTGGTGGGCGCACACCGGTGGCGGCGGCGGGAACTTCGGCCTCATCACCAAGTTCTGGTTCAGGGACCCTCCGAAACCGCCCAGCAAGGTCCGCCTGGCGGGCATCGCCTGGAACTGGAAGGACCTCACCAAGAACGACTTCACCGCGCTGCTCAATTCGTTCGGGAAGTACTTCCACGACAACCAGGACCCGACCCAGGCGAGCGGCAAGCTGTTCGGGATGCTCGCGCTCAACCACCACTGCAACGGCCAGATCGGGCTGACCGCGCAGGTGGACATCGACGACCCGCACGGCATCGCGGCCATGGACGAGTTCATCACGAAGATGAACCGCGGGATGAAGGCCGATCCGACGGAGATGCGCACCTTCATGGGCGAGCGGCCGTCCCTCGGGCATCTGAAGATCCCGCGGGACATGCCCTGGCTGACGGCCACGCAGGTCCTGGACAGCAGCGGCGAGGACCAGTGCGGCAAGTACAAGTCCGCCTACATGCGCAAGCCGTTCAGCACCAAGCAGATCGACGCGATGTGGGCCCATCTCAGCAAGGACGGCCCCTACCGCGACTACAACAACCCGCAGTCCCTCATCCAGATCGACTCCTACGGCGGAGCCGTCAACAAACCCCCACGGGACACGGCGGCCAGGCAGCGCGACTCCATCATGAAAATGCAGTACCAGGTCTACTGGACGGCGACCGACCAGCAGGAGCACACCTACCTGGACTGGATCCGCAACACCTACCGGGCGACCTTCGCCGACAGCGGCGGCGTCCCCAAGGTGGGCAGCAAGCAGGACGACCTCGCGACCGACGGCTGCTACATCAACTACCCCGACGTCGACCTGAACGACACCACGACCTGGAACACGTCGGGTCAATCGGCGTCGACCCTCTACTACAAGGACGGCTACACCAGGCTCCAAGAGGTGAAGCGCCGCTGGGACCCCCTTGACATCTTCCACAACAGCCAATCAGTCAAGGAACAGAAGGCCCCATGACGAAATCGCCGCCACGCCGGAAGACGAACCTGAAGCACAACCTGAAGCGGAACCGCGCCAGCCTGGCGTACCGGCTGCGCTACGCGGCCCAGAACCCGGACAAGGTGCGGGCGTACCTGTCGCGGCTGGCGCGGGACGTGAAGCTCCGCGCCGCCAACCAGGGCCACGTCGCGTACTACCGGGCCGTGATGAGGTCGGACGCGGCCCGGAGCCCGGAGGCCGCCGTCGGCAGCCCCACGCGGGAGCGCTGGCTGCAACTCGGCCAGATGCAGTTCGACTACCTGCGCAAGCACGGGCTGAAGCCGGACGACCGGCTCCTGGAGATCGGCTGCGGCAACCTCCGCGCCGGCTGGCGGTTCATCGACTACCTGGACGGCGGCAACTACTACGGCATCGACATCTCACCCGACATCCTGCTCGCGGCGCAGCACACGCTCGTCCAGCAGGAGCTGCAGGACAAGATGCCGCATCTGACCCTCGTCGACGACCTGAAGCTGCGCTTCCTGCCGGACGCGCACTTCACGGTCGTCCACGCGCACAGCGTGTTCAGCCACTCGCCGATCGAGGTGATCGACGAGTGCCTGGCCCACGTCGGCCGCGTCCTCGCGCCCGGCGGCTTCTTCGACTTCACCTTCGACCGGACGGAGGGGACCGAGCACCACGTCCTCCGCGAGGACTTCTACTACCGCACCGAGACGCTGACGGCGCTCGCCGAACGCCACGGCTTCGCCGCCCGCTTCATGGACGACTGGGAGGAGCTCCCGCACGGCCAGTCCAAGCTGCGCGTCACCCGTCCCCAGTCCTGACCCCTGAACCGTCACCGTCGATTGCGTATGGCGACCACCGTGTTCTTGGGCAGCGAGCGCACTGTGAAGTGGCTCGGGCTGAACTGGGACGGGCTGAAGCGCAGATCGCCCCACGTCCACGCCTGCGGATTGGTGTGCAGCACGAACACCTCGATGCCGCCGAAGCGCGTGTTGGCGGACGCCTTGGCGAACGCGGCCGGGTCCTGGACCTTGGCCAGTGCCGCCAAGGCGTCGTGCCGGTCGTCCCAATGGCTCGTGCTGGCCGCCGCAGTGCGGTCAACGGCGATGTAGCCGGGCCACGGCAGGTAGGCGAACAGGCGCTCGTCGTAGGAGAGGGTGCGCGGCGCGGCGTCGCGGCCGAGGACCTCCGTCACCGCATTATTGATCTGCTGCACCGGGAACCACCGGATCCTGGGCTCGGCGGGCGCGAACCGGGTGCGCTTCCCGTTGGGACGCGGCTCGGCATGCGCCAGCACGGCGTAGCGGTGGGTGTCGGTGACCTCCGCTATGTCGGTACCGGGCGGCGGCGGCGTCCACTCGCGCCAGTAGCTGAACGCCGACCAGCCCACCAGCGCGGCCAGGGCGGCGGCGGTGATGCCGTGCGGGACGGTGTCCCGGGTGGCGAACCGCCGGACCAGGCCGGGCCCCGCGTGCACGATCGTGAGCACCCCGGCGATGGCGAGCAGCACCGTGATCATCCGTGCGGTGTGGTAGAAGAGCCCGGTGTGGTCGGTGAAGACGTAGCGGGCGGCGGCGACCGCCCGGTACAGGTAGGCGCCGCCGATCAGGCACAGCAGCGGAGTGGCCCACCAGGTCGTGCGGCGGTACCAGATGGCGCCGGCCAGGCCGGTCAGCTGCAGGAGCCCCAGCGGCGTCGCGGCCAGGAACGGGAACGGGTTGCTCGTGATGGCGGGCGCGGGGAACTGGTCGGAGACCATCTGCCCGCCCTCGCGCAGCAGCGTCCAGCCGTAGGGCACCAGGTACCAGCTCGCCGTCACGGCGGCCACCACGACCACCTTCGCCAGGTACGCCAGGTACCGGCGGCGGTCGTCGGCCGCCCGCCAGGCCAGCCACGCCAGGACGAGGATGCCCGCCGCGCCCCACAGCATGAACCCCAGGTAGGTGGCCACGACAAGGCCGCCGAGGATCCCGGCGGGCAGCCAGTGCAGCCGGCCGCGCGGCGGGCGGCCGAACGTCGCCGGCACCCACGGGATGAACACGGCCAGCGCGACGACCTCGTGCGCCTTGCGCGGATCGCCGAACGCGACCAGCGAGGCGGCCGCGATGGCGAGCGCGGCGGGCGCGGGCACCAGCCGCGTCCACAGCAGGAACGCCAGCAGCACCGCGCCGGAGATCGTGAGGGTCTGCGCGTCGCCGAGGACCTGCCAGGCGTGCAGGTCCAGCAGCGCGGACGCCCTGCCGACCACCCACGGGAACAGCGGCGGGTACTCGGACGGCACCCCGGCGACGATGCCGTCCGTGGGGACGGCGGTGGCGCTGTAGCGGGTGACCATCGCGCTCATCCGGCCCTCGTCCCCGAGGAGCCCGGCGAACCCGAACGGGGTGCCGTGCAGCGTGCTGCGCAGCGCGAGCACCACCCATGCGGCCAGCAGCCCCGCCGCCACCCCGGTCAGCGGTTCGGTGCGGAGCGGCACGCGCCACCGGCGGGGCCGCGCCGCCGCGACCGCCAGCGCGGCGGCCAGCAGCACGCCGCCGGCGGCGACGGGCAGCACCGCGCCGCGCGGGGTGAAGGGGTCCTGGTCGGCGAGGCTCGGCAGCAGCATCGCCACCGGCGTCATCACCAGCCAGGTCAGCAGCGCCGGGACGGTGGCCCGCCGCATCGCCGCCGCCCCGGCGGCCCGCAGCCGCGCCGCCGGGGTGCCGGCGGCGCGCGCACGGGGCGCGCGCTCGCCGGTCGCCTGCTCGCCGCTCGGCTGTTCGCCGGTCGGCTCGTCCGGTTTCTGCTGGTCGGTCACTCGTGCGTCGGATCCTGTCATGCGGGACCGCTCGTCAACCGGTCTCGAGGATGCGGTCGGCGACGCGGCTGGCGGCCTTGCCGTCGTCCAGCTCGCAGAAGCGCCGGACGAACCGGTCGTAGGGTTCGGCGTAGTCGCGTTCGACCTGGTCGAGCGAGCGCAGCGCCTCGATCACCTCGTCGGACGAGCCGAGCAGCGGGCCGGGCGCCTCGTCCTCGAAGTCGAAGTAGAAGCCGCGCAGCTCGTCCCGGTAGTGCTCCAGGTCGTAGGTGAAGAACAGGATGGGCCTGCCCGTGTTCGCGTAGTCGAACATCAGCGACGAGTAGTCGGTCATGAGGACGTCCGCGGCCAGGAACAGCTCCGCGATGTCGGGGTAGGCGGACACGTCGCGGACGAAGCCGTCCCCCACCTCCGGGACGGTGTCGACCACGTTCGGGTGCCGCCGGACCAGCAGCACGTGGTCGTCGCCGAGTTCGGCCGCCGCGCGCTCCAGGTCGAGCCGCATGTCGAGCCGGTACTTGCCGGGGCCGTAGTAGCTGTCGTCCCGCCAGGTCGGCGCGTACAGGACGGCGCGCTTGTCCGCGGGCAGGCCGAGCCGCTCGCGCACCCGCTCCGCGAGGAGGCTGCGGTCGGGCGAGGCGAGGATGTCGTTGCGCGGGTACCCGGTCTCGATGAGCTCGCCCTCGTAGCGGAACGCGCGGCGCAGGATCGGCGTGCTGAACGCGTTGGGGGAGACGAGGTAGCTCCAGTTCGGCGCCTCCTTGGCCACCTTCTCCAGGTAGCGGGCGTTGGCGAAGTGGACGTCCTCGATGTCGAACCCGATGCGCTTCAGCGGCGTGCCGTGCCAGGTCTGGACGACGACCTGGCCGGGCCGGCGGACGAACCACTCGGGCAGGTGCGCGTTGGAGATGACGTAGCGGCTCCGGGCCATGGCCTCGTACCACTCCGCGCCCCACAGCCGCACGGGCCGCGCAGTCTCGGGCAGCTCCACCTGCGCGTCGCGCACCACCCACAGGTGCTCGACGTCGGCGCCGCGCCGCACCAGCTCCTCGTGGATCGCGCGGGGGCTGTCGGAGTACTGCTTGCCGGAGTAGCTGTCGTACAGCACCGCCGGGCGCAGCGACCGCAGGCGGCGCGGCGCGCGGTAGTGCCGGGCGCGGGTGCGCGCCTGCCGGTACGCGCCGCGCTCGCCGGGCCTCAGGTCGGAGTGGACCTCCAGGACGGGCACGTCGTAGCCCTGCTCCCGCAGGACGTAGCGGCGGCCGTCGATCGTCCTCTCGACCGGCATCCGGTCCAGCGCCGCGTGGGCCAGCGGCACGGCGAGGTTCCGCCCGGCCGGGGACGACGCGGTCGCCGGGCGGCGGACGCGCAGGTCCCACCGGCCCGACGCGAGCGGCAGGACGCCGCCGAGCGACACGAGCCGGCTCACCGGAAGTTCGGCGCGGAACCGGCCGTCCGTCCGGGTCAGCGGGAACGCGCGCTCCTCGTTGCGGTCGCGGCTGCGCAGCACCAGCTCCGCCGGGTCGGGGGTGGCGGTCGGGCAGTCGCCGGTGAGGACCAGCGTCCCGTCCTGCTCCCAGGACGCGCCGGTGAGGACCGGGCGGGGGATGCGGGCCTCCAGCCCGGCGTAGCCGTGCCGGGAGCGCAGGACCGCGAACTCCGTGTCGGCGTAGGTGTAGAGGCCCTCGTCGATGTCGGTGTCGAGGACGATCCGGATCATCTCGTCCGGCGCCGCGGAGGCGTCGTCCGAGGCGGACGCGGGGACGTCCCCGGAGGCGGCGGCGGAGTCGTCGTCGCCCGCCGCGTCGTCGTCGGAGGCGAAGTCGTCCGGCGCGCCGGGGGTGTCGGCCGTCTCGGAGGCGCCCGCCGCCGGGCGGTCGGACGGCAGCGCGGGGTCGCTGGCCACGGTGGCGGCTCCGGCCGCCGTCTCGTCCTCAGGGGTCGGCGCGGCGGCGTCCGCGCCGTCTGAGGGCTGGGCCGCGGTGTCGTTCGGCAGGCTCAGTTCGAGCCGCCACTGGACCCCGGTGTCGGCCGCGGTGCCCGGCGGGGTGCCCGGAACGTCCGGCCCCTCGTCCTGGGCGGGCATGTCGTCGAGGAGGGCGCTGAGCGGGATCCGTGCCCGGAAGCCGCCGGCGCCGTCGGCGTCCGGTTCCACCGGATAGCGGTCCAGCAGCGTTCCGGCGTTGCGCTGCACGGCGAGCGCGGCGCCGTCGGGCACGCCGCCGAGGACCGTTCCCGTGACCTCCAGGGCGTCGCCGCTCACCCGGTGGCCGGTGAGGCGCGCCCGCACGGTCTCCACCCGGAGCCGCAGCGTGCCGCCGCGCGTGAACACGGGGACGACGCGCACGTCAGGCGCGACGTAGTGCCAGCCAGGGTGCGCGGCGCTGCCCGAGGACGCCGCCGCCAGCGCGCCGCGCCGCAGCACCCCGCGGTCGTAGACGCCGGCCGCGATCAGCCAGGTCCCGTCGATGTACCGGCCGTCCCGGCGCAGCCGCTTCGGGTCGATGGTGGCGGAGAACCCGGACCAGGCGTGGCTGCGCTCCGGATCGCGCGCGCTCTCGTCGGCGTCGCGGCAGCGCCGCGTCCACGCCGGGACCACCCGGGTGGTGCCGCTCTCCGGCTCCCGGAGACCGATGACCTTGAGGGACGACCAGGGGAAACGCGTCCCGACATTGGCGATGAAAGCATGCCCGGTGAGGTGCAGCTTTCCGTCCCGCCAGGTCACTTCGTGCAATCGCGTGCGGGCGGCGAGTTCCTCGCCGAGGCGGAACACCCGGCGCGGGATTTTCAGCCGCCGGTCGCCCCAGTACGGGTACCGCGCGTAATGGCGCCACAACCTCCGCGTCACCGGAATCCGCAGTTTCCGGCGCTCGTACTCCAGCACCTGGAGCAGCTCCGGCACTAATCCGCGGCCGACGAGATGCCACTTCAACCGCATCATCGCGGGGAGGTCGTTCAGCGCGGTGCGGTCGGCCTGTTCGAGGAAACCGTGGGCCAGTTCCACGAACCGGGTGCGGAACTCCTCGTCCGCCTCGGCCAGCACGTTCAGGAAGATGCGCAGGTCGCTGCGCAGCGCCACCTCGTCGTACTCGCGCTTGCAGGCGCGCACCTCCGGCTCCGTCCGGGCACCGAGGAACCGGCTGACGGTCTCCACCGCCGCGAACCGGTCGGTGACCGCGCCGATCTCGGTGCGCCGCTGGGTGATCGACAGGTCGCCGCCCGCGCGCTGCCGCCAGTAGTAGACGGGCTCGCTGAGCACGTCGACGGACGTGGCGAGGAAGTGCGCCGGCAGCGTC
>NZ_VCKZ01000713.1 GCF_005889745.1 Actinomadura geliboluensis
GATGACCGGGACCGTCAGAAGGCACAGCATCGCCATCGCGATCGTGGTGCTTGCGGTTCTGGCAGCAGGCCGCTCCAGTGCTCCCGCAGGACGGCCTACGCCCGTTTCGTCTGCTGGCACCAGCGGCCGGTGGCGGGGAGAAGGGCCATGATCACAGCGGCGATCGCCAGAACAGCCGTCATCGGGTAAACCGTGGTCACGTGCCAGTAAATAAATACTCCAGCATGGCTGTAGTACATGGTGGATTGAACAAGCCACACAGTGGCCATGCCGCTGGTTATCGCGATTATCCAGCGCCCTGCCGGGCTACGCCGATAGAGCTGTAGCGCGCCCGTGCCGAGCGAGAATGCTCCAAGCACGGGCAGGGCAATATTCACCCACAGCAACGGGATCAGTCCGGGAGGGAAATCCAGGAGAGTGAACGTCACGAGGATGAGTGCGAACCCGGGAATGCACAGTAGGGCCAGTACCATCGCTGCGGTCGCGGTACGGCCATCCTGCGAGGTGGTCGGCGTTGAGCGTTCCGCCGCGCCGCGTGGGCTGGTCCTGACCTGTGCCCGCAAGCGCCGGGTGTCGCTATCGTGCTGGGCGGGACGGGGCCGATCGGCTACTGTCGGCCGGTCGCCGGGGGCGGGGCCGCTGACCGGGCCACGGAGGCGTTCGGCGACGGTGGAGGCGTCTTCGGGGCGGTCTTCGGGGTGTTTGGCCAGCAGGTTCAGGACCAGGGTGCTCAGGTGGTCGTCGATGTCGGGCCGCAGTGATCGCGGGGATGGCGGGGTGCGGTTGAGGTGCTGGTGCAGGATGGCGCCGACGCTTGAGCCGGTGTCCAGCCAGGTGGTCCCGGTCAGCAGGTGGTACAGCACGCAGCCGAAGGCGTACAGGTCGGTGCGCTGGTCGACCTGGTGGCCCTCGATCTGTTCGGGTGCCATGTAGAGCGGTGTCCCGGCCGCCGCGCCGGTGGCGGTGATCCTGGTGGCGTCGGCGAGGCGGGAGATCCCGAAGTCGCAGACCTTGACCTGCCCGTCGCCGGTCAGGAAGAGGTTGGCCGGCTTGATGTCGCGGTGCACCACCCCCTGCCGGTGCGCCGCGGCGAGGGCGGCGAGGATCTGCACCGCCCAGTCCGTCACCTGCGTGACGGGCAGCCCGCCTGGATGCCCGGCCAGTACCGAGGCCAGGTCGCGCCCGTGCATCAACTCCATCACCAGGAAGAACAGGCGCAGGCCGCCGTCGGTGTGCTCATCGATGTCAAACACCGTGGTGATCCCCGGATGGTTCACCGTCGCGGCGATCTCGGCCTCCCGTCGGAACCGCGCCACCTCGGCCCCGTCGGCAGCACCGTTCAGCGGCAGGAGCTTCACCGCCACCGGGCGGCGCAGGCGCAGGTCGACACCCCGCCACACCTCACCCATACCGCCCCGGCCGATAGGCCCTTCCAGCCGATACCGCCCGGCCAGCTCCAGACCAGCACGCATCAACTCTCCTCAGCTCTGACTAGGGGTCGGCCAAAATAGCGGTGTGGCTAGGGTCTTGTGAATGCCGGGCTTGGCGGCGATCGCACCGAGTGCACCACCTTTGATGCCTGCAAGAGCCGGGCATATTCGGGCTTGTCGGCCGGGTGGGCGAGCGCCGTCTGATCCGGCGGGCGGATGCCTCGGCGACGATGCGGGCGCGGGCGGCGCGTTCGGCGATGAAGGTGCGTTCCATCTCGGCGAACAGC
>NZ_VCKZ01000235.1 GCF_005889745.1 Actinomadura geliboluensis
GGGTTTGGGGGACGGCCGCCGGGGGTGCGGGCGGTATCCGATCTTGGAGGAGGACAGGCCGGCGAGCATGAGCTGCTGGCCGTGCCGGTTGCCGGCGATGACGTCGACGGGTCCCTGGTCGGGGCGGGCGCGTTTGGCCTGCAGCCAGCACAACCGGCACGCCCGGTGCTTGTTGAGGTGCAGTTCGCGGGTGCAGCTGATGCACACCCCGGTGCCGGGGTTCCAGGTCCGCCATCCGGTGCACGCCTCGCACCTCCACCCGCGGATGCGCAGCACGGGCCAGGCCAGGCAGTCGCGGCAGGAGCCGGGGAGTTGGGGCGCGTACTGGTGGCAGCGGCGGCACAGCCCTTGCGACCAGTAGTCGCCGGTCGAGCCGCACCGCTTGCAGGGCAGCGGCCGGCCGTTGGTCCCGGGTTTGCAGTCGTAGCACAGGCCGCGGTCGTGGTAGGCCTGCGGCCGCAGGCCGCACTGGCGGCACATCCGCGGCGCCGTCACGCCGGTGGTACCGACCGGTGCCGACCCGGCTTGGGCTGGATCGACGGCGCGGGGGTGGCCGCCGCGGTGCTGGCCGGTCTGCGGGCGGCCACCGCCTCGGGCTCGCAGATCAGCAGGTCGCTGGGGGTGCACTCCAGGACCGAGCAGATCACGTCCAGGTCGTCCAGCCGCACGGTGGTCGGCGTCCCGGTCCACAGCGCGGACATCTTCCCGGCACTGATCTCCAACCCCGCCTCGGCCAGCCGCCGCCGCATTTCGGTCGATTTCCAGATCCCGGCCTCGGCGGCCTTCATCCTGAAGTTCCAGCGCACAATGTCACTTCCCGTCGGCGTTGAATCGCGACGCGACCCGGTGGTTTGCGTTCGCCCAGGCGTTCTCGATATGGGTGTCGTGGACGTGGATGTAACGTGTCGTGGTCGACAGCCATTCATGTCCGAGCAGTTCTTGGATGGCTTTGAGGTCGACGCCGCGTTCATACATCGAGGACGCGCAGAAATGGCGGAGCCCGTGCGGGGTGAGCCGTCCCGACCAGGCAGGAAGCCAGCGCTCAACCGCGCCGCTCAGGCCCGCGCGCAATGCCTCGCTGCCGATCCGGGTGCACCGCCCGGTCAGCGTGTCCCGGCGCTCGCTGGGCAGCAGAGGGGCGTCCGGGTCGGCCCAGTCATCACCGAACTGGTGCCTCACCTCCGTCAACCACCAGGTCAACAGCGCGTCGACGGAGTTGATCGCCGGAGCCATCCGGACCTTGGGGCCACGGCCCCGGGCGCCCTTACCGAACCGGACATGGAGTTTTCCGTGCTCACCCAATTCCGGATGCCAATCGCGTATGTCGAGCATCACGGTCTCGTTGATCCGCAAACCGATGCGCCGCCACAACGAGGCCGCCAGATAGTCACGTGCCGCGGGAAGGAACTTCCTCGCCTCCGGGAGCGTCTCACGCCAGCCGGTGAACAATGCCTCCACCTCCTGCTCGCGCGGCGGCACCCTGCTCGAGCCGCTACTGATCACACCGGACGGCCGATTGAACTCATCAATCGGCTGGATGAGCACATGACCGGTCAGCGCATGCACATCACCCTGGTAACGGGAGATGATGAACTCGAAGAACCCGGCCAGCACGCACGCCTTACCCGCCAGCGTCGACTTGGCCAATCCTCGTTGACGCTGGGCGGCGAGGAATCGGTCTGCATCGGCTGGAGCCGCCTCCCACACCGGCCGCCCCAGGAAACCGGCGAAATCGAACAGCACCGACCGCTCCGCAGCGATCGTCGAGTCGGCGATCCCCGCCCCCACGGCCGCCAAGGCGTACTGATCCACCAACTCCTGCTCGAAGTCCTCGATCTCCTGCGGAGTACACAGCCGGCGTGGGCTGCCCAGCGAACGCACCTCAGCCAGCACCCGGCACTCCCTAGTTCATCGAGAACAGCAGAACCACACGAACACCGGCACTTTGTCAGAAATCCCGACCGACTGTCGCAGTATCAACGAGATCGGACTAACCCGCTCCCACCTGGACCACGAGGTCATCTCGACGGAACCCGTCACGAGGAACCCAAAGCAGTAAGGGTTATGACCCGCCCTGCAGTCAAACAGGACGTGACCCGGTGACCATCCTTGCCGTGTTCGCCGGATGCCTGGCCGCCGCCGGAGTCATCGTGCTCGTCCGGGAGTTCCGGCCCGCGCCGCCACGTCTGGATGCCGCTCTGGCCCGCGTCCAACCCGTGCCGTTTCAGCCCGCCTCGGTGCGCGCTGGCGGCTCGACGGCCGCTGACCGGGTCGGACGGTGGCTCGTCGAACGCGTCGCGCGTCCGGCCGGGATGCTCGCTGTGCCTCGTGCCGACCTGGCGCTGCTGGACCGTTCAGGCGAACGCTTCATGGTCGACAAGCTGGCCTTGTTCCTCACCGGCCTCGCAGCCCCGTCCGTGCTGACCGGCCTCGTCAACGCGGCGGGCGGCGGCTTGCCGTGGGCCTTTCCGCTCGTGATGGGCCTTGTCCTGGCGGCGGTGCTGTCGCTGGTCCCGGACTGGAACGTGCGTTCCCTGGCCCGGCAGCGGCGCCGGGACTTCCGCTACGCCTTCACCTCCTACCTGCAACTGGTCGTCCTGGAACGCCAAGCCGGCGCTGCGCTCAACGCCGCCCTGGAGAACCCCGCGAAGATCGCCGACGGGTGGCCGTTTCAGCGCATCGACCAGATGCTGACCCGCGCCCGGCACGGGCAGCAGCAGCCGTGGCGTGCACTCGCCCAGCTCGGCGCCAACATTGATGTCCGGGATCTGACCGACCTTGCCCACACCGCGGAGATCGCCGGTGGCGAGGGCGCCAAGATGCACGACGTGCTGATCGCCAAGATCACCTCGATGCGGCACGAGGCGTCCGCTGCCGCACGAGCCGAGGCCAATGCCCGCACTACCGCCATGTGGGTGCCGACCTCTCTGCTGATGCTCGGCTTCGTGATCCTGATCGGCTTCCCGTTCTTCTCCAAGCTCCTGGCATCCGGTTAACGCCGACATCGCATCACCGACTCGGGGGACCATGAACACGCTCTATACCGCTGCAACACGCATGACGATCGCCCTTCTCAACCGCTTCGCAGCCCTCGATGTTCGGCGTGACCGGGGATCGGGCGTAGTCGAGACGATCATCATCGTGGCCGGGTTCGCCGGCCTGGCCTTCACCGTCTACCTCGCCGTCGCCGGGAAGGTGAACGGCTGGATCAGCAAGATCCCCGGCTCCAGCGGCCCATGACCCGCCGCAACCCGATCAAGGAGCTTGGACGGGACACAGGATCGGCGACCGTCACGGCCGCGATCGTCTTCCCCGCCGTCGGTGTGCTGTTCCTGGGGCTGCTGCAGGCGGTCATGGTCTCGGTCGCCCGTGACGTGGCGCTGTCATCCGCCGAAGAAGGACTACGCGCGGCCCGGGCCCGGCACGGCACCGCCGCCGACGGCCGCTCCGCCGCCATCTCCTTCGCCCGTGCCGAACCCGTGCTGCGTTCACCGGACGTGACCGTGTCCGGAGGCACGACCATCACCGTCCAGGTGTCCGGGAGCGCCCCTTCGATCCTGCCCGGCATCGACATCGCCATCAGCCGCACGGCACGGGGCGCAAGAGAACGCTTCACCACCGAGCAGCCATGAGGAACCGTTTCAGGCAGAGCGCACTGTTGAGCACCGGGGACGCCGGGAACGCAGCCGTGGAGGTGGCGATCCTCGCCCCGTTGTTCATCACGTTCCTGGCCGGGCTGCTGCTGGTGATGCGCGTGCAGCACGGCAGCGCCGTCGTCGCCCAGGCCGCCGCCGACGCGGCCCGACACGCCTCCATCGCCCGCACCGCCACCCAAGCGCACGCAGACGCAACAACCAGCGCCATGGCGACGCTGGGCGGCCGAGGACTGCATTGCCGTCCGACCGTCCAACTCGACCTGTCTGGTTTCCATCATCCGGTGGGCCAGGCCGGGACGGTGTCGGCGCGGGTCACCTGCGTCATTCGGCTCGCCGACGTGGCACTACCAGGAATGCCAGGATCACGCACTGTAATCAAGACGCACCGATCCCCTGTCGATCCCTACCGGGGGAAGACCCGGTGACCGCCTTGGCTTCATGGAACAGGCGGCACCGACAGCGACTCAGCGATGCCGGCAGCGTGAGCATCTTCGCCGTCATCCTCACCCTCGTCGTGGTGGTGTTCTTCGGCGCCGTCGTCGACTTCGAGCAGAAACTCGAAGCCCGCCAGGACGCTAACACCGTCGCTCAAGAGGCCGCCCGCGCCGGCGCCGGACGCGTCGATCTCAACCGCGCTTACTCCGACGGTGAGTTCACCGTCGACCGCCATGCCGCGATCCGCGCCGCACGCGACTACCTGCGGGCGGGCGGCTACACCGGCACGGTGACCGCGTCCGGAGCACGCGCCATCCACGTCCACGTCACCATCACCCGGCCCGCGCTGTTCCTGCCCGTCATCGGCATCAGCCACCTGCGCGCCGACGGCACCGCGACCGCGAATCTGACCACCGGAGTGCGAGGACCCGCCCAGCCATGACCTACGCCCGACGCACCCGCGCGATCGAGATCCTGCGAGGACTCGGCGCCCTAGCGGTCTTCGCCATCCTGCTGGTAGGAGTCCCGACCGGCCTCTACATCGTGGCCGGCTCTCCCATCCCCGGACATGTTCCGACCTGGGAGCAGATCACCGCCATACTGCTGCGCCCCGACACCGACAACCGCCTATTCCTGGCCGCGGTCCGGCTGCTCGGCTGGACAGCCTGGACGCTGTTCGCCGCCGCCACATGCACCGAAACCATCTGCTACCTGGCCGGACGTATGACTCCCTCCCTGCCGCGTCCCGTCCGGCCCCTGCAACTACTGGCTCGGGACCTGGTCGCGACCACCACTCTCCTCTTCGGCGCTGCCGCAGCCCTGTCCGCACCGGCATCGGCCACCGCCCACGCCAGCACGGACGCGCCCTCAGCGCACGAACCCAGCGCCTCCCCCACCCAAGGCACGGAGTGGGACCCCCTGCTCAGCGACGCCACGCCCCAGACACCGGAGCCCGACCAGCCAGCGTGGCGGACCCGGATCATCCATCGCGGCGACACCCTGTGGGACCTTGCCCGTCGCGCCTACGGCTCGGGCGACCACTACCTCAAGATCTTCAAGGCCAGCCGCGCCGTCGACCAGCCCGACGGAATACCGGCACTCACCGACCCCGACAACATCCACCCCGGCCAGCACGTCAGGATCCCCCAAGCCCGGAAGAAGACGGCTTCTCCTCCACCAACCCGTAAACCCGGCTCCGCGAATACCGGCGCTTCCTCAAAATCCAAGCAGAGCAAAGAAGGCAGCCATACCCCGCGCGCTCCACGTGTCGGATCCGGCGCCACGGCGGACAAGCCGTCGCAGGTTCCAAGCCCGGTCGTCGTCGCACCACCGGCGGAAAGCTCACCCGCCACACCGCCTCAACCCACGCTACGGAGCGCGGAGCAGGACCGCACATCGTCAGCCATCACCCTGTCATCCGGCTCGTACATCGGCCTCGGCCTCGCCGCCGCGCTCAGCCTCGCCATCGCCGCCACTCGCCTGCACCGCCGCCGCAGGCGCCCCCTCGCCGACACCGCGGACGTCCCCGCCACCCCATCGGCCCCTCCAGAACCTGTCGCCAAGGCCCGCAAAGCCCACCTGGATCGGGCCTACGTCGACCACGACGACCCGATACCGTCCGACGCCGACCTTGTCATCCAAGACCGCACCGCACCGCCAGCCGACCACATCATCCTGGGCACCCGCGACCGCACGACAGTCACCCTCCCGCTGCCCGGGTTGAACCTGGGACTGACCGGAAGCGGCGCCCGGAGCGCCGCACGGGCAGCCACCACCGACCTCCTCGCCAAGGCCCACCGTGACCGCGCCGAAGTCCTCATCCCCCGGCCCGACGCCCAGATCCTCTACCCCGACACGCCCCTCACCGGCATCCCAGGGCTCACCATCACCCCCACACCGGAGGCCGCCATCACCCAACTCGAGGCCGAAGTGCTCCGCCGCGCCCGGCTCCTGGAAGCCGCCAACGAAACCGACCTGGCAGCCATACGCGCCACCGACCCGGCCGAGCCACTCCCCAACCTCCTGCTAGTCGCCACCATCCCCGAAGCTTCAGCAGCCACCGTTCACGCCATCACCCAGCTCGGTCGCCGCTACGGAATCGGCGCCCTCATCCTTGGCCCCTGCCCGGCAGGGACCACCGTGCACCTCTCCGACGACGTCACCGTCGTCCAAGCTGACGGCCCCCACGCCGACAGCTTCACCGGAACGGTTCTGTTCCATCTGACCGCCGACGACGCCAACGCCATGCTCCGCACCCTCCGCGCCACCACCGGCACCCCCGAATCAGCAACCGCCGACATCCAACCCCCCAGCCCCGACACCAGCCAAGGGAGCGCTGACTACGACGCAGCCCGCAGCGAAGCGGGCATTCCGGTGCCCCAGCTCACCGACCATGACCAACCGCGCCCGGTCCGCCTCCAGGTACTCGGACCGGTCCGTCTGCACACCGCCGACGGTCCCATCACCACCGGAGTCCGCCGGAGTGCCCGCGACCTGATCGTCTACCTCGCCCTCAACCCCAGCGGCGTAACCCGCGACCAAGCCATCGCCGCTCTGTGGCCCGACCACCAACCCGACACCGCAACCACCCAGTTCAACACCGCCGTCGCCAACATCCGCAAAACGCTCCGCACCGCGACCGGACTCCGCGAACCCATGTACGTCATCCGCACCGCAGGCCGCTACCAGCTCGACCCCGGCCTCATCGACATCGACGAACAACGCCTCAACGCCGCACTCACCCACGCCCGACACGCCACCACCGACACCGAACGCCTCACCGCTCTCAAACCAGTCGCCGACCTCTACACCGCCGAATTCGCCACCGACCTCACCCACGACTGGGCCGAAAACCACCGCGAACACCTCCGCCGAGCCGTCACCGACGCCCTAACCCGCCTCGCCCGGCTCCTCCAACCCGACCACCCAGAACAAGCTCTAGCCACGCTCGAACAGGCCATCTCTCACGACCCTTACGCCGAACACCTGTACCGAAACCTGATGCAGCTCCAAGCCGAACTCGGCGATCCCGACGCCGCCAAACGCACATACCAGCTCCTCACCAACCGCCTCGCCGACCTCGACACCGAACCGGACGACCAAACCCACCAACTACTGGCGAACATCCACCAACCTCACTAATCTCGCTGCCAGCGTGAGATGCCTCGTGCGTCGTGACTTCTAATGTGTCCCGGGTTCCGTGGTGTCGTTGATGTAACCCGAATTTGGTGGTGTCGGAATACCGGAACCTCATGCCAGCAGTGGGACCGAGTGGATCCTCTCGTACTCGACCGGACTGAGCATCCCGAGCGCGCTGTGGCGGCGTCGGCGGTTGTGGAAGATCCCCAGTTCTTCGAAGATCGCCTTGGCCAACACAATCCGGTTGCGCCAGCGTGCCGGTTGAGGAAACTCAACCTGCATCTCGGGCACCTCACCGCTCTAAGCTGCGACACCCCGATCGAGGGACGTGACCGCGATCCAACTAAATGAAAACCCGCTCTCTCGTTGATAACGTCGCAGGTCAGCAAGGGTCGGCCCCGCACGCGCGGGGATGGTTCCGCCTCCATCGCCTCGAACACCTCATGGGCGATGTCGGCCCCGCACGCGCGGGGATGGTTCCGCGATCCCGTCATTCACGTCGGTCCCGGGCTGGTCGGCCCCGCACGCGCGGGGATGGTTCCCAGCGCTGGTTGGACACCCCGCCCGCGCAGGCGTCGGCCCCGCACGCGCGGGGATGGTTCCGTCAACGTGGCGGCCTTCTCCAGGTGCTCCTGGTCGGCCCCGCACGCGCGGGGATGGTTCCTCCTCCGTCGCCCGGGCGATCTCGGCGACCTCGTCGGCCCCGCACGCGCGGGGATGGTTCGCGCTGGTCACGCTCCGGGCGAACGGGGAAGTTGTCGGCCCCGCACGCGCGGGGATGGTTCCGGCTACCTCTTCTACTACGAGGAGCCCGCGCCGTCGGCCCCGCACGCGCGGGGATGGTTCGTCTGGCGAGTAGAGCCCCGTAGACGCCGGGGCGTCGGCCCCGCACGCGCGGGGATGGTTCTCGCCGCATCACCGAGCTGCCCACCGGGACGCCGTCGGCCCCGCACGCGCGGGGATGGTTCGAGCCTGGTGTGGCTCGCGATCGGCGCGCTGGTGTCGGCCCCGCACGCGCGGGGATGGTTCCTGCTGGCGTCTCCATGGCGTGGCTGGCCGCCTGTCGGCCCCGCACGCGCGGGGATGGTTCGGTCCGGGTTGTCGTCCTCCGGAACCAGCCGCAGTCGGCCCCGCACGCGCGGGGATGGTTCCGCGACCCACGCGCAGATCGGCGCGGCCACGGCGTCGGCCCCGCACGCGCGGGGATGGTTCCTCGCCGGCCTTGATCCGGCCGAGGAGGCTCGAGTCGGCCCCGCACGCGCGGGGATGGTTCGCCACGTCTACGCCGATGGCGGTCAACTCCCGTGTCGGCCCCGCACGCGCGGGGATGGTTCCCCAACGGCTGTGAAGGAGCCGAAGGACATGACGTCGGCCCCGCACGCGCGGGGATGGTTCACGTACCCCCTAAGTCCCTCTAGTCCCTCTGTAGTCGGCCCCGCACGCGCGGGGATGGTTCGACGGGGCGGTCCTCCTCGGGCAGTCCGCGCTCGTCGGCCCCGCACGCGCGGGGATGGTTCCCCAATGGCGACGAAAACCGGGCACCTGTACGTGTCGGCCCCGCACGCGCGGGGATGGTTCTTTCGCCGTTCCGTATTCGGTTTACAAGCTGACGTCGGCCCCGCACGCGCGGGGATGGTTCGCGGTGATGAGGTGTTGTCCGGGGAGTAGTCCCGTCGGCCCCGCACGCGCGGGGATGGTTCCTGCTTGCGGCGCGGCAGCGCCCTGAACACGGTGTCGGCCCCGCACGCGCGGGGATGGTTCCGTCACCACGAGGTAGCGGGTCCTGGCCGGAAGGTCGGCCCCGCACGCGCGGGGATGGTTCGGGTGATCTCGGTCGGCTCTGGCGTCACGCGGGGTCGGCCCCGCACGCGCGGGGATGGTTCCCGCTGAAGTGCCGTGTATCGGGCGATGTCGTCGTCGGCCCCGCACGCGCGGGGGTGGTTCTCCTGGCGCGACCGCGAGGGCCTGTGCGGCTGCGTCGGCCCCGCACGCGCGGGGATGGTTCTGCTTCCGCGCGGTCTCCTGTGAGGTGTGCCCGGTCGGCCCCGCACGCGCGGGGATGGTTCGTACGGCGCCCGGTCGCCGTCCTCGTCGGTGGAGTCGGCCCCGCACGCGCGGGGATGGTTCGTTCGTCTTCACAACGGTGTGGACGATCATCTCGTCGGCCCCGCACGCGCGGGGATGGTTCCAAAGCCACCAGGAGGACCTAGACAAGGGTTCCGTCGGCCCCGCACGCGCGGGGATGGTTCGGCGTCCCGACCGGACTTGACGGCCCGGTAGTGGTCGGCCCCGCACGCGCGGGGATGGTTCGCGCGAGGTCCAGGAGGTCGGGCGGCAGAAGACGTCGGCCCCGCACGCGCGGGGATGGTTCCCTGCGGTCCGAGGTGTCGCAGGGTGTGATCTCGTCGGCCCCGCACGCGCGGGGATGGTTCGATGCTGAGCTGACCAGCGCACAGCCCGCACCGGTCGGCCCCGCACGCGCGGGGATGGTTCCCGTTGGATGAGGGCGACGTGGTCTGTGTCGCGGTCGGCCCCGCACGCGCGGGGATGGTTCGCAGGCGCCGGGCGCGGAGCTGGTGCCGGTGGCGTCGGCCCCGCACGCGCGGGGATGGTTCCGCCCGCTCGGTCATCGGGGTCGCCCTGACCACGTCGGCCCCGCACGCGCGGGGATGGTTCCGAGATCGACTACGACTACGTCGTCCATGTCGTGTCGGCCCCGCACGCGCGGGGATGGTTCCGCCCGCTCGGTCATCGGGGTCGCCCTGACCACGTCGGCCCCGCACGCGCGGGGATGGTTCCCTCGGCCGACTCCGCTGACCTCCCCAGGCAACGTCGGCCCCGCACGCGCGGGGATGGTTCCCACGGCGAACCACAGGATGTCCCAGCGCGGGAGTCGGCCCCGCACGCGCGGGGATGGTTCCCTCGCCACCACGTATGCCGGGTGTGTGGCGACGTCGGCCCCGCACGCGCGGGGATGGTTCCGCGCCGATGATGGCGCGCCAGGCCAGGTGGACGTCGGCCCCGCACGCGCGGGGATGGTTCCCGCACCGCCGCCCTGTTCCGGAAGCGGGACGCGTCGGCCCCGCACGCGCGGGGATGGTTCGCGGCCGGTGGGCGACGACCTGTGGACGTGGTCGTCGGCCCCGCACGCGCGGGGATGGTTCCCTCGCCACCACGTATGCCGGGTGTGTGGCGACGTCGGCCCCGCACGCGCGGGGATGGTTCCCGGGACGCAGACTTGTCGTTGTCGCAGTAGACGTCGGCCCCGCACGCGCGGGGATGGTTCGGCGAACACCACGGGGCGGCGGCCGACGGCGGCGGTGCCGTCGGCCCAGCACGCGCGGGGATGGTTCCCTGACCGGAACGCCGTACACCACCGCGCCGGAGTCGGCCCCGCACGCGCGGGGATGGTTCGCCGCGCCGCGTGCGTAGAGCTGGCGCTGACGGGTCGGCCCCGCACGCGCGGGGATGGTTCGCGCTCCTCCTGCGTCCGCTTAGGCACCACGGGTCGGCCCCGCACGCGCGGGGATGGTTCGAGCCGTCTCGTGTATGACGCTAAGGCGATCCGGTCGGCCCCGCACGCGCGGGGATGGTTCGCCGTATGAGGCGTGCCTTTTCGGACGGGCCCTGTCGGCCCCGCACGCGCGGGATGGTTCGTAGAACTGACGTTCCGGCCTTAGCCGAAAGACGTCGGCCCCGCACGTGCGGGGATGGTTCTGCCTCCGCAGGGGGTCACCATTCCTGGACTGGGTCGGCCCCGCACGCGCGGGGATGGTTCCCCGAGGGCGGCGTTGGGGTCCCATGCGTTCAGGTCGGCCCCGCAGGGACGGTTCCCCGATCACCGGCTGGAAGAGTTCGGAGGCTTTGTCGGCCTCGCACGCGCGGGATGGTTCCCGATCAGTTCACCCGAACGGAGACAGCCACTCGTCGGCCCCGCACGCGCGAGGATCTTTCGGCCGAAATGGGAGTGAAGCTGACCTACGAGATGTCGGCCCCGCACTCGCGGAGATGGTTCGGCAGCTCGCAGGCGGGCGCGTCCGCGTCCTCCGTCTCGAAGACCGGAACAGCCCGCCAATACGAGATATCGTCCACGTTCGTCCCAGCGAACATGCCCACTGCCGCCGCAGGGAGCAGCAAGGACGCAGGGTGGTCGTAACCGCAGGACAGGCACGCGAAGGTCGTCCCGCGGCCACGATCGCACGACTCGAACGTGATCCTGGAAGCGACGTCGAGAGCGTCAGGCCTGCCGCGGTTCCGCCCGGAGCATGACTGAGGTTCGTGTTCCTCATGCCACGTGTGCGTCGGGAACAAGGCAGAGGTGGAAGCGGACTCGTGTCCGGCCGGCTATGAGGGTGTCCCACTCCCAGTCGCCGTCCGAGAGCGCATCGAGGAGGAACAGTCCTCGGCCGTGCTCTGCTCCGTCGCGTGGGAGGCTCTGGACGGCGGGGAGCTTTCCATTTTTTCCGCCGTCCAGGGCTTCGATCGTCACGCGGTCATCGATCACAGTGCACGCCACCGTGATGTGGCGTCCCGCCCCGTGCTCGACCGCGTTGGTAACGATCTCGGAGAGACCCAGCAGGGCCTTGTCGACCACCTCGGCTCTGGGGGCGGGTGTGAGGGTGGTCAACTGATCTTTTAGCCACGTCCGGACCTTGGGTACGGAGGACGCGTTGCGACGGAATCGGGCCGTCCGACGTCGCCGGATCATGTGCATCGCTCCGCGAGCAGCGTGACGATGTGCGGTGCGGCGGTTGTGACGTCCGAGCTGGGTGCCTCGTAGGTGTCGCGGCGGCCCCATTTGGAGATCAAGGCGGAGCCGCGTTCGAGAACGACGGCCGGGACGCGCTCTCCGCCCACGCGGGCACGGAGCCGCCCAGGCGTCCCGTCCCCGGTCATGTGAACGCCCCGGTAGTCGCCCAGCTGGGTGGCCGGATGAACCAGATGCCAGTACTGCGGAACTGCCTGCGCCTGTTGCGTCGTCATCGCCGGTCCTCGGAAGCCGTCACCAGTTCGGCGCACTGCGGGCGGATCAGGATGCGATCGGCTGGCCACACTGCGTCGGGTTCGTTTCCTGCCACAGGAAACTCCACAAAGACGGGTCACACGACACGGTGCCGGTGCCGCGGATGGTCAAAGTGGTCAATGCTCGGTGAGCAGCGTGCTTGCCCGAAGCTGAGAGGACTGGACGTTAGGCTCGCGGACCGACTTACGGCGGCGGCGCCCTTAGGGGCGTCCGCTCGCGAGGAATGATCTTCTTAGGCTTCGTCCTGCCAGTACTGGGCCAGCATTTCCGCGGGCCAGCTCGGCTCCCGGACCTCGCCTCGGGGGCCCATCTCAGCGAAGTAGGGCGCCAGGTCGTAGATGGGCGTCCCGTCGATGGCGTCGAGATCGGCGACGTGCAGGTCGAGCCCGTCGACCTTCAGGAGGCGCGGGAATGATTGGGCAAGTTGGTTGGGCCGCCGGTGGTTGCGGTGGACGAACGTTCCGCTAGGGGGCCATTGGGGGTCGTTGCGGGGGCTTCTGGCGTGGAGCGCAACATCGTCGGGTGAGGCCTCGTGGAAGTGCCAGACCACAATCAGGTGCGAGAACTCCTCCAGCCCCTGGACGACCTCCGCCGGGAAGTCGGAATTGAGACGGATGACGGCGGCACCGCCCCAATGGTCATCGGTCGGCTCGGTGCGGCCTCCGACGACATGACCGATCGGCCGTATCTCCAGCGGCTGTGCCATGACGCCCCTTCGTTCCGGTGCCGGACGGGCTCAATCTACTTGGGCGAGGTAGGAGGCGCCACGGGCGTCGAGCTTGGCGACGATCGGGATGCCTCGGTGCCTGAATGGGGAGAGCTGTTCGCGCATGGTCAGCACGGTCTGCCGTGCGCGGCCTGAGTAGATGCCGTCTTCGAGGGCGTCCAGCGCCTGGGCCCAGGTTTTGCACGCCTCCTCAACTCTCCCGGAGCCACATTGAGCCGCTGCGAGGTATCCGAGTGTAACGACGTGCGTGCGTTTGAAGGCCGAGCCCCGCGTCCGCACGCTGCGCTGGAGCTCGTGGATGGCGCCCTGATGGTCGCCGGAGTCGCGTAGCGCGCAGCCGGTCTCGTGCGCCAGGGAGGCTTCGCCGAAGAAGAAGGTCCGGTGAGGTTCCTCGATCCCGTCGCCAGCAGCTCGTAGATCATCTTCGGCCTTCAGGAGCGCTTTCGCGGTTTTGCCCCCGCCGTTGTTCACCGCGAGGCCTCGGGCGTGCACGACGCCGAGCAGGGCTCGTTCCCGGGGTGTCGCCGACAGATACCGTTGGCCTTTCATGGATTCCGTGGACAGTTCCAGGCTCAGCTTGTAGTAGCCGAGATCAATCGCTTGGTGTGCCATGGCGCGAAGAATGTGCCCACTCAGTGGCTCATTCTCCGCATAGCCTGCCAGCGTGAGAGCAAGTTGGAAGTAGCGTTGCGCTAGTGCGTGTTCGGCATTGTCGAAGGCCATCCATCCTGCGAGATAGGCCAGCTCGGCCGCTGCTGAATACATGTCCCGGCGGACGGTTGCGTCGGGAAACGTACCGCGCAGGAATGCCGCCACGTCGGAATTGAGATACTGGACGACAGCAGTTCTCCCATGCCCGCCGCCGCGTCGCTGGTCGAGCTGCGAGAAGGCGACGGTGAGCTGACGTACGGCCATCACGTCCCCGCGCCCGACGCGCTGGGTTGTCCGCGGGTCTTGGGCGTTGGTCGAAGCGGCTAGGGCCCGCCAGGTCGCCTCATTCGGTATGGCCAGTGCGGCCGCGGAGTAGACGGCGCCGGTCAGGAGGCTTCTGCGCTCGGGGTCCAAGTCCATTCTCCCCAGGTCGGTCAGCGTCACCAGGGGGTCAACACTCCACTGCGCGTGGCCCGAAGGCGGTGCGTTGGGGACTTCGAACCCGAGATCGTTCGGCGTGATCTCACGCTTGAGCTGACGGGACAGTGCCTGACACAAGATTATCGGGGCTCTGCCGGTGGGCCGGGTTCCCCCTACCCACATGCTGATGTGGGAGCGGCCGATGATCGTGCAGGAACGGTCTTTGGTCTGGCGGACGATGTTGTTGTAGGCCGAGGCCGCCTGTGCCCTGGACCAGCCAGCTTCAGTTAGCAGTGCCGCAAGCCGCTCGTTTCGCGTGCGTGTCATGGGCCACCCCTGCACCGCACATTGATCAGTTTGACCAACCTAGGGGCCAGAGTAATCCGTCCAGCGGAGAATTGTTCGGCGCTTGGACCGTGTCTCACGTGGATGCGGGAGGCGGTGCGGCATGATTGGGGGTCGTGTCGTCGGATCTTGCGCTCCGGTTGGTGCCGGATGAGTTGTGGATTGTCGAGCCGTTGATCCCGGATTTCACGCCG
>NZ_VCKZ01000023.1 GCF_005889745.1 Actinomadura geliboluensis
TCACGATGTCGGCGATCCGCATGATCACGCTGTCCACGATGCCGCCGAACAGCCCGGCGACCGAGCCGAACAGCGTGCCGACGAGGACGGCGCCGAGCGCCGCGGCGAGCCCGACCAGCAGCGACACGACAAAGCCACCGCCATCCTGGCCCTGCCCGACGCCGGCCTGCTCCTCGGCAGGCTGGCGGTCGGCGTCGTCTTCGTCGCGCACGGCTGGCAGAAGCTCACCGACGAGGGCCACGCCGCCGTCGCCCGCTCGTTCGACCACCTCGGCATCCCGCTGCCGGGGCTCGCCGCCGTCTACGGCACCTGGGTCGAGCTGCTCGGCGGCATCGCGCTCATCGCCGGCGTCCTGGTGCCGCTCGCCGGCGTGCTGATCGCCCTCGACATGGCCGGGGCCTTCTGGTACGTCCACATGGACAAGGGCCTGTTCAGCCAGGAGGGCGGCTACGAGTACGTGCTCGTGCTCGGCGTCGTCTGCCTGCTGTTCGCGTTCACGGGCGCGGGCCGCTTCTCCGTCGACTCCCTGCTCTGGGGCCGCCGCCGCGACGCCGCGCCCGATCGGCAGTCCGTCCCCGCCTGAGCACCCGCCCGGCGGCCGGGCCGGGCCGGACGGCCCGCCCCGGGGGCCCGGCCCGGCCGCCGATGTGATCTGGATAACTTTTTCGTTCGCGCCCCGGGTGCCGTGACCGCCGCGTCAGGACGGGTCACCTGCCCGGAAAGCAATATGGCCCGCTCCAATCCCCCGGCTGAGTGCTCCCGGCCCCCTGACATCCGCCTTTTCCGCCGCCTGCTCCTTAGCGTCGAAGTGACAAGATGTTCCTGATGACCGTTTTTGGGCATGAGTGATCGCTGAGGGTTTCCTGGAGAGGCGGGTCGCAGGTGTCGCGCGGTAGTGAGTTCGTTGTGGTGGCAAATCGGCTTCCGGTCGACCGGATCGTCGGGGCGGACGGAGCCCCCCGCTGGAGGCGCAGCCCCGGCGGGCTGGTGAGCGCCATCGCCCCGGTCATGCGCCGGCGGAAGGGCACCTGGATCGGCTGGACCGGCGCGCCGGACGAGGAGCTGGAGCCGTTCGAGGAGGACGGCATGTCGCTGCACCCCATCGCGCAGTCCGCCCGCGAGGTCGAGCTCTACTACGAGGGCTTCTCCAACGCGACGCTCTGGCCGCTCTACCACGACGTCGTCGCCCCGCCCGTGTACGACCGCGCGATGTGGGACGCCTACGTCGGCGTGAACCGGCGGTTCGCGGAGGCGGCGGCGAAGGTCGCGGCCAAGGAAGCGATCGTCTGGGTGCAGGACTACCAGCTCCAGCTCGTCCCGTCGATGCTGCGCGAGCTGCGCCCCGACCTGCGCATCGGGTTCTTCCTGCACATCCCGTTCCCGCCGGTCGAGCTGTTCTGGCAGCTGCCGTGGCGGCGGCGGATCCTGGAGGGCCTGCTCGGCGCCGACCTGGTCGGCTTCCAGCTCCCGGGCGCGGCGGCCAACTTCGTGCGGCTGTGCCGCCGGCTGCTGGACGCCCGCTACGTCAAGCAGGACGTCTTCTGGGACGACCGCGTCGTGCGCGCCCGCGCGTTCCCCATCTCCGTGGACGTGGGCGAGCTGAACGACCTGGTGGCGCGCCAGGACGTCCAGGAGCGGGCGCAGGAGATCCGGGCCGACCTCGGCGACGCCACCGTGCTGCTCGGCGTCGACCGGCTCGACTACACCAAGGGCATCACGCAGCGGCTGCAGGCGTTCGGGGAGCTGTTCGAGGACGGCCACCTCAAGCCGGGCCAGGCGGTGTTCGTGCAGATCGCCACGCCGAGCCGGGAGCGCGTCGAGCAGTACCAGCTGCTCCGCGAGGAGATCGAGCAGCAGGTCGGCCGGATCAACGGCGAGTACGGCGAGATCGGGTTTCCGGTCATCCACTATCTGCACAGTTCGTATGACCGCGCCGAGCTGACCGCGCTCTACCTGGCGGCGGACGTGATGGTGGTCACCCCGCTGCGGGACGGCATGAACCTGGTTGCCAAGGAGTACGTCGCCTGCCGCAAGGACCTGCGCGGCGCGCTCGTGCTGAGCGAGTTCACCGGCGCCGCCGCCGAGCTGCGGCGCGGCGGGTTCATGGTGAACCCCTACGACATCGACGGGCTCAAGGGCACGCTGCGCGACGCGCTGAACGCCGAGCCCGCCGAGCAGGCGCGGCGGATGCGCTCGATGCGCCGCCGCGTCATCGAGCACGACGTGGACCGCTGGGCCCAGTCGTTCCTCAGCGAGCTGGAGAGTCCGGAGCGGTCGCGGGCCGAGCCGGCTCCGGTGATGCTGGAGGGCTGACCCGCAGGTCGAAGGCCGCCCAGACGGCCTTCCCGCCGGTGGCGAGCCGCGCCCAGCCCCAGGCGTCGCTGATCGCGCCGACGACCACGAGGCCGCGGCCGCCCTCGGTGAACCGGTCGGGCTCGCCCGGCACCGGCTCGGGCACGCGGCCCGACGGGTCGGTCACCGAGACGACGAGCCGCCGCGGGTGCCCGACCAGCACCAGCTGGATCGGGCACAGCGGCAGCGGCTGGGGGAGGCCCTCCAGCCCGTGCCGCAGCGCGTTCGTCACCAGTTCCGACACCGCGACGACGACGTCTCCGGCGTCCCCGCCGAGGCCCCAGTCGTCCAGCGTGGCCTGCGTGAACTCGCGCGCCGCCCGGGGCGCGGTGATCTCCGCGGGCAGCACCCGCCGCGCGGTGCGCGGGGTGCCGGCGTGCGGGGCGGGCCAGAGCCCGGCCAGGCCCGGCACGGCGGCCGGGACGCTCGGGCGGGGGTTCGCCGGGATGTTCGGCGCGGGCGGCGCCGCGTCCGGCCAGTGCGCGTGCACGGCGGCGCGCCGCGACCGGCCGCCTCCCATGGCGGCGGGGGCCGCGACTTCGTCTGCCTGGTCAACGGTCATGGTCAAACCTCAGAGGCGTGCGGAGTGGTCACCGGTGAGCGTTCGCTATCTTGCTCCCCAAGCCGTGCAGATGCAAGACCGTCTGCATGAACGAATGCAAGAACGAATGCACGTGCATCTCGTACCATTGTGTGGGGTGGGGCGAGATCGCGGCCTCCCGTGTGGAGGCTGAGACGCCTAGAGGGGGCAGACATGGACGGCCACCACATGCCGGACGTCCGGCGGACCGGGCTCGTCTGGCAGAAGAGCCGCCGGAGCAACCCGTCCGGGAACTGCGTCGAGATGGCCGAACTCCCCAGCGGGGAGATCGCCGTGCGCAACTCCCGGGACCCGGAGGGAGCGATCCTCGTCTACACGCGCGAGGAGGTGGAGGCGTTCGTGGGCGGGGCCAAGGACGGCGACTTCGACCACATGCTCGTCTGACGCCCGATAAACCGAACGGCATTCCAATCGGCGGTCCGGCCCGGTAGGTTGCGGCCATGCACCTGGGGCAGATCGCCGCTCAGACGCCCGACAAGCCCGCCGTGATCATGGCGGGCTCCGGGCGGGTCGTCACCTTCCGGGAACTGAACGAGGAGTCCAACCGGCTCGCGCAGCTGCTCCGCGCGGAGGGGCTGCGCCCGGGGGACCACATCGCGTTCATGCTGGAGAACCATCCGCTCTACCTGGCCATCGCCTGGGCCGCCCAGCGGTCGGGCCTCTACTACACCCCCATCAGCTCGCGGCTCCAGGACGAGGAGCTCGCCTACATCGTGGGCAACTGCGAGGCCAAGGTCTTCATCGCCGGCGCGTCGATGGAGGCGGCCGCGCGATCCGCGCCGGACGTGCCGCTGTGCCTCATGCTCGGCGGCACGGCCCCCGGCTACGAGTCGTACGAGGAGCGCGTCGCCCGGTACCCGTCCACCCCGATCGAGGACGAGTGCGAGGGCATGGACATGCTCTACTCGTCGGGCACCACGGGCCGCCCCAAGGGCGTGAAGCCGCCGCTGTCCAAGGCGCCCATGGGCGAGGCCGGGCCGCTCTACATGCTGATCTCGCACCTGTTCGCGGCCGGCGGCGACTCGGTGTACCTGTCCCCGGCGCCGCTCTACCACGCCGCGCCGCTGCGCTACTCGCTCGTCTTCCACCGGCTCGGCGCCACCGTCGTCGTGATGGAGAAGTTCGACCCCGAGCAGGCGCTCGCCGCAATCGAGAAGTACCGCGTCACGCACAGCCAGTGGGTGCCGACCATGTTCATCCGGATGCTGAAGCTCCCGGACGAGACCCGCGCCCGCTACGACCTCTCCTCGCTGGCCTACGCCGTGCACGCGGCAGCGCCCTGCCCCGTCCCCGCCAAGGAGCGGATGATCGAGTGGTGGGGCCCGATCCTGCACGAGTACTACGCGGGCACCGAGGGCAACTGCTTCGTCTACACCAACTCCGAGGACTGGCTCGCCCACAAGGGCTCCGTCGGGCGTCCCATCCTGGGCGAGGTCCACGTGTGCGACGAGGAGGGCGACGAACTGCCGCCGGGCGAGTCCGGCACGCTCTACTTCGGCAACGGGCCCACGTTCGAGTACCACGGCGACGAGGAGAAGACCGCCGCCACCCGCGACCCGAAGGGCCGCGGCTGGACCACCCTCGGCGACGTCGGCTACGTGGACGAGGACGGCTTCCTCTACCTCACCGACCGTCGCGCCTACATGATCATCAGCGGCGGGGTGAACATCTACCCGCAGGAGGCCGAGAACGTCCTCGCGGTGCACCCCAAGGTCGCCGACGTCGCGGTGTTCGGCGTCCCCGACGCCGAGATGGGGGAGGCGGTGAAGGCCGTCGTCCAGCCCCTGTCGATGGACGAGGCCGGCCCCGAGTTGGAGGCCGAGCTGATCGCCTATTGCCGCGACCACCTCGCCCACTACAAGTGCCCGCGGTCGGTCGACTTCCGGCCCGAACTGCCCCGGCACCCGACCGGCAAGCTCTACAAGCGGCTGCTGAAGGACGAGTACTGGGCCGACAGGCGGTCTGCGACGGCCTGAGAGGGCCCTGAAAAGGCGAAACCCCGGCCGGGCCCACTCGGGGTCCGGCCGGGGTCTGGAACGCGCCAGGGACGTTCTAGTGCATCGGCATCGGCGCGTCGACCGCCGGGGTCTCCGGCTTCTTGCGCGGCAGCAGCAGCGCCGGCAGGAACGCCAGGGCGATCAGGCCGACCGCGTACCAGTAGGTGTGCTGGAACGCGTCCGCCATCGGCCCGGCGATCTTCTCCATGATCGCCGGGGGCACCTTCTCGGTGCTGCCGATCTCGCCGCCGGCCCCGCCGCCGAGCTTGGCGGTGAGCTGGTTCGCCAGCAGGACCGACATCAGCGCGGTGCCGATGGAGGCCGACACCTGCTGGATGATGTTCAGCATCGTGCTGGCCCGCGGGACCTCGTCGTGGCCGAGGGTCTGGATGGCCGCGGCCATCGTCGGCATCATGGTCAGGCCCATGCCGAGACCCATCACGAACAGCACCGTGCCGAGCACCCAGTAGGACGTGTCGCCCTCCAGCACCGCCGCGAAGCCGGCGACCGACAGCACCACCACGACCAGGCCGCCGAGCACGACCCGCCCGGGGCCGATCCGGTCGGTGAGCTTGCCGCCGATCGGCATCGTGACCATCGCGCCGAACCCCTGCGGGGCCAGCAGCAGGCCGGCCGCCATCGCGCCCTCGCCGCGCACGACCTGGTAGTACAGCGGCAGCAGCAGCATCGCGCCCATGAACGCGGTCACGAACATCACCATCGTGCCGGAGGCCGCCGCCACCGACCGGCGCTTCAGCAGCCGCAGGTCGATCAGGGGGCTCGCGGCCGTCAGCGCACGGAACACGAACGCGATCACCAGTACCGCGCCGGCGACCGTGAACACCGCCGGCTCGGTCTGCAGGAAGTCCTTCTCCTCGGCGCCGCGCGCGATGCCGTAGATCAGGGCCGCCAGACCGGGCGACAGCAGGAGCAGCCCGAGCAGGTCGAGCCGCTCGGCCGGCTTCGGCTCGTCCCGCTTGAGGATCTTCGCGGCCAGCACCAGCGAGATGATCCCGATCGGCAGGTTGATGAAGAAGATCCAGCGCCACGACACGTCGTCGACGAGGTAGCCGCCGATGATCGGGCCGAGGATCGGGCCGAGCAGCATCGGCACGCCGACGATGCTCA
Organism: Actinomadura geliboluensis; assembly: GCF_005889745.1. Classification (GTDB taxonomy): domain Bacteria; phylum Actinomycetota; class Actinomycetes; order Streptosporangiales; family Streptosporangiaceae; genus Spirillospora; species Spirillospora geliboluensis. The sequence goes on from NZ_VCKZ01000023.1 coordinate 6,079, forward strand.
TCACCTGGCCGACCCGCTGCGGGCCGGCCGCCTGGGTCATGATCGTCATACCGGCCGGCATGATCATGCCGCCGCCGAGGCCCTGCAGCACCCGGAAGAGGATCAGGGACTCCGCCGACCAGGCCAGGCCGGCGAGCGTCGAGCCGATCACGAACAGCAGGATCGACACCATGTACAGGCGCTTGGTGCCGAACCTCGCACACGCCCACCCGGTGACCGGGATCACCGTGGCCAGTGCCAATGTGTAGCCAGTCGCCACCCACTGGATCGTCGCCAGCGAGGTGTTGAACTCCTTGGCCAGGTCGTTGATGGCCACGTTGACGACGGTCACGTCCAGGATGGACATGATCGCGCCGAGGACGACGACCCCGGCCACGGCCAGCACGCCGCGGTCGAGACCGCCGCCGGCGTCGGGTTGCTTCAGTGGGCCATCCGCCGTCGCTTGAGACGCGGGAGCGGTCAACTCTCTTCCAATCGTCGGGGCCCGCACGCGGGCACGCAGGACCGTGGGCACGTTTCAGGGGGTAGGTCGCAAAAATACTGCAGCGACTGACACTTTCGCGAACCGTTAAACTTCGCGCGCTCCGGGAGTATTCCAGCGGGGTCCGACGAATCGGCCCTGCTCTCCGGCCTCCAGCCTGAGACCTCGACCACAGTCGAGGTCAACGAGGTGTGACGCACACGACACCGGACTCCTCCCTTCGCGCTCCCTCAATGGACCGGCGCCGCGCCGAGAACTCATCGCCACCAACCGGACAACTCGCGCCGCTCTCGCCGCCATGCCGCCTCACCTGCATCGGTGCACGGGAAGTAGTCGCGCGATCACGGCAATCCGCCCCGCTTTTCGGGACGCGGACTGGGCTCAGCGGTAACCGGTCAGGCCGTCCGCGAGTTCCTCCGCGTCGCCGTCGCGGACGGCGTAGAGGGCTTGCTGCAGGGCGAACGTGCCGCGGATCGCAGCGATGCGGGCGAGGAGTTCACGGTGCGACCCCGCGCTGAGGGCGAGCATGCGTTTCAGCAGCTCAGGGCCGTAACTGGCGCTGATGGCGGCGAGGTCTTCGGCCGGGTCGCCGAGGGCGACGTCGTCCCAGTCGAGCACTCCGGAGAGGCGCGGCAGGCCGTCCGCCCACTCCCACAGGACGTTCTCGGCTCCGAGGTCGCCATGGACCACTGCGTGCGTGACATGAGGGAGGCCGTCGAGTGCCGCGAGTTCCCGCTCGGCGCGCAGGCGCCCGCTGGCGGACATGAGCTGGAACAACTCCGTGCGCACGTCGTCCGCGAACCGCCGCCAGTGGTCTTCCGGCGCCTGGGGGATGACCGCTCGTACCGTCTCGTCGGCGCCGGCACGGGCGAGACCGGACAGCAGCGCGGCGTACTGCGCCGCCACGGAGTCGATCACGTGGGCGTCGTTGAGTGCGTCAGCCTCCAGCGGCTGCCCCGGAATGCGGCTGAGGACCAGGAACGGCGCCTCGCCGGTGCCGGAGGCGCCGCCCTGCGACAGCGGCTCGGGCGTGCGGAAGCCGAGGTCGAGGCGGGCGAGCGCGTGCAGTACGGCCGCCCGCGTGGGCAACCGGTCGGCGGCCGCCGGGGTGCGGGGCAGGCACACGACGCGGTCCGCGCCCATGACCACGATGTGGAACTGGCCTTGGCGTACTTGCAGGTCATCCGGGTCGTCATCGGGCAGCAGACGGTTCAGCAGATCGCGATGATCCATCAGCGGACTTTCAGTCGCCGTCCGAGCGCCTCGGCCCCACGGACGTCCTGCCCTGCCTCGACGGTGACGGTGAGTTTGCGGTTGGCGGCCAGAGGCGCGAGATCGAGCCCGGGTGCGGCGCCGCCGAGATCGAGGTGCCGGAGGTTCGGCAGGGAGGCCAATTGGCTCAGATCGCCGAGGCGAGTGCAGTCGCTGAGCCAGAGCTGACGCAACTCGGACAGATCACGCAGTGACCGGAGGTCTTCGATGAGCGTTCCGGACAGGTTCAGGTAGTTCAGACCGGTCAAGGAGGAGAGCGGCTCGAAGTCGGTCACGTTCTCGCAGTGAGCGATATAGAGCCCCTCCAGTGGCAGGGGGGCGAGCGGACGAAGATCCGTTACCCAGTCGCAGCGGCTCGCTGCCAGCCTCAAGAGGCGGGTGGCCGCTCGGCTTATCCGGTCCAGGCCGTCGTCGAGAGGCGAGTCGCCGATCCCGAGAGTCCGGACTCGCTCAAGGGGAGGGAGCATGGTGAGGCTCGTCAGGTGCACGCATCCATCCAGCCACAGCGTCGTCAGCCTCGACTGCCGCCGGAGCGGCGAGTAATCGATGATCATGTCGCAACGCCCTAGCCAGAGTTGTTCAAGGCGAGGGAGGCCGTCGAGGAAATCGAGGGCACCGAGACGAGGATGCCCGAGTGTGAGAGCCCGCAGAGCAGGTAGCGGTGGCAGCAGCATGGGATCGACCATCGACCGCCCGGCACTAAGGCCGAGATAGGCCAGCGTTTCCGCGTGGCCTGTGAGGAAGTCGAGATCCTCGATGTCGTCCATGTGGACGTACAGGTCGGACAGGGGCTGAACACGGCTGAGGGTGCGCACGAGATGTGGAGCGTCGCGCAGTGTGAGAGCACCTCTTGCCCGAGCGTTGGCGAGTACCCGGTCGGCGAACTCGTCGGCGTCGAAGTAGGCCCAAGCCGTGGCGAGTTGCTCCAGAATCCCACCACGCGCATTGGACGCGTAGCGTGCGAGCACGTCCAGGGCGTGCGGCCCGTTGATCAGGCAGGCCGTTTGCACGGTCGCGCGGGCGGCCGCCTCGCTGAGGTTCTCGAGCGTTTCCGGCAGCCGGGTGAGCACGGGCTCGCCGACGGTGGCGAGGGAGCGGGCCGAAGCTTCGTCTCGGGGCGGGATCAGGTCGTCCAGACAGTGGTCGAGGTCTTCCCGGAGGTCGTCCGGTATCGACGGGAGTGTCTCCAGGCAGGCGACGGCCACCAGTTTCAGCGTGCGGGCGCGTCGCTGCTCCGAGCGGGCGCGGCTCAGGACGCCGGAGAGGAGTTCGCGCCGCAGCGGCTCGTTGGCGTGGCCGGCGGCCATGATGACGGTCCCCCGCCAGGTGTCGCGGTGCGCGTACCTGATCAGGATGTCCATGTCGCCGAGGTCGGCGGCCTGCTTGGCGGCGAGGTACTCCTGGACGGTCCGGTGGACGAAGTCGATGCGGCCCGGGACCGGCTCGCGCAGGACGCCGCTGCGCTGGAGCAGCTCGTCCAGGACCGTGCTCGGGCGGACGTGGACCTGCGGCATCGACGCCAGCCGGTCGGCGACGAGTCGCTCGACCATGGGTTTCGGCAGTTCCACGCGGCCGCTGGTGGAGAGGTGCCAGGCGATGTCCTGCAATATGCGGATCTTCTGCTCGCGTTCGAGGACGCTCGGAATGCCGCGCTTGGTGTCGCGCGTCTCCAGGAGCATTTCGAGGGCGGCGCCGTAGAGGCCCATGCGATTGCGCGGGAGCGTCTCGCGGTCGAGGTTGAGCGCGCAGAGCATGGCGGCGAGCAGCGGGCTGGACGCGAGGGCCCGCAGGTGAGAGGCGGCCTCAAGCCGCGCCAGGAGCCGCGCCTCGTAGGACGGCAGGCGCTCCGGCTCGCACGGCAGGTCGGCGCAGTCGCGGACGGCGGTGTGCCAGTGCTGGACGAGCGTCCTGATCTCCGCCGGGGAGAGCTGCTCGAGGAAGGCCGTCGCGAACCCTTCGGCGCGGAGCCAGTCGGAGGCGGCCGCCGCCGGACGCGAGGTGACGATGATCCGGATGTCGCGGAACTCGGTGACGATCTGCTTGAGCCATTCCCGAACCGCCTGGCGCTGCGAGCCGGTGACCTCGTCCACGCCGTCCACGAGGAGCAGTGCCCGGCCGGATGAGAGCTGCCGGTGCGCCCACCCGCGCGGCATGATCCCGGCGAGGTGACCGGCGACGTCGTCGATGAACTCTTCGGGACGCGGCAACGGTTTGCCCGCGTGGCTGCGCAGCTTGATGACGAACGGGACAGACCCGTTCCACTTGCTCAGCGGGCCGCTGAACGAACCCCGCGCCGCCGTGACCGCGAGCCATCGCAGCAAGGTGCTCTTGCCGCCGCCCGCCTCACCGCGCAACAACAACAGCCGGTGGTCGGCCAAGGCTGCTTCGACCCGGACGGACCCGGACCTGACCCCGTCCCGCCAATCGCTGACCGGCACCGCATGCGGCCTCGACGGGCGGGCAGCCCGCTTGCTCTCATCCGACACGTTGAGGCTGATGTAGGCGACGCTCAGCGCGGTCTGCGGACGCGTGAACCGCTCGAACCGGACGCCGAACAGTTCCAGGGTGTCGAGGGACTCGCTGATCGACGCGAGGTACCGGCGGGTGAACTCGTCATCGTCCGACGTGCCCTCTGGCGCGTCGAGGGTGCGTGCGGGGAGCCGCGCCAGGACGGCGCCGACCTGGTCCGCCAGCCCGCTCAGCCTGCCCAGCATCTCCGCCGACGCGCGCGGCCCGAACTGCGGGAGGTGGACGATGATGCGGGCGAGGCAGTCGCAGCACTCGTCCAGCACCACCTCGTACAGCCGGGCACCGGCCTCGCCCAGTTCGAACTCGGCTCGCCGGGGTGGAAGGCGCGTCCGCAGGCCGCGCGCCAGCTTCACCGGGTCGGCATCGGCCGAGAAGAAGGCGTCGTCCGACAGATCGGCAATGTCGAGAGTGCGGACCACCTCGTGCAGCGCCGCCTGGCGGTCGCCGTCGGTGAGCCCGCCGAATTCGCGTCCCGCGAAGGTCAGGAGCCGGTCGGCGACCGAATCCGCGATGTCCTCGAACTGCCGCTGGACGCGCCGCCGCCTGATCTCGTCCGGGAACCCCGTCTTGATCAGTTCGACGAGGTCCCGGCCGGCTCCGTCCCTGGTCGAACGCCCGGCGAGCCACCGCCCCACGGCCAGTTGCGTCACCGACATGCCCACCCGCACCGCGGCGACCTCGACCGACACGCCACCCCCCGGATTCAGTGGAAGCTGCCATTATGGCGAGTAATCGGGCGCCGTTTCCCGGCTTTCCCGCGTCCATGTTCGGACGCCGGATGAGGGTCCCGCCTCCTGCTACCGGAAGGTCCAGAGGCGGGTCGTCCCGGTGCCGCTGGTGGTGGCGAAGCTCTGGCCGTGGGGGGCGAAGGCCAGCGCCTGCTCGTCGTCGGCGTCGCCGGGGAGCGTCGCCGTGTTGCGGCCCGTCGGGACGTGCCACAGGTGGATGTTCTTCTGGTCGGCGGTGACGAGCGTGTCGCCGTCCGGGCTGAACCCCAGGGCCTGGACCTCGCCGCCGAGGTCTCTGACGGTGGTCTTCAGGTCGCCGCCGACCGCCTTCCGGATTTCGTATCCGTAGTAGCCGCCGGTGGAGGCCGCCACGGTCGTCCCGTCGGGGCTGAACGCGAGGCACGGGATCTCGGTGGCGTCGCGCGGTGAGATCTCGGTGGCCTTGCCGGACGAGACGTCCCAGACGGTGAAGCGTCCGGCGAAGGCGTAGCCGCCCGAGAGGGATCTGCCGTCCGGTGAGAAGGTGAGCGCCTTGGCGTAGTAGTCCGTCTTCATCGGGACGGACTTGCCGGTGGCGATGTCCCAGACCTGGACGTAGCGGGGGCCGTTGCCGACGCTGACGGCGAGGGAGCGGCCGTCCGGGCTGAACGCGAGCGACTGGACGCCCTGGATCCGCGGGAAGGTCTTGCGGATCTTCCCGGACGCCGCGTCCCACAGGTGGACGACCTTGTCGTCGCCGGAGGTGGCGAGGGTCTTCGCGTCCGGGCTGAAGGCCATGGGCCGCCGGTAGGTCTCGGCGTTGTCATCGATCTTGCGGGTGGTGACCTGGGCGGTGGCCAGATCCCAGCGCAGGATGGTGGAGAACCCGGCACCCCACAGGGTCCTGCCGTCGGGGGAGAACGCCACGGCGTGCACCGCGACCTCCGAGCTCGGCAGGGTCATCCCGGTGGGGACGCCGATCGGGGTCTTCGGGGCGTTCCGCCGGGCGGCGGGCGCGTCCGAGGGCCACAGCAGCACGGCCGGGACGGCCGCGGCGGCGGTCGCCGCGGCGGCCGCGCCGCCGAGCAGGACGGCGCGGCGGGGGAGGCGGCGCGGCGGTGCGCCGTTGAGCGCCGCGAGGACCTCCGGGAGGGACGGCCGCCGCGCCGGATCCTTCTCCAGGCAGCGGACGACCACGTCGCGCAGATGCGGGTCGGCCAATCCGGCGACGTCGGGCGGCGCGCCGACGATCTTGTGGACGATCGCCGGGATGGTCGCCGCGTCGAACGGGCCGCGCCCGGTCGCCGCGTAGGCGAGCACGCAGCCGAGCGCGAACACGTCGCTCGGCGGGCCGGTGGCGTCGGCGCGCACCTGCTCGGGGGACATGAACGAGAACGTGCCGACGACCGCTCCGGTGGAGGTCAGCGCGGTCGCGTCGGCCGTGCGGGCGATGCCGAAGTCGATGATCCGGGGGCCGTCCGGGCTCATGATCACGTTGCCCGGCTTGAGGTCGCGGTGCACCAGCCCGCACGCGTGGATCGCGGCGAGGCCCTCGGCCAGCCCGGCGCCCAGTTCGCGCACCGCGGCCGGGGCGAGGGGCCCCTGGCGCTGGACGACCTGCCGCAGGGACGGGCCGGGGATGAACGCGGTCACCATCCACGGCGACGCGGCGTCCGGGTCGGCGTCGACGACCTGCGCGGTGTGGAAGCCGCCGACGCGGCGGGCGGCCTCGATCTCCTGCGCGAACCGGCGGCGGAACCCCGGGTCGGCGGCGTACTCGGCGCGGACGGTCTTCACCGCGACCCTGCGCCCGCTCGGCGACGCCCCGAGGAACACCTCGCCCATGCCGCCCGCGCCGAGCCGTCCGTGCAGCCGGTAGGGGCCGACCTCGCGGGGGTCGTCGTCGCGCAGCGGATCCACCGGTCAGACCTTCCAGAGCGTGACGGTGCCGTCCGGCTTGGAGCTGCCGACGGCCGCGACCAGCGTGCCGCCGGAGCCGAGGGCGATCTTGGCGACGGGCTGCGGGTGCCCGACGAGCGTCGAGGTGAGCGCGCCGGTGGCGGTGCTCCAGACGCGGACGGTCCGGTCGGAGCAGGCGCCGAGGACGGACGCGCCGTCCGGGGAGAGCCGTACGTCCCGCACCCGCGCCTCGCCCGCGTCGATGACGCGCACGGCGCGGCGGGCTGCGACGTCCCAGATCCGGACCGTGGAGTCCGCGCCGCAGCTGGCGAGGCGCCGCCCGTTCGCGCCGAACGCGACGCCGGTGACGTTCGCGGTGTGCCCGGTGAGCCGGCCGCGGCGGCGGAGCGTCCGGCCGTCGAGGAGCTGGACGGTGCGGCCCGGCGGCTTCTTGTAGTAGCCGTCGACCCCGACCGCGACGGTCCCGCCGTCCGGGCTGAACGCGACCGCGTTGACGCCGCTGTGGCCGAGGTCGAACTCCGCCCGGGTGCGGCCGGTGGCGGCGTCGAACAGCCGGGCGTCGGGGTTGGAGCCCGCGATCGTGCGGCCGTCGGGGCTGTAGGCCAGCGCGTTCAGCCCGAACTCACCGGTCCGCACGTTCACCTTGAGGCGTCCGGACGCCACGTCCCAGACCAGGAGCTGGCCGGGGGAGGTGGACGAGCTCGCGAGGGACGCGCCGTCCGGGCTGAACGCGAGCGCGCCGACCCAGCCCGTCCTGCGGATCGTGCGGAGCACGCGCCCGGTCGCGACGTCCCACAGCGTGATCGTGGAGTCGAGGCCGCCGGCGGCCACCGTCCGCCCGTCGGGGCTGATGGCGACCTCGTCGAGGGTCTTGACGTCCGGGGCGCTGAGCGATCCGCTGTGGGGGATCAGCCCGTCCGGCCGGGGCGGCGAGGCGGGCGGCGCGGCGGCCGGCCTCTCCTCCCGGCGGGTCAGGAGGAACGCCGCCGGGACGCCCGCAGCGACCGCCGCCGCAGCGGCGCCCCCGCCGATGAGCAGCGCGCGGCGGCCGACCGGTGCCGGGGCCGCCGCCGGGGCGTCCCGCGGCCGGGTCGCGCTGAGCGTCGCGCCGGCGTGCGTGCCGGCCTCGCCGCCGGGCGGGCCGGTGTCCGGCGGCGGCTCGATGCTCTCCGGCGCGGTGATGAGCGCGTCCGGGCCGGGCCGCCGCGCCGGGTCCTTGGCGAGGCACGCGGCGACCATGTTGCGGAGGCCGTCCGGGAGCGCGGACAGGTCCGGCTCCTCGTGCAGGACGCGGTGCACGATCGCCGGGATGGTCTCCGCGTCGAACGGGCCGCGCCCGGTCGCGGCGTAGGCGAGCACGCAGCCGAGCGAGAACACGTCGCCGGACGGCCCCGGCATGTCGCCGAGCACCTGCTCGGGCGCCATGTAGGCGTAGGTGCCGACGACCGCGTTGTGCGAGGTCAGCGCGGTCGCGTCGGTCGCGCGGGCGATGCCGAAGTCGATGATGCGGGGGCCGTCCGCCGCCATGATGACGTTGCCGGGCTTGAGGTCGCGGTGCACGAGCCCGCACGCGTGGATCGCGGCGAGGCCCTCGGCCAGCCCGGACGCGAGCGCCCGCACCGCGCCGGGATCGAGCGGCCCGCGCCCGGCGACGGCCTCCCGCAGGGACGGGCCGGGGACGAACGCGGTGACGAGCCACGGCGACGCGGCCTCCGGATCGGCGTCCACGACCTGCGCGGTGTGGTACCCGCCGACCCGGCGGGCCGCCTCGACCTCGCGGGCGAACCGCGCCCGGAACCGGTCGTCCCCGGCGTACTCGGCGCGGATCACCTTGACGGCGACGCGGCGGGCGCCCGGCGAGACGCCGAGGAACACCTGCCCCATGCCGCCCGCGCCCAGCCGGGCCTCCAGCCGGTACGGGCCGACCTGCCGGGGGTCCCCGGGGCGCAGCGCTTCCATGAACCACCCGTCGTCGGTCCGGACACGACCGGTGGATTTCTAGCAGACACCCCTGTTCTTTCGACACCGCTCCGCCCCGGGTGTGACGTACGGCATGCCCGATCGGGGCGCGGCCGTTCCGCCGGGGCGGGCGGCTCAGGCGCGGATCGCGGTGGCGACGACCGTGGTGTAGCCCATGGTGAACGCGCCGCCCGCGGCGTCGATGGCGGCGCCGATGTCGGCGAGGATCCGCCGCTGCCTGTCCGCCGGGACCCGGGAGTGCAGGCCGAAGGTCGGGACCTGCTCCAGCCATTCGTCGCGGGTGTAGTCGCGCTCCCAGGGGAAGCGCCACTCCGCCGGGTCGCCGAACCCGCCCGCCTGCCGCATGCCGTCGGACGCCTTGTCGCACATCAGCGAGTACGCCTCCGGGCCGGGCAGCGGGCTCTGGAACAGCGGCGAGTCCGGCATGGCCCGGCGGTAGGCGGCGGCCATGGCGTCCCCGAGGCCGGGCGGGGGCTGGAACGAGTGCCAGAACACCGCCAGGCGCCCGCCGGGACGCAGGGCCCGCGCCGCCTTGGCCGCGCCCGCGACCGGGTCGACCCAGTGCCACGCCTGCCCGGCGACGACCGTGTCGAACGCCCGGCCGGCCGGGTCCCAGTCCTCGATGGTGGACACCTCGACCGGGACGCCGGCGCGTTCGGCCAGGCCGGCCATGCGGGCGTCGGGCTCGACGCCGAGGACGCGGCAGCCGGCCGCCTGGAACTGGCGGGCCGCGATGCCGGTCCCGCAGCCGACGTCGAGGACGTCCGGTCCGCCGGCCGCGAGGCGTGCCACGAGGGCGTCCGGATAGCCGGGGCGCGTCCGGTCGTAGCGCTCGGCGTCCGCGCCGAACGACTCCGCCACATCGCGCGCCCGATGGGGCTCGTTCGCTAGAGTGGGCATGTGCCCACCATAGTGGGCGCCTGCCCACTTGTCGAGAGGACGGTGCGACGTGCCCACAGGGGTGGCTCTCCGGGACGTGCGCGAGCAGCTGTTCGACGCCGCCGAGCGCGTCCTGCTCCACGGCGGCCCGAGCGCGCTGACCAGCCGCGCGGTCACCGACGAGGCGGGGGTCGCCAAGGGGGTGCTGCACCGGCACTTCGCCGACTTCGACGCGTTCCTCGCCGACTTCGTCATCGACCGCGCCGGCCGGATGGACCCGCAGGCCGCCGCGCTGCGCGAGTCCGCCGGGACGGGGGAGATCGCCGGCAACCTCACCGGCGCGCTGACGGCGCTGTTCGGGTCGGTCGCCGTCGCGATCGTCCCGCTGATCACGTTCCGGACCCAGTTGCGGGTCCGGCTGCGGCGGGTCTGGCCGGCCGGCGTCCCGGTGCTGACCGAGGCCGTGGACGTGGTCGCGGGCTACCTCACCGCCGAACGCGACCTCGGCCGCCTCCGCCCGGACGCCGACATCGGCACGCTCGCGCCCACCTTGATCGGGGCCGCGCACCTGCTGTTCGCCGACAGCTCCGGGCCTCCGCCGGAGCCGGACGCCGTCCGGCGGATGGTGGTGACCGTCATCGCCGGCGCCGTCGCCTGACCGTCAGCGCTTGACGGCCACGCCGCCGTACATCGAGACCTGGGAGTCGTCGATCGCGCGGGCCCGCTCGTCCGGCCGCCAGTGGTGGACGGGCGTCAGCCCCGGCTCGATCAGCTCGAAGCCGTCGAAGAAGCTCCGCACCTGGGCCTTCGTGCGGGCCTTCGAGTTGATCCCCCGCGCGTTGTACCTGCGGACGGCGTCGCCGACCTCCTCGGGGGCGCTGTCGATCGTGATCGTGGAGAGCGCGAGGTGGCTGCCGGACGGGAGCGCGTCCATGAGCCGGCGCACGACGCCGCGCGCCAGCTCCTCGTCGTGCACGAAGTGGAGCACCGCGATGAGGCAGAGCGCCACCGGCCGGGACAGGTCGAGCGTGTCGCGCACCTCCGGTGACGCCAGGATGGCGTCCGGCTCGGCGAGGTCGGCGTGGATGTAGCGCGACCGCCCCTCGGGGGTGCCGGTGAGCAGGGCGCGGGCGTGCACCAGCACGATCGGGTCGTTGTCGGCGTAGACCACGCGGGCGGACGGATCGACCCCCTGGACCACCTCGTGCAGGTTCGGCGACGTCGGCAGGCCGGTGCCGATGTCGAGGAACTGCCTGATGCCGGCCTCGGCGGCCAGGTACCGCGCCACCCGGACCATGAACTCGCGGTTCGCCCGCACCGACGTGCGCATGTAGGGGGCGATCCTGACGACCTCCTCGGCCGCGGCCCGGTCGGCGGCGTAGTTGTCCTTGCCGCCGAGCAGGTAGTCGTAGACCCGCGCGGAGTGGGCCACGTCGGTCCTCAGGTCGGCCGACGACGGCTCACTCTCCGATGCGTCCGGCACGGTGGCCCCCATACGTCGCTGTAGTGGTGCGGGCCACATATTAGTAAGTCTTGTTTCCAGATGGGCCGGTTCGCCCGAGTTCACCGGCCGGGGGAGCGCAGCCGGGCGTAGACGTCGCCGGACCGGCCGCGCGGCCGGATGCCCTCCAGCCGCCGCCGCAGCTCGGCGGCGCTCAGCCAGCGCGGGCTCGCGAGCCGCATGGTCTCGATGGGGGAGTAGTTGTACTCGTACGCGCCGAGCCGCTCCACGAGGCCCAGCGCCTCCAGCGCGGCGTCGTGCGCCGACGGGACGTACTCGAACGACAGCGCGGGGACCGGCCGGGACAGGCCCGCGAGGACGTCCGCCTCGAAGCCCTCGACGTCGATCTTGCAGAAGGCGGGCTCGCCGTGCGCCGCGACGAGGGCGTCCAGCGTGGTCACCTCGACCTCGACCGAGCGGTCCCAGCGGACGCGGGCGAAGCTGCTGTCGGTCGTCACCGACCTGATCCAGCCGGGCGACATCGAGGACACCGTCGGCGTCGCCGTGGACAGCGCCAGGTGCGCCTTGCCCGGCTCCGCCCCGGCCGCGCCCGGCACGATCGCCACGTCGCGGTCGCGCCCGAAGAACAGCCGCAGCACGCGCAGGCAGTCGGGCTGGGGCTCGACCGCGACCACGCGCGCCCCGAGCCGCCGCCAGACCCGCACCCGGCCGCCCACGTGCGCGCCGATGTCGAACGCCACGTCACCGGGCCCGATGAACATGCCGTAGAGCCGCTTCGCGCGCCGGTGCTTGCCCGGAACCCCGTAGTACATGACCAGCGACCGGGCGATCCCATAGGCGCGCAGCAGCATCCGCCGACCCTACCGCGCCCGCCGCGCCCCGGACGGGCGTGCAACAGATCCGGTCCCCGGCGCGTCCTTGGGGCGATGGAGGGACGGGTCTTTGGACGATGACGGCGTGACGTACGAGGAATTCGTGACGACACGCGCCCAGGCTCTGCTGCGCTACGGCTTTGTCCTCACCGGCAACGCCGACGACGCGGCGGACCTGCTGCAGGAGAGCCTGATCCGGCTGCGCGGCGCCTGGGGGCGGGTCGTCAACAAGAACGATCCCGAGGGGTACGTCCGGAAGATCATGGCGCGGCAGCACATCAGCATGTGGCGGCGGCGAAGACGCGAGCACCTGATGGGCAGCGTGCCGGAACGGCGCAACGACGACCCCGGCCTGGCCCGGGCCGAGAGCGACCCGCGCCTGTGGGAGGCGCTGGCGGTGCTTCCGCCGACCTCGGCGCGCCGGTCAAGGTGCGCGAACGCTGGCCGGACGCCGTCCGGAGCGTCCCCGGGCGGCTGCCGAACGGGCGCACCCTGCACCTCGTCGCGCTGCTGGACGGCGACGTGCTGGTCGGGACGACCTGGGCGTCCCTGCAGCTCCCGGACAAGCTGTGGTCCTACGACCTCGGCACCGGCCGCGCCAATGTGATCACCGACCTCGTGGTCCCGCCCGGATCGAGGATCTACTCGTCCGACTTCACCATCGCGCGGGGCCGGGTCGTCTGGTGGCTGTCGTACCGGGCGGGCGGCCGCGACACCGCCGAGGTCTGGGGCGCGCCGCTCGCCGGCGGCACCGCGCACAAGATCACCGGGCTGCCGGGGGACGGCGTGTCCACGCTGCTCATCGACGGGGACAGCGTCGTCATGGGGATGGGCGACGCCGTGTACCGGGCGCCGCTGGCGGGCGGCGCGCCCGTGAAGGTCCCCGGCAGCGACGGGTTCGCGATCGTGTCCTGGCCGTGGATCGGCTCCCCCGCGTCACGCGAGTGCGGGCTCGGCTCCGTCGGGTTCAAGTCGCTGCGGAACGCGGCGACCGGCGAGCGCCGCGACGCCCGCCTCGCGCCGTTCAAGGGGGCGTGGCCGTGCGGCGTGACCTGGTGCGTCGGAGGCCCCACGTCCGGCGTCACCTACCACCGGGACATGAAGACCGCCGTGCAGCGCAGGGACGGGAAGGCCGGCAGGACCCTGCCCGGCGACCCCGTCGGCCCCGGGCCGGAACTCGTCTACGGCCGGTACCTCCCGTACTTCCCGGACGGTCTGTTCAAGACGAAGACCCACGTCCTGTACGACGTCGAGTCGGGCGTGCCGCTCGACACCGGGATACGGCGGAACAACGAGATGATGGGTGCGGCGCGCGACGACCGGAACCCGCAGTACTTCTTCACGACCAAGAGCGGGACGATGCTGCTCGACCTGTCGAAGATCCGCTGACGGCGCGCCGCGCCGCCCGGCGGCGCCGCCCGTCCCGCGTTCGCGGGGCGGGCGGCGCGGCGGGTCAGGACGGCGGGAGGCCGAGCGCGCGGGCGATCAGCATCCGCTGCACCTCGGAGGTGCCCTCGCCGACTTCGAGGATCTTCGCGTCGCGGTAGAAGCGGCCGACCGCGTACTCGTTCATGAAGCCGTAGCCGCCGAAGACCTGCGTGGCGTCGCGGGCGTTGTCCATGGCCGCGTTGGACGCGACCAGCTTGGCGATCGCCGCCTCCTTCTTGAACGGCTCGCCGCGCAGCATCTTCGCGGCGGCGGCGTAGTAGGCGAGGCGCGCGGTGTGGGTCCGCGTCTCCATGTCGGCGATCTTGAACTGCATGGCCTGGTAGCGGCCGATCTCCCGGCCGAACGCCTCCCGCTCCCGGACGTAGCGGAGTGACTCGTCCACGCAGCCCTGGGCGAGGCCCACCGACAGCGCGGCGATCGCGATGCGGCCCTCGTCCAGGATGCGCAGGAACTGGGCGTAGCCCCGGCCGCGCTCGCCGACCAGGTTCTCGGCGGGGACCCGCACGTCGTCGAACGACAACTCGCGCGTGTCGGACGACGACCAGCCCACCTTGGAGTACTTGCGCCCGACCGTGAAGCCGGGGGTGCCGTTCGGGACGATGATCGTGGAGATCTCGTTCTCGCCGGTGTAGGCCGTGACCGTGACGAACGCGGTGATGTCGGTGCCGGAGTTGGTGATGAACGCCTTCGACCCGTTGATCACCCAGGTGTCGCCGTCCAGCCGGGCGGTGGTGCGCATGCCGCCGGGGACGTCGGAGCCGCCGCCCGGCTCGGTCAGCCCGAACCCGGCCAGCTTCTCGCCGGAGGTGAGCGCCGGGAGCCACCGCTCCTTCTGCTCCTGCGACCCGAACCGGTAGATCGGCATCGCGCCGAGCGAGACCCCGGCCTCCAGCGTGATCGCCACGGACGAGTCGACGCGGGCGAGCTCCTCAAGGGCCAGGCAGAGCGTGAAGTAGTCGCCGCCCATGCCGCCGTGCTCCTCGGGGAACGGCAGCCCGAACAGCCCCATCTTCCCCATCCCGGCGACGATCTCGTACGGGAACTCGCCGCGCTCGTACAGGTCGCCGATCACCGGGGCGACGGTTTCGCGGGCGAACCGCTCGACCGTGCGCCGCAGTTCCTCCTGCTCGTCGGTGAGCGTGAAGTCGATCATGGTTACTCCGATTCCGGGGACAGGGCCTGGACGACGCGGGACGGGCTGGGACGGCCGAGGTGCCCGGCCATCCAGCGGCTGGTGGCGGCGAGCGCGCCGAGGTCGACGCCCGTCTCGATGCCGAGGCCGTGCAGCATCCAGACGAGGTCCTCGGTGGGCAGGTTGCCGGTGGCGCTCTCGGCGTACGGGCAGCCGCCGAGGCCGCCCGCGGAGGCGTCCACGACGGTGACGCCGGCCTGCAGCGCGGCGAGTGTGTTGGCGAGGGCCTGCCCGTAGGTGTCGTGGAAGTGGACGGCGAGCCGCTCGGTGCCGATGCCCGCCGCGCCGAGCGCCTCGATCAGGGCGGTGACCTGGCCGGGCGTGCCGACGCCGATGGTGTCGCCGAGGCTGAGCTGGGAGCAGCCCATGTCCATCATCCGGGACGCCACGGACACCACCTGGGAGATGGGCACGTCGCCCTCCCACGGGTCGCCGCACACCATCGAGACGTAGGCGCGCACCCAGAGGCCCTCGGCGCGCGCGCGTTCCACGACCGGGGCGAACATCGCGAGGGACTCGTCCACCGTGCGGTTCAGGTTGCGGCGGGCGAACGTCTCCGTCGCGCTGCCGAAGATGGCGATCTCGGTGACGCCGTTGCTGAGCGCCCGTTCGAGGCCCCGCTCGTTCGGGACGAGGACGGGATAGCGCAACCGCGGCGAGCGCGGCAGGATCTCCAGGAGCTGCTCGGCGTCGGCGAGCTGCGGCACCCACTTCGGATGGACGAAGCTGGTGGTCTCGATCGTGCGCAGCCCGGCGTCCGCCAGCCGCGTCACGAACTCGGACTTGACGTCGACCGGGACGACCGCCTTCTCGTTCTGCAGCCCGTCCCGGGGCCCGACCTCGTAGATCGTGACCCGCTCGGGCAGTCCGGCGAGGGGTGTGCTCATCGGGCCTCCTCGATCACGGCCAGCACCGCGTCCAGCGCCACCTGCGCGCCCGCGCGGACCGGCAGCTTCGCCACGACGCCGGCGAGCGGCGCGGTGACGGTGTGCTCCATCTTCATCGCCTCGACGACCACGAGCGGCTGCCCGGCCTCGACCCGGTCGCCCTCGGCCGCCTTCACGGCGAGGACCGTCCCCGGCATCGGGCTGCGCAGCACCCCGTCGCCGGCGGCGGCCGCGGCGGCGCCGCCCTCGGCGCGGACGTGCTCGCTCAGCGCCCACGCGTGCCCGTCCCGGCCGAGCCACAGCGTGCCGCCGTCCCGGGCGGCCTCGAACGAGGTCGTCCTTCCACCGTAGGTCAGGATGAACGGGCCGGTCAGCGACGCGCCGACCGGCTCCGCGCCGCCGACCGCGACGCGGGCGGACGCGGCGCGGCCCTGCACGCGGACCTCCACCGGCTCCCCGCCGGACGGGGTGATGATCCACGGCGCCCACGCGTGCGCGCCGGGCCGCCAGCCGTCCGGGATGTCCCACGGGTCCCCGGTGCCGTCCGCGCCGGACTCCAGGGCGCGCATCCGCTCCAGCGCGGCGGCGGCCAGCACCTCCGGCGGCACGGAGGCGCCCGCGACCAGGTCGTCCAGGGCCCGCTCGACGAGCCCGGTGTCGAGGTCGCCGGAGACCACCGACGGGTGCCGCAGCAGCGCCCGCAGGAACGCCACGTTCGTCGGGACGCCCAGCAAGGTGTACGAGGCGAGCGCCCGGTCGAGCCGGTGCAGGGCCTCGGCGCGGTCGGCGCCGTGCACGATCACCTTGGCGAGCATCGGGTCGTAGGAGCCGCCGACCTCGGTGCCGGCGTCGAGCCCGGAGTCGACGCGGGCGCCCTCGGGCTCGCGGAGCGCCAGCACGCGCCCGCCGGTCGGCAGGAAGCCGCGCGCCGGGTCCTCGGCGTAGACGCGGGCCTCGATGGAGTGGCCGTCCAGCGCCACCTCGTCCTGCGTGAACGGCAGCGGCTCGCCGCACGCGACCCGGAGCTGGAGCTCCACCAGGTCCAGGCCCGTCACCAGCTCGGTGACCGGGTGCTCGACCTGGAGCCGGGTGTTCATCTCCATGAAGAAGAACTCGTCGGGGCGGTCGGCGGAGACGATGTACTCGACCGTCCCGGCGCCCACGTATCCGACGGCCTGCGCGGCGGCGACGGCGGCGGCGCCCATCCGCGCGCGGGACGCCTCGTCCAGCAGCGGCGACGGCGCCTCCTCGATGATCTTCTGGTGCCGACGCTGCAGGCTGCACTCGCGCTCGCCGAGGTGGACGGCGCCGCCGTGCGCGTCTGCGAAGACCTGGATCTCGATGTGCCGCGGGTTCGCCACGAACCGCTCGGCGAGCAGCGTGTCGTCGCCGAACGAGCCGCGCGCCTCGCGGCGGGCGGACGCGATCGCCTCCGGCAGGTCCGCCGCGTCCCGGACGAGCCGCATGCCCTTGCCGCCGCCGCCCGCGGACGGCTTGAGCAGCACCGGCAGCCCGACCTCCAGCGCGGCGGCCTCCAGCTCGGCGTCCGAGAGGCCGGGCTCGTCCCGGCCCGGCACGACCGGGACCCCGGCGGCCGCGACCGTCCGCTTCGCGCGGATCTTGTCGCCCATCGCCTCGATCGCCGCGGCGGGCGGGCCGATGAACACCAGCCCCGCCTCGCCGCACGCCCGCGCGAACGCCGTGTTCTCGGCGAGGAACCCGTACCCCGGGTGGACGGCCGACGCCCCGGAGTCCCGGGCCGCCGCGATCACGGCGTCGATGTCCAGGTACGACGGGATGCGCAGGGCCTCGTCCGCCTCGCGCACGTGGCGGGCCCCGGCGTCGGCGTCGGTGTGCACCGCCACCGAGCGGACGCCGAGCCGCCGCAGGGTCCGGAACACGCGGACGGCGATCTCCCCGCGGTTGGCGACCAGGACGCTGTCGAACATCAACACCCTCACATCCGGAAGACGCCGTAGCCGACCGGCTCCAGCGGTGCGTTGGCGGCCACCGACAGCCCGAGCCCGAGGACGCGCCGGGTGTCGAGCGGGTCGATCACCCCGTCGTCCCACAGCCGCGCCGTCGAGTAGTACGGGTTGCCCTGCGCCTCGTACTGCTCGCGGATCGGCGCCTTGAACCCCTCCTCGTCCGCGGCGGGCCACTCCTCGCCGCGCGCCTCCAACTGGTCGCGGCGGACGGTCGCGAGGACGCTCGCGGCCTGCTCCCCGCCCATGACCGAGATGCGGGCGTTCGGCCACATCCACAGGAAGCGCGGCGAGTAGGCCCGGCCGCACATCGCGTAGTTCCCGGCGCCGAACGAGCCGCCGATCACGACGGTGAACTTGGGGACGCGGGCGCACGCGACGGCGGTGACCATCTTCGCGCCGTGCTTGGCGATGCCGCTCGCCTCGTACTCGCGCCCGACCATGAACCCGGTGATGTTCTGCAGGAACACGAGCGGGACGCTGCGCCGGTCGCACAGCTCGATGAAGTGCGCGCCCTTCTGCGCGGACTCGCCGAACAGGATGCCGTTGTTCGCGACGATCCCGACCGGGTGCCCGTGGATGCGCGCGAACCCGGTGACGAGCGTGGCGCCGTACTCCTTCTTGAACTCCTGGAAGCGGCTGCCGTCCACGATCCGGGCGATGACCTCGCGCACGTCGTAGGGGGTGCGCGAGTCGGGCGGGACGATCCCGTACAGCTCGGACGGGTCGGCGGCGGGCTCCTCCGCGGGCGCGACGTCCCACGGGCGCGGCTCGCGCGGGCCCAGCGTGGAGACGATGTCGCGGACGATCCGCAGCGCGTGGGCGTCGTCCTCGGCGAGATGGTCGGTCACGCCGGACGTGCGGGAGTGCAGCTCGCCGCCGCCGAGCTCCTCGGCGGTGACGACCTCGCCGGTCGCGGCCTTCACCAGCGGCGGCCCGCCGAGGAAGATCGTCCCCTGGCCGCGCACGATGACGGCCTCGTCGCTCATCGCCGGGACGTAGGCGCCGCCCGCCGTGCACGACCCCAGCACCGCCGCGATCTGCGGGATGCCCCGCCCGGACATCGTCGCCTGGTTGTAGAAGATGCGGCCGAAGTGCTCGCGGTCGGGGAAGACCTCGTCCTGCCGGGGCAGGAACGCGCCGCCCGAGTCGACCAGGTAGAGGCACGGCAGCCGGTTGTGCAGCGCCACCTCCTGCGCCCGCAGGTGCTTCTTCACGGTGACGGGGTAGTACGTGCCGCCCTTGACGGTGGCGTCGTTGGCGACGATCACGCACTCGCGGCCGGACACCCGGCCGACGCCGGTGATGATCCCGGCGCCGGGCGCCTCGTCGCCGTACATGCCGTGCGCGGCCAGCGGCGACAGTTCCAGGAAGGGCGAGCCGGGGTCGAGCAGCGTGTCGACCCGGTCGCGGGGGAGCAGCTTGCCGCGCGCGACATGCCGTTCGCGGGCCCGCTCCGGACCGCCGCGCCCGGCCGCGTCGACGCGCTCGCGCAGCTCGGCGACCAGGGCCTCGTTGTGCGCCGTGTTGGCCTTGAACGCCTCGCCCGCCACGTCGGCGCGGGAGTCGATCTCGGGACCGCCCATGCCTCCCCTTCCCGGTTAACGTTCATTAACAATGCCGATGTTAACGGCCATTAACAACACTAGTCTAGACTGCCCGCATGACCTCCGCACGGACCGAGGCGCCGGCCGGACCGCCGAACCCGCGCCGGGCCGAGATCCTCGGCGCCGCCGCCGAACTGTTCGCGCGGCGCGGCTACCACGGGGTGTCGATCGGCGACCTCGGCCGCGCCGTCGGGCTCACCGGCCCCGCCCTCTACCGGCACTTCAGCGGCAAGGAGGCCGTCCTCGCCGAGATGCTCCTCGACATCAGCGAGCGGCTGCTCGCCGAGGGCGTCCGGCGCGCCGCGGATCCCGACCCGGCGCGGGCCCTCGACGCGCTGCTGCGCTGGCACATCGCGTTCGCGCTCGACAACCCCGCGCTGATCACCGTGCACGAGCGGGAGCTCGACAACGTGCCCGAGCCGCAGCGGCACCGCGTCCGCCGCCTCCAGCGCGCCTACGTCGAGGAATGGGTCGCCGTCCTGCGCCGCATGGACCCGTGCCGGCCCGACGACCGGACGCGCGCGGCCGTGCACGCCTGCTTCGGCCTGCTCAACTCCACCCCGCGCAGCGCCGCCGGGCTCGACCGCGACGCGATGGGCGACCTGCTGCACGCGATGGCCCGCGCCGCCCTCGGCGGCCTCCGCTAGCCGGGTCCGCCGGGCTCAGCAGGACGCGGTGCGGCCGTCCAGGGACCGCCCGACCGCCTCGGCGAACGCCTCGGGGTCCGTGCCCGCCCGGTCGAAGATCTTCTGGACGCAGCCCCGGAACGTGCCGGTGAACGTGCTGTAGTGCGGGGTCACCGGGCGCGGCTCGGCCCGGCCCAGCGCGGTCACCACCGCCCGCGCCAGCCCGGTGAGCTGCGCCTCGTCCGGCACCTCGGTCTCGCCCGGCCCGACCGGCTGGCCGGTGAGGGACGAGCAGGCCCGCACCTTCACGTCGGCGGGGGAGTGCCGGCCGGGCGACAGGCCGAGCGCCGAGTAGCGGCCCGGCGCGAACCCGCCGCAGGAGAACAGCAGCCGCTGGCTGCCCGTCCCGCTCAGGAACTCCACGAGGTCGGCGGCGTCGCCGGGGTTCGGGGAGCGCTCGGACACGGCGAGGTTCTGCCCGCCGAGGACGGTGCGTCCCGGCAGCGCCGCCACCCCGAACCGCAGCCGCGCGCCGTCCCGCATCCGGGGCTCGGACGCGAGCGCCGAGAACGCGTACGGCCAGTTGCGCATGAGCTTCGCCCCGGACGCGAACGCCTCGATGCTCTGCAGCTCCCCGTACCCGCGCGACGCCGCCAGCGCCCCGTGCACGCGCGGCACCAGCCGGGCGAGCGCCGGATACACCTTCGTCTTCAGCTCCTCCTCGCTCGGGCGGTCGGTGCCGGTGAGCCGTCCGCCGCCGCCGCCGTCGTTCCACACGGCCTCCAGCGCGTTCACCGTCAGGCCCTCGTAGTCGGCGAGCTGCATCGCGACGCCGGACGACAGCAGCCCCGGCCACGCGGTCGGCGGCGACACGCCCTCCCAGTAGTAGAGGAGGCCCACGTCCACGTTGAAGGGGACGGCGTACAGCTCGCCGTCCCACTCGCCCGTGCGCAGCGCGGCCGGGAAGAAGTCGTCGAGCCCGTCGATGCCGTCGAGCGGCCGCAGGTAGCCGGCGTCGGCGAACTGCGCCGTCCACGTGTTGTCCATGATCAGGACGTCGTAGGCGCAGCTGCCGGACTCCTGCACCGCCTTGATCTGGCTGTGCTGCAGGTCGGTGGACTCCGCCGCCTCGACCAGCGTGGCGTGCGGATGGGGGCGGCCGTCCGGGTAGCGGCCCTCGTTCCACTGCCGGATCAGGGCCCGCCGCTGGTTCTTCAGGCTGACGTCCGTGCCGCCCACGACGAACAGCTCCGACCTGTCGCAGTCGGCCGCCATGCCCGAGTACGACGCGCCCGGCCACAGGACGACGAGCAGCCACGCCACCAGCACCAGCGCCGCCCCGGCCGCGGCGCTCACCCGCGCGCGGCGGCCTCTCGGGAGAAGGCGGGGGCGTCTCATCGCAGCTCCGACAGCAGCTCGGCGGCCTGCTCGGCCTCGGGCGAACCGGTCAGCGACACGCATCCGCGCCCGTCCTTCGGGCCGAGCGCCGCCACGATCTCCCGCACAGGGGACGAGCCGCACGTCGCCGGTCCCGTCAGCACCACCGTCAGCCGCAGCCCCGGATGCCGCCCGCGGAACTCACCTGACAGCCAGCCGACCCGCGACCCGAGCCCCGGGTTGGTCGCGGCGGACTGCCCGTCGGTGACGAGGACGAGGTTCTGCCGCCCGGGCCCGAGGTCGGCCGCCGCGATCGCGTCGCTGAGCGGCTGGTCGGCGCCGCTGGACGCGACCGCCTGCAGCCTGCTCGTGATCGCGCTCTTCTGCTCCGGGGACGCCGCGTCCTGCGGGACGTTGCCGAAGGTGTCCGCCGCGCTCGGCGACGCCGTGGCCGACGACACCTGCAGGCCCGCGCGGTCGTTGCTCTGCAGTTGCGCCACCAGGCTGCGCAGGAACGACGTCCCGCGCACGAGCCGCGAACCGCCGCGCGCCTGCGCCGCGCCGCCCATCGACCCGGACACGTCCAGCAGCAGCGACACCGACGTCCGGGGGCGGGCCGCGCCGATGCGGTCGAGGGTGTCCTGGACGCCCGCCGGCGACTCCAGCCCCACCACTGTCGGCATCACCCTGGTGCCGACGAGGCCCTGCAGCCGCGACAGGTAGTAGTGCCGGGTGTCGCCCTCGCGCGCGGGCGGGATGACGCCGCGGTCGTCGCGGAGGCCCTGCCGGGTCAGCGGGTTGCGGTCGAGCCAGCGGCGGAACGCGGTGACCGCCGCGTCCCGCTCCCGCGTGTCCTGGCCGCGCCACTTCACCTGGACGAACGGGTGGTCCAGCGTCGGCAGGCCGGTCGCGTAGTAGGGGTGCAGGCGCCACCGCGCGAACGCGGCGGCGTCCGGGTCGGCCGCGCCGCAGCGGTCGCCGAGCGGCCGGCCCATGTCGTAGTCGTGCAGCGCCTGCTCGGGCACGGCGACGGCGACGTCGTCGGGCGGGGCGGAGTCCTGCGCGGCGGCGCGCTCCCGGAACCGGCACAGCAGCGACACCGCGTCCGGCGCCACCAGGTCGGCGGGCTCGGCGAACCGCTCGTCCGCGGCGTCGGAGCCGGGCGCCCCGTCGTACAACGCGGGCGTGACGGCGAGCGCCGCCGCCGACGTCTCCGGGACGGGCCGCGCGATCGCGCGCAGCCGCACCCCCGCGTCCGCGACCCGGCGCAGCAGCGCCGCCGTGCTCGGCGCGATCGGCGCCGCGATCGGGTCGGCGACGGACTCGTGCGCCCGGGTGAACAGCGCCAGCACCAGCGGGGACGTCCCGACCGAGCCGCGCACCCGGAACACCGGGTCGGCCTTGCCGGCCGGCGCGCCCGGCCCCGCCCCGGCCGCGCCGACCTGGCCCGGGCCCTTCGGGACGAAGTCGTACTCGGCCGTGGACGACGGGATCCAGATGTCGGGCTGCGGGCCGAACAGCTGCTGGGCGTCGGAGTGGCCGGCGTCCGCCGCCGCGCTGCGCCGCCACAGCAGCCGGAACCCGTCGTACAGCGGGACGGGCCCGGCCTCGGGGACGACGGTGACGCTGTACTCGCGGCAGCCGCGGTCCTCGCTGTCGTTCACGAACTCGGCCGCGGCGGCCCGCAGCGGCGTGAGCGTCTCGGGGGCGGTCAGCACCCGCAGGTCGAGCGGCTGCCCGCACGCGCTCGCGCGGTCGCGGAGCACCTGGACGCCGGTGCCGGCGAGCAGGAGCGCGGCCATCGCGGCGGCGCCCGCGAGGCCCCATCCGAGCGTCGCGCCGCCCCCGCGCAGCACGCGCCCGACCCGCTCCAGGACGGCGTGCGCGGTCGCGGGGTAGAAGACGAGCAGCACGGCCGTCAGCACCGCGACGACCAGCAGGGTGACGACCGCGTTCAGCCAGAAGACGCCGTGCACGAGCGTCACCCCGATGCTGACGATGACGGTGGAGCAGAGGTCGAGGAACATGACCTGCAGGAACCTGCGGAGCCAGGGGGGAAGGCCGTCCTGGCGCCCCGGCGGACGCGACCGGCCGCCGTCGCCGCTCGGTCCCGTCATGCACGCCCCATCGCCGTGTAGGTCTCGGTTCTCGGCCCCCCGGCACTGACCCATCATGATACGTAGCCGGACGGTCGCGGTCAGGAAAGCGGGCTGACCGGGGCCGGTCGATCTCCGTCGCCGCGCCGCGCCGCGTCCTCTTGACGGGTCGCCAGCAAGACGGGTCAGATGGACCGAGCCAGACCCCGCACTGAGGAGAGCCGTATGGGCGTCGAAGGTGTCGGCTTCTACCAGATCGCACAGAACGACCCGGACCGCCCGGCCGTGCTGGCCCCGGGCGAACCGGTGACCTACGGCGAACTCCACGCCGAGGTGAACCGCCTGTCCCACGCGCTCGCGAGCATCGGGTTGAGCCCCGGCGACGCGCTCGCGACGGTCCTGAGCAACCGGCGCGAGTTCCTCACCGTGATGCTGGCCGCGATGCAGTCGGGGCTCTACCTCGTCCCCGTGAGCCGCCACCTCACCGCGCCCGAGATCGGCTACATCCTCGGCGACTCCGGCGCCAAGGCCGTCATCACCGAGGGCGAGTTCGCCGCCGCCGTGTCCGGCGCGGCCGACGAGGCGGGCGTCCCGGCGGAGGGGCGGGTGAGCGCCGACCCCGCCGCGGGCTACCGCGCGATGGCCGAGCTGTGCGCCGCGCACAGCGCCGACCCGCCGGCCAAGCGCCAGATGGGCTCGGTGATGCTCTACACGTCCGGGACGACCGGACGGCCCAAGGGCGTGCGGCGCCCGCTGATGGACATCCCGCCCGAAGTGCTGTTCGAGGTCATGAAGCAGACGCTGATGCGGCACCTGAGCCTCGAACCCGGCGACGACGAGGTCCACCTCGCCATCGGCCCGCTGTACCACTCGGCGCCCTGCGTCCACGCGCTGATGTCGCTCAGCCTCGGCCACGCCGTCGTCATCTCCGCCCGCTTCGGGCCCGAGGAGACCCTCGACCTCATCCAGCGGTACCGGGTCACCAACTCCCTGATGGTGCCGACCATGTTCCACCGCATGCTCGGACTGCCCGAGGACGTCCGGGCCAGGTACGACGTGTCGTCGCTGCGGCAGGTCTTCCACACCGCCGCGCCGATCCCCAAGGAGACCAAGCAGCGGATGATGGACTGGTGGGGGCCCGTCCTCTACGAGTACTACGGCTCCACCGAGAGCGGGCCCGTCGTCGTCGCCGCGCCGCACGAGTGGCTCGCCCACCCCGGGACGGTCGGGCGCGCGGTCGAGGGCGTCCAGATCAAGATCCTGGACCCGGAGGGCGCCGAGCTGCCGCCCGGCGAGACCGGCCTGATCTACGCGAGCGGGCAGCCCGGCTTCGAGTACCACGACGACCCGGACAAGACCGCCGCCGCGATGCGCGGCGACTTCTACACGCCCGGCGACCTCGGCCACCTGGACGAGGACGGCTGGCTCTACATGAGCGACCGCCGCACCGACCTCATCATCTCCGGCGGCGTCAACATCTACCCGGCGGAGATCGAGTCCGTGCTGCTCCAGCACCCGGCCGTCGGGGACGCCGTCGTCATCGGCGTTCCCGACGACGACTGGGGGCAGCTCGCCGTCGCGCTCGTCGAGCCCGCCGAGGGCGCGGAGGCGGGCGACGCGCTGGCCGCCGACCTGCTCGCGTTCTGCGCGCCGCGGCTGGCGAAGCTGAAGCACCCCCGGCGGATCGAGTTCCGCCCGGCGCTGCCGCGCACCCCGTCCGGCAAGCTCAGCCGGCGTCGCGTCCGCGAGGACTACCTGGGCGGACGGGAGGGCTGACGGCGGCGGGGCGCGCCGCCCGCGACTCGCCGCCGGAAACGTCGAACGCGTCCGCGCGCCCGTGCGTACAACGGCACATGGAAGACCAGAAGGTCGCCCCGCTGGACGACGTCGCCCCGACTCCCGCCGCCCCGACGAAGACCGACCTTCCCGTCGTCACCGACCCGGCCGCGTACGCCGCGGAGGAGGCGCCGGCCGGCGCCGGCCCCGGCGAGCCCGCGGCCGCCGATGCCGACCGCGCCGGGATCGCACGCCTCGGTGACCCGGTCGCGGTCTGGCCGTGCGCCGGCTGCGGACGGCCCGTGCCGCAGCCGGTGCGCGGCGCCCGCACGGTCCGCTTCTGCCAGGACCGCGACGGCGCGTGCGAGCGGGCCGCGCGGGAGAGCCGCGAGCGGGCGCTGGAGTCCCCGGGGCTCACCGGGCAGGTCGCCTGGGCGTGGGAGATGGTCGACCGGCTGGAGGGCGCCGCCGACCGGCTCGCCGGCTCGCTGATGGCGGAGCTGAGCGTCGCCGGGGTCGAGCGGCGGGTCGCCGACGCCCGCGCCGACGCCGCCGGGCAGGTCGCCATCGCGCAGCGGGAGCGGGACGCCTCCCAGCGGCAGGCCGAGCTGGCGTGGCGGGAGACCGCCGCCGCGCGCGCCCGCGCGGAGGCCGCCGAGCGGGAGGCCGCGGCCGCCCGCGCCGAGGCCGAGCGGCTGACCGCCGAGCGCGACACCGCCCGGCAGGAGGCGGCGGACGCGCGGGACGAGGCCGACGGCGCGGCCGCGGCCCGGCTCGCCGCCGAGCGCGAGCGCGACCGGATGGCGTCCCGCGAGGGGGAGCTGCTCGCCTCGCTGGAGAGCGCCCGCTCCGAACTCGTCGCCCTGCACGGCCGGGTGTCGGAGGCCGAGACGCTCCTGGAGGGGCGGCGCGTCGAGTCGGCCGCCGCCGAGCGCGCCGCCGAGGACCTGCGCTCCGCCGTCCGCGACGCCGAGGCCAAGCGCGGGCAGGCCGTCGCCGACCGCGACCAGATCCAGGCGCGCGGCCGGGAGCTGGAGCGCCACAACTGGCAGCTGACCCGTGCCGCCGAGGAGCTGCGCGCGGCGGTGCGGGCGCTGACCGCCGAGCGCGACGCCGCGCGGTCCGAGGCCGACCGTGCCCGCCGCCGCGTCGACGCGCTCACCGCGCTCGCCGACCGCCAGGACACCGGCCCCCGCCCGGTGGCCGACCCGGAGCCGCTGACCGGGCTGCACCCGCTGCCGCCGGTGAACGGGACGCGGACCGGGTCGCTGCTGGACGGCGGCGACCCGCTCGCCACCGGCCCCCGCACCGGACCGCTGAACGGGCACCACAACGGCCACCGCAACGGACATGCCAACGGGCACGCTAACGGACATCGCCTTCCCCACGCCGGCTGACGGTCACGCCGGCGGAGCGACGCACAGGTAGGAGGTGAGGCGCAACTCCCATACTGCACTGGCCCTGAATCCGGCCGCCGTACCGCACCGGGGTGGTACGGCGGCCGGGTGCTAGCCGCGGGTCTCCAGGTAGCGGGTGTAGTCGACAGCCCCGGCGTGGACGGCGGCGTGCACGGCGCGGGCGATCCGCGCGCCCCACGTCGAGCGGGGCCCGGCGAAGACCTCTTCCGCCGCGCCGCCGGACGCGGCCGCCACGCAGACGGCGTCGGACGCGGTGCCCGTGCACGGGAAGCCCGCCTCCAGGAGCGCCTGCGTCTTCGCCTCCGTCGCGGTGACGACCGCGTTCACCAGCGCCGCGTCGCTCAGCGGGACGGGCACGGCGACGACGATGTTGATGGTGCCGGGCGTCCGGGCCGACCGGGGCGTCCCGTCGAGCGGCGCCAGCTCGGGGTCGGGGGTCCCGGCGGGGGAGGCCGCCCAGGTCGGGACGCGCAGCCCCACGGTCGCCGACACGCGCACGCCCGCGTCGTCCCGCCGCATCGTGCGGGCGACGGACGCGGCCGTCAGCATCCCGACGCCCGCCCCCTCCAGCCCGTACAGCGCGGCCAGCTCCGTCAGGTGCGCGACGGGGTCGGTGCGCGAGTAGGCGCCCGGGACCTGCGCGTTCAGCACCCATCCGGCGGGGCCGATGCCGCCGCCGAGCATCGCCGACGAGATCATCCGGTGGCCGGGCCCGGCCCGCCACACCGTCGCGGCGAGGCGCTTGCCGTCCTCCTCGCGCCACACGGTCTCCAGGTTCACGGCCGCTCCAGCGCCAGCATCGGCCGCCCGCCCGGACCGGGGGCGACATGGACCCGCGCGCCGAAGTGCTCCTCGACGACCGCGCGGGTGAGGACCTCCTCCGGCGTGCCCGCCGCCGCGACCCGCCCCTCGGAGATGAGGACGAGCGCGTCGGCGTACTGCCCGGCGAGGGTCAGGTCGTGGATCGTCGTCACCACGGTCAGCCCGTCGGCGAGCCGCAGCCGGTCGACCAGCTCCAGCACCTGCTGCTGGTGGCCGATGTCGAGCGCGGTCGTCGGCTCGTCCAGCAGGAGTACCGACGTCTGCTGCGCCAGCGCGCGCGCCAGCACCACCCGCTGCCTCTCGCCGCCGGACAGGTGGTCCAGAGTGCGGGTGGCGAAGGCGGTGAGGTCGAGCCGTTCGAGGACCTCCTCGGTGATGGCCCGGTCGCGCGCGCTCTCCCGGCCGAGATGCGGGATGTAGGGGGAGCGTCCGAGCAGGGTGTAGTCGAACACCGTCATCCCCACGGGGAGGTGCGGGTTCTGCGCGGCGTAGGCGACCGTCCGGGCCCGCTGCCGCGGCTTGAGCCGCTGGAGGTCCTCGCCCGCCACCGTGATCTCGCCGCGCGAGGCCACCAGGCCGAGGACCGCGCGCAGCAGCGTCGACTTCCCGGCGCCGTTCGGCCCGATCACCGCCGTCCACGACCCGGCGGGGACGTCCAGCGACACGCCCTTCAGCACCGGCCGGCCGCCGAGCGACACGTCCAGGCCCCGCACCGCGACCGTCACGTCCCCACCTGCCTGCGGGACGCGCGCAGCACCGCCACGAAGAACGGGCCGCCGACGAACGCCGTCACCACGCCGAGCGACAGCTCGCCCGGGCTGATGAGGGTGCGCGCCACCAGGTCCGCGAGCTCCAGGAACGCGGCGCCGCCGAGCAGCGACAGCGGCAGCACCACCCGGTAAGAGCCGCCCGCCAGCCGCCGCACCACGTGCGGCACGACGATGCCGACGAACCCGATCAGCCCGCTCACCGCCACCGCCGACGCCGTCGCCAGCGACGCGGCGAGCAGCACGATCAGCCGGACCCGGGACGCCGACAGGCCGAGGCTCGCCGCCTCCTCGTCCCCGACGCTCAGCACGTCCAGCAGGCGGCCGTGCGCCAGCAGGACGACGGTGGACACGAGCGCGTACGGGGCGACCAGCGCGAGCTGGTGCCAGTCCGCCGAGCCGACCCCGCCGAGGATCCAGGAGAAGATCCGCTGCAGCTCCTCGGCGTTCATCTGCTGGACGAGCGTCTGCACCGCCGACAGGAACAGCGACACCGCGACGCCCGCGAGCACCAGCGTCACCGCCTCGTGGCGGCCCGCCGTCCGGCCGAGCGCGTAGGCGAGGAACACCCCGCACAGGGCGCCGGCGAAGGCGGCGAGCGGGATGCCGTAGCCGGGGTCGCCGGGGACGAGGGCGATCACCAGCGTCGCGCCGACCCCCGCGCCGGACGCCGCGCCGAGCAGGTACGGGTCGGCGAGCGGGTTGCGGAACACGCCCTGGTACCCGGCGCCGGCCATGGCGAGCATTCCGCCGACCAGCGCCGCCATCAGCGCGCGCGGCACCCGCAGCTCGAACAGGACGCTCTCGTCGATCGGCCCGAGACCGGAGTCGACGTCCACGAACGGGACCTTGTCCGCGAGCGCCTTCAGCACGCCGCTGACGGGCAGCCCCGCGGCGCCCACCAGCACCCCGGCCAGCAGCGCCGCCGCGAGCACCGCGACGGCGACCGCGAGCGGCAGCGGCCGCAGCCGGGCGGCCGGCAGGGTGCCCGGCAGGGCGCCCGCCCCGGTGCCGGGGCGGGCGCGGCGCAGACCCTTCGCGAGCGGGCCGCGCAGGCCGTTCACGGGCGGGCGTCCCCGGCCGCGGCGGTCACTGCACCTTCTGCACGGCGTCGCCGATCGCCTTGACGAACTGCGGCAGGCGCGGCCCCCAGCGGGAGGCGATGTCGTCGTCGAGCTCGACCACGTTCTTGTTCTTCACCGCGCCCAGACCGGACCAGCCGGGACGCTCGCCCAGCGCGGCGGTGTTCTGACCGCAGCACTTGGTGTCGGCCAGGAAGATGAGGTCGGGGTCCTGCTTGAGCAGGTACTCGCGGGACAGCTGCGGGTACCCGCCGGTCGCCTTGTCGGCGGCGTCGGCGACGTTCCGCAGCCCGAACATGCCGTACACCTGGCCGACGAACGTCTTGGACGTCACCGAGTGCAGCTCGTTGTCGAGCTCGTGGTAGTACGTCAGGCCCTTGCCCTTGGCGGACGCGGACGCCGCCTCGACCGTCCGCTGGATCTCCGCCCGCATGCCGTCGGTGAGCTTCTTGGCCTCGGCGGCGTGGCCGGTGGCCAGGCCGAGGTCGTTGATCTCGTCGTAGGCGTCGTCCAGCTTCGCCGCCGCGGGCTCCAGCAGGACGGGGATCTTCACCTTCTCCAGCGACTTCACGATGCCGTTCAGGTCGTCGGACACGACGACGAGGTCCGGCTTGTAGGCGATGACCGCCTCGGCGTTCGGCTTGAAGCCGGACAGCTTGGTGCGCGGCGCCTCGGCCGGGTAGTTGGAGAAGTCGCTGACCGCGACCACCTGCGGGCCGGCGCCGATGGCGAACAGCGTCTCGGTGTGGGTGGGGGACAGCGACACGATGCGCTTCGGGCGGGCGGGGACGGTCACCGCGCCGTTCGCGGCCTGCACGGTGACGGACGCCGCGCCGCCCGTCCCGTCCTTGGCGCCGTCGCCGGCGCCGCCGCAGGCGGCCGTGACCAGGGCGACACCGATCGCCATCACCGCGCCGAGGGTACGTACGGGTCTCACAGGAGCCTCCAGGCTGGGGGAAGCCGCGGCCCGCTCATGACGGATCGCCCTTCCACGAGGTCGATAGTCGTCAGCGCGCGAGGAGGCGACCTGGCTCGGCCACTCGGAGAGGGGCACCACAGTTGCGGGACAGCGCCGGGTTCACACCGGACTTCGCTCCTGGGCGCGCAGCACCGCAACGGTATCAGCCGCCGTATCCGGGTTTGTCCGGGTGGTCGGAGTGAGCACTCACTTCGGTGTTGACGGAGTGAGTACTCACTCCGTACCGTGGGCGGCATGGAGCGCGAGAACCGGCGCCGGGCGCCGGGAATGAGCCCGCGGGAGCGCCGGGAGATGATCGTGCGCACCGCGCTGCCGCTCGTCGCCGAGCACGGCACCGCCGTGACCACCGGCCAGATCGCCCGCGCCGCCGGCATCGGCGAGGCGACGATCTTCCGGGTGTTCGCCGACAAGGACGAGCTGCTGGACGCCTGCGTCGCCGAGGCGCTGCGCCCCGACCACGTCCTCGCCGAGATCGAGGCCGTCCCGCTCGACCAGCCGCTGGCCGCGCGGCTCGCCGAGGCGAGCGACGCGATCGAGGCCTACCTCGGCCGCATGGGCATGGTCGTCGGCGCCCTGCACGCCACCGGGCGCGCCGGGAACCGCCGCGTGCCGCCCCGTCCGGACGAAGGGGAGGGGGCCGCCGGGCCCGCGCCCGACCGCGACGCCTCCATGACCCGCACCCGCGACGCCATCGCCGAGCTGTTCGAGCCGGAGCGCGACCGGCTCCGCCTGCCCCCCGAGCAGCTCGCGAGCCTGTTCATGGGCATGGCCTTCACCCGCGCCCGTCCCCCCGCCGGGCCGGCGGCGTCCAGTCCGTCCATGGCGGAGTACCTGGACGTCTTCCTGCACGGCGCCCTGAAGGAGGAGACCGCCGAATGACGATCAGCCTGAACCACACGATCGTGACCGCCGCCGACAACGACGAGGCCGCCCGCTTCTTCGCCGGCGTCATGGGCCTGCCGTACACGGGCCCGCACCCGCACGCGCGGCACTTCGTCCCGATCCGGGTCAACGAGGGCCTCACCCTCGACTTCCTGACGGTCGCGCACCCGCAGGGCCACCACCTGGCCTTCGACGTGGACGCCGGCACGTTCGAGGCCGTCCTCGACCGCCTCGACGCGCGCGAGATCCCCTACGGCGACGAACCCGCGCACGCCGACAGCGGCCGCGTCGACGAGGCGCACCCGCTCGGCGGGCGCGGCCTCTACTTCTCCGACTCCAGCGGCAACCTCTACGAGCTCATCGCGCCGCCGCGGCCTTGAGGAACCGCCGGGTCCGGCCCTGCTCGTCGTCCGGCATGAACTGGGCGGCGACGAAGTCGGTGACGCCGGCCGCGGCCAGCTCCTCCAGCCTGGCGGCGACGGTGTCCTCGTCCCCGACGACGGCCAGGTCGGCGGGGCCGGCCACGCCCTCCCGGTCCATCATCGCCCGGTAGGACGGCAGGTCGCCGTACATCGCGAATGTCTGGGCGGCCTGCTCCCGCGCGCGCTCGGGGTCGCTCGTGACGCACGTGGGCAGCGCGCACACGATCCTCGGCTCGTCGCGTCCCGCCGCCTTGGCCGCCGCCGTGATGGTCGGCGCGATGTGCTCCCGGACGGTGGCGGGCCCGGTCATCCACAGCACCGTCCCGTCCGCGCGCTCCGCCGCGAGCTTCAGCATCTTCGGCCCCAGCGCCGCCAGCAGCAGCGGGACCCGCGCCTCGTTGCCGACGCTCAGCCCGATGGAGCCCTTCAGCGTCTCGCCCTCGAACGACACGTTCTCGCCGTTCAGCAACGGCACCAGCACCGACAGGTACTCGTCCATGTGCCGGACGGGACGGCCGAAGTCGTACCCGTACACGCCCTCGATGACGACCTGGTGGGACAGGCCGATGCCGAGCGTGAACCGCCCGTCCAGGGCCAGGGCCGCCGTCCGCGCCTGCTGCGCCATCACGGCCGGGTGCCGCGGATACGTCGGGACGACCGCGGTGCCGAGCTCGATGTCCGGGACGCCGCGTCCCGCCACGGACAGCGCGGTGATCGCCTCCACCCCGAAGATCTGCGAGAGCCACGCGGAGGGGAACCCGTCGTCGGCCGCGCGCCGCACGTCGTCCGCCAGCCTGCCCAGCGCGTCCGCCCCGCCCCGCTCGCTCAGCATGACCCCAATACGCACAAGGACCTCCCTAGAACTGTGTAAGGCGATCCTTACACACCGTCCGGACCGCCGTCCCGGGGCGCGTACTTCTGCGCCAGCTCCCGGTCGTTCGCCGCCCACCTGCGATGCCGGGCGGCCGACTGCAGATGCAGGTCGGCCTCCTCGGGATGCGCGGCGGCCATCCGCTCCAGCAGCGCCGCCGCCCGCTCGTGCGCGCTCGCCGAGGACGCCATCGCCTGGCACGGGTACTCGTCACCCTCGTGCCGGCCCCCGCACGCCCTCACACCGAGCGCGTGGTCTTCGCTGTCCATATCCGCCGGCCCGTGCACCGATCAACCAACCCTCCAGCCACGTTCCCCTATCTACCCAGCCACCCGGTCGTTCAGCCCCGCTCCGCGATGACGGATCATGGAGGACGTGGCAGATCCCGAACCACTCACGCTCTACACCGCGGACGGCGTGCGGATCGACGCGGGCCACCTGCGGGGCGCCGACGAGGTGTGCTTCGTCCTGGCGCACGGGTTCACCTGCTCGTGGCGGCAGCCCGCGCTGCGCCGGATCGCCGGCTCCCTTGGCCGGCACGGCGGCGTCCTCGCGTTCGACTTCCGCGGCCACGGCAGGTCCGGCGGGCACTCCACGGTCGGCGACCGCGAGATCCTCGACGTCGCCGCCGCGGTCGCGGCGGCGCGCCGCCGGGGATACCGGCGCGTCGCGGTCACCGGGTTCTCCATGGGCGGCGCGGTGGTCGTCCGCCACGCCGCGCTGCACGGCGGCGTCGACGCGGTCGTGTCGGTCAGCGCGCCCGCCCGCTGGTACTACCGCGGGACGGTGCCGATGCGGCGCGTGCACTGGGTCATCGAACGGCGCCTCGGCCGCCTGGCCGTCCGCATGGCCCGCGGCACCCGCATCGCGCCGAAGGGCTGGGACCCGGTGCCCGAGGCGCCCCACCAGCTGGCCGGACGGATCGCGCCCGTCCCCTTCCTCGTCGTCCACGGCGACGCGGACGCGTTCTTCCCGCTCGACCACGCGCACCAGCTGTACGAGGCGGCGTCCGACCCGAAGGAACTGTGGATCGAACCGGCCTTCGGCCACGCCGAGGTGGCCGCCACCCCAGACCTGATCAACCGCATCGCCAAGTGGTCGACGGACGCGGTCTCAGCCTGACTGCGCGAGCCCGTCGATGAGGTTCCGCAGCCCGAACTCGAACCGGTCGGTCAGCCCCGGGGCCAGCAAGCCGTCCGCCACCGCGACGAGATCGGGATACTGCTCCACCGGCAGCCCGGCCAGGTAGCCGCCGACCTCGGCGAGCCGCGCACCGCCGTCGGCGCCCTTGCCGAAGGCGATCTCCTGCACCGCGAAGCCGACCACGTAGAACACCAGGATCAGGTAGCCGTAGCCCGCCATCCGGTCGTCGAACCCGGAGCGCCGCAGGATGCCGAGCACCCGGTCGGCCAGCCGCAGCCCGTGCGGACCGAACGGCAGCCGCCCCGGCAGCAGCCGCGTGGCGGCCGGATGCGACAACAGCACCTGCCGGAGATCCAGCCCCAACCGGGACAGCCGCTCCTGCCAGGGGCCGCCCTCCGCGTCCGGCAACGGGCACTTTCCGATCACCGTGTCGATGAGCAGCTCGAAGAGTTCGTCCTTCCCGCGCACATGCCAGTAGAGCGACGGTGACTTGACGTTGAGCTCCGCGGCGAGCTTGCGCATGCTGAACGCGTCGAAGCCGTCCCGGTCCAGCAGTTCGAGGGCCGCCCGGACGATCTCGCCGCGATCCAGCCGCGGCGGCGCCGCCGTCTCCTGCCCGCGCGGAAATCCACCCATGCCCGCAAACCTAACACTGCAAGGGAATCCCTAACACTGCTAGATTCTCCCTATCACTGCTAGGGAGAGCCCATGATCGACCCGATCCCGTCCGCTCCGACCCGCGAAGCCCTCCGTCCGCCCACCTGGTGGCCACTGACCGCGATCGTCGCCGCGGTCTTCATGCTCATGCTGGACGCGACCGTGGTGACCGTCGCCCTGTCCCGGATGCGCGACGACCTGCACGCCGGCCTCGGCGACCTCCAATGGGTGATGAACGGCTACACGATGGCGATGGCCGCGTTCCAACTCACCGCCGGCGCGCTGGCCGACCGCTGGGGCCGCCGCCGCTCGTTCCTCACCGGCGTCGCGCTGTTCACCGCGGCGTCGCTCGCCTGCGGCCTGGCCCCGAACGCGGCCGTGCTCATCGCCATGCGCGTCGTCCAGGGACTCGCCGGCGCCCTCATGTTCGCGACGACCCTCGCCCTGATCGCCCAGTGCTACACGGGCCGCCGCCGCGGCCTGGCGTTCGGCGTACGCGGCATGGCCGCGGGCTTAGCCGTCGTGCTCGGCCCGGTCGCCGGCGGCGCGCTGGTCTCCGGACTCGGCTGGCGGTGGATCTTCCTGG
>NZ_VCKZ01000236.1 GCF_005889745.1 Actinomadura geliboluensis
CGGCACCGCAGCCCGCCCCCGGCGGCTCCGTGGCGCCTCCTCCGGGGACGAAGGTCATGTCCAAGACGATGGTGGGCGACTTCGACTTCCTGGACGACACGCCGTCCCCGGAGCGTCCCGTCGACGAGATCCCGCCGCCCAGTGACCGCAGCACCCGCCGCGTCCTGGAGCGGTTCGGGTTCGGGTTCGTCTACGGGGAGCACGACGCGTCGGTGCTGCTCGGCGACGTCCGGGCGCAGGCCGAGGAGTGGAACAAGCCGACCGGCGACCAGGCCGAGGCGACCCGCGTGGACGGCGCGCCCAGCGCGATCAAGTCGGGCGTGCCCGCGGTGCTGCTCGTCGGCGACCCGCACTCGGGGCAGCGCCGGCTGTCCCGGATGATCGCGCTGACGCTGGCGAACGCGGGCCTCGGCGACGGGTCGATCCGCGCGCACGACGCCGAGGACGTCCGCAACGCGCCGCCGGAGCGGATCGGGCAGCTGCTCGCCCAGCCGGGCCCGGTGATCCTGTTCGAGCGGCTGGACGTCGCGATCGCCGACGCCGCCGACCCGGGCGCCGTCGTCGGGGCGGTGCGCCGCGCCCGCCGCGACCCGGTGAACACCACCCCGGTGATCGCGACGTGCGAGCCGCGCGCGTACCGGCGGCTGCTGCAGGAGCACCCGAAGCTCGTGCAGGCGTTCCGCGTCCACCGGCTGCCCGACTTCGGCGACCTCGACAACCGGATGACACTGCTGCACCTGCTCGCGGACGAGCGGCGCGTGACGATCGGCGCGGCGGCGCTGGAGGCCGTCCGGGCCGACCTGGAGCGCCTCCGCGGGCCCGGCGACCTGGTCAACGCCCGCCTCGTCGAGGCGTACCTGGACCAGGCGGCGCAGCGGAACATGGAGCGCGCCGGGGCGTCCCACGACCGGCTCGTGCTGACCCCGGACGACCTCGCGGGCGTCGCGGAGGGCATCGAGCCCGCGCTGCGGCCGCCCGGCGACATCGGCGGCTACCTGCGGCAGCTCGACCAGCTCACCGGGCTGGAGGACGTCAAGGCGGCGGTGCACGAGCTGGCCGACGAGGCGGCGCTCGCCGCCGACCGCGCGCGGTACGGCGTATCCGGCGACGACCCCCGCCACCTGGTGTTCACCGGCCCGCCCGGCACCGGGAAGACGACCGTGGCGGGGCTGGTCGGCGGCGTCTACGCGGCGCTGGGGCTGCTGCAGTCGGGGCACGTGGTGGCGTGCCGTCCCGTCCACCTGGCCGGGCGCGACCAGGTCGACACCCGCAACCGCGTCGGGGCCATGGTCGACCAGGCGCTCGGCGGGGTGCTGCTCATCCAGGAGGCGTACCGGCTCGACCGGGCGCCCGCCGTCGTGGACGAGCTGCTCCGCCGGATGCACCAGTCCGGCGCCCGGTTCATCGTGGTCTGCTCCAGCCCGGCGGCGGAGATGGAGGGCTTCCTCGCGGGCAACCCGGCGTTCCGCGCGGAGTTCGGCCGCGTCATGGAGTTCACCGGGATGGGCGACCGCGACATGGTGCGGCTGTTCCAGAGCTACGCCGAGCGCGACCTCTACATGCTGGACGAGGAGCTGCGCGTCGAGCTGCTGTCCCGCTTCGCCGCGATGCGCGAGGACCCCCGGTTCGCCTACGCCCGGACCGTCCGCGCCCTGTTCGAGCAGACGGTGGCCCGCCAGGCGGCCCGCCTCGCCGGCGCCGACGTCAACGCCGCGACCGTCGCCCGCCTCACGGCCCGCGACCTCCCCGAAACCCCCTTGGAGCAGCTGCTCGGCGACTTCCGCGCGGGGTCGTGAGCGGCCGGGCGTCCCCCGTTTGGCGGGACGGTGGCATCAGATGGGCATCACCCGGGAAGACCAGTCGTCAGGGTGGCCCTCGAATGGCCCTCTTGGGTCATGTGCCCGTCGGGGGCGTGCGCGTAGCCTCGACTTGGGTGTGGGGAACGAACGGGAGGTGGACGCGGTGCGCCAGAACCTTGATCTGCGCGTCCACGACCGTGTTGCGCTGGACGAGATCGAACTCTATGCCGAGATGCTCAGTGCGGTGGCGGCGGCAGAGCGGCCGCTGACCATCGCGGAAATCGACATGGTGCTCGGAGTACGGTCCGACGAAGCCGGTCGTCGCGAGCTGACGCCGCAGGACTAGAAGCAGGTCCCGGGCTCGCTGGATCCGGGGACGCCGAGATTCGGGGCGTCCCCGGTTCGTCATTTCCGGCCCCCGTCACCGCCGTCCCGCCGCAGGTCACGGGCGGGCGATGTAAGGAATCTCACTTCCGGTCACCCTAGCCCGGCCCGCCGGGTCGCCGGGAGGCCCGCAACCGGCGGGCCTTCCTCCAGATAGCCCGCGGCGGCAAGGGTATGTACCTGCCGATCTAGGGCAATCTTGTAGGTGAGAGGATGGGTGACACCAGCCGAAGCTGGGGCAAAGGTTCTTTTTACGGCGGGTAGCGCCTACGATCCTCTGCGGACTGTTCCAGCACATCAGGAGAACGACGTGCGCTTGCGTCTCACGCCGCGTGAGGACAGCTTCTACGACATGTTCACCGACTCGGCGAACAACCTGGTCACCGGCGCCAGGCTCCTCGTGGAACTCATCAGCGACGGCGCCGACCGGGCGGCCATCGCGGAGAAGATGCGCGCCTGCGAGCACGCGGGCGACGAATGCACCCACGCGATCATGCGCCGCCTGAACGAAACGTTCATCACGCCGTTCGACCGCGAGGACATCTACCAGCTCGCCTCGTCCATAGACGACGTCATGGACGAGATGGAGGAGGCCGCCGACCTCGTCGTCCTCTACAAGATCGAAGAGTTCCCCAAGGGCATCGTCGCCATGGTGGAGGTCCTCGAGCGCGCCGCCGAGCTGACCGCCGAGGCCATGCCGCGGCTGCGCTCGATGAAAGAGCTCAACGAGTACTGGATCGAGATCAACCGGCTCGAGAACCAGGGCGACCAGGTGTACCGCAAGCTGCTGGCACAGCTGTTCAGCGGCGAGTACGACACGCTGACCGTGCTGAAGCTGAAGCAGGTCATCGACCGGCTGGAGGACGCCGCCGACGCGTTCGAGCACGTCGCGAACACGGTCGAGACCATCGCGGTCAAGGAATCATGAGCGCAGCCAAGGATCCCGGCGTGACCGTCACCCGGGACCCGTCCGCGGAGGACGATCCCGCCTCCCTTGGCGAGCAGGCCACGCGCCGGGTCACCGGCCGGGCCTGGCTGCTGCTGCTGGCCGGCATCCTGCTGGTCATGCTCGGCGGAGCGCTCGGGCTCCGGTCCGACGCGCAGATGGCCGTCCTCGTCCTCGTCGTGGTCGTGGCGCTGGTCTTCGACTACACCAACGGCTTCCACGACGCCGCCAACGCGATCGCCACCGCCGTCTCGACCCGCGCGCTGACACCGCGCGTCGCGCTCGGCATGGCCGCCGCCATGAACATGATCGGCGCGCTGCTCGGGGTCGGCGTCGCCAAGACCGTCAGCGAGGTCATCACTCCCCCGTCCGGGCTGCACGGCCTCACCGTCGTCGCCGCGGGCGTGCTCGGCGCCATCACCTGGAACCTCATCACCTGGTACTTCGGGCTGCCGTCGTCGTCCTCCCACGCCCTCATCGGCGGCGTGGTCGGCGCCGGCCTGGCCTCGCTGTCGTCGGTGAAC
This sequence comes from Actinomadura geliboluensis, assembly GCF_005889745.1. Lineage (GTDB taxonomy): Bacteria > Actinomycetota > Actinomycetes > Streptosporangiales > Streptosporangiaceae > Spirillospora > Spirillospora geliboluensis. The sequence continues at coordinate 3,654 of NZ_VCKZ01000236.1, forward strand.
TGGCACACCGTGGTCGAGAAGGTCGCCGTCCCGATGGTGCTGTCACCGGTCGTCGGGTTCTGCCTCGCCTACCTCGCGATGGTCGCCATCCTGTGGATCTTCCGGCGGGCCAACCCCAGCCGGATAGGCCGCCGGTTCCGCATCGCGCAGACCATGTCCGCCGCGTCCCTCGCGCTCGGGCACGGCCTGCAGGACGCGCAGAAGACCATGGGCATCATCGTCCTCGCGCTCGTCACCACCGGGCACGCGGACGGCAGCACCGTCCCCTGGTGGGTGGTCATCGTCTGCGCGGGCGCCCTGTCCGCCGGAACGTACGCGGGCGGCTGGCGCATCATGCGCACGCTCGGCCGCAAGGTCATCGAAGTCGATCCGCCGAAGGGCTTCGCCGCCGAAGCGACCGCCTCCGTCGTCCTCTACACCACCGCGTTCATCTGGCACGCTCCAATCTCCACCACCCACACGATCACCTCAGCGATCATGGGAGCGGGCGCCACCAAGCGCCTCTCCGCCGTCCGCTGGGGCGTCGCCGGCAACATCCTCGTCGCCTGGGTCCTCACCATGCCGGCGGCCGCCCTGGTCGCCGCCGTCGTCTACTACGCGGTCCACTTCTTCGGCGCGTGATTCATTGGGGGGCGACCCCCCAATCCCCCCGTCACGAGCCGGTCGATCCTCACGCCACGGTGCGGGTGTGTTGCGACCGTGCAGGTTCACGGCGTGTCGCTGCGGTCGCCCGGCTCGGCGGGCGACCGCTGCGCTCGCTGGCGCTCGCTCCGCATGCCTGCCCGCGACCGGTGGCTGAGGTCCTTGAGTGAGGCGGGCGTGGCCCGGGCCGCTGCGCGGTCCGGGCCACGCTGTTTCTTTGGGGTGGGGTTGGTGGCGTCTTACTGGCCGGTGATGCGGTTCAGGGGTGGGGGTGCGATGGTGCCCTGGGTGTTGAAGTAGGCGACGAAGGTGTCCAGGTCTATGGCGCCCAGGGCCTGGTTCTGGCCTTCGGTGAAGACGGTGAAGCCGTCGCCGCCGCCCAGGAGGAAGTTGTTCGCGGCGACCTTGTAGGTGGTGGACGGGTCGATCGGGGTCCCGTCGATGGTGATGGCGGAGACGCGGTCGCCCACGGGCTTGGCGCGGTCGATGGTGAAGTGCAGGTTCGCCGACGGCTGGAGGATCTTCTCGCCGGCGGACGTCCACTGCTGTTCGAGGAGGGCGTCGAGCTGCGCGCCGGTCAGGGACGTCACGCCCATCACGTTGCTGAACGGCTGGACGGCGAACGCCTCGCCGTAGGTGACGACGCCGTCGCCCTCGGAGCCGCTCTCGGCGTAGGTGAGGTCGGTGCGGACGCCGCCGGGGTTCATCAGGGCGACCTGGGCGCCGAGGTCCTTGGTGCCGGCGAGCTGGGCGTCGGCGATGACGTCGCCGAGCGCGGTCTCGCCCGCCGGGGACGGGGTGCGGGTCAGGTCCGCGGTGATCTTGCCGATGGGCTTGTCGGCGATGGCGGAGACGCGGTCCTTCCAGGTCTGGACGAACGTCTCCGTCGGCCGGTCCGGCTTGATGTCGCGGGTGACGACGTGGTTGTCGGCCTTCACCGAGGAGCGGACGATGTCGCCGGTGCGCCGGTTCACCTTGAGGTTCACCTCGGTGATGACGCGGCCGAAGGAGGAGCCGGAGGAGAACAGGCGCGGCTGCCCGTTCGGGTCCTCGACCGAGCAGACGTACTGCTGGTGGGTGTGGCCCGAGAGGACCATGTCGATCTCCGGGTCGGCCTGCCGCGCGATGCGCGAGCCGGCGCCGGGGACGATGCCGCACTCGTCGGGGCGGGAGCCGTCCTTCACCTGGTCGCCCTCGTGGACGAGCAGCACCATCGCGCGGACGTGGCGGCGCTTCAGCTCGCGGGCGGCGCGGTTCGCGGCGGCGACCTCGTCGTCGAACGTCAGGCCCTTGACGCCCTCGGGGGTGACGATGCTCGGGGTGGTCTTGGTGACGACGCCGATGAAGCCGACCCGGACGCCGTTGATGCGGCGGATCGTCCACGGCTTCATGGCGGGGCGGCCCTGCTCCTTCAGCACGTTGGCGGCGAGGTAGTCGAACTTCGCGCCGGGCCAGGCGCCTTCGGGCGAGCAGCCGTCGACGGGGTGACAGCCGCCGTTCTGGATGCGCAGCAGCTCCTGGTAGCCCTCGTCGAACTCGTGGTTGCCGACCGCGGAGGCCGTGACGCCGATGTTGCCGAGGAACTGCACCGAGGGCTCGTCGTGGTAGGCGGCGGAGATCAGCGGTGAGGCGCCGATCAGGTCGCCCTGGGCGACGGTGAGGGTGTCGCGGTTCCGCAGCTGCTTGAGGTGGGCCGCGATGTAGGCGGCGCCGCCCGCGAAGACGGTGTTGCCGTCCTCGTCGACGGCCCTGCCCGAGCTTCCGGAGGGCGGCTCCAGGTTGCCGTGGAAGTCGTTGAGCGCGAGGAGCCGCACGGACGCGGTCGGCGCGGGGTGGGCGGCGGCGGGTTGCGCGGCCAGTCCCATGACGGTCAGCCCCGCCGCGGCGCAGGCCAGGATGGTGCGTCGTCGAGTCATTCTGCGGACGGTAGGTTCGCCCGGCATACGGATCCCGGCGGCGCGGTGACGTTTTTGTGACAAATCGATCAGGACCCCCGGACGATCTTCCCCGTGGTCGCGGCGCATAGGGTGGCGGCGTGGGTGAGCTGCGGGCGCGCGGAACGCTGGGTGAGGCCGAGGTCGCGGAGGCGCTGGCGCTGGTCGAGGCGGCGGAGCGGGCCGACGGGGTCGGGCCGCTGTCGGAGCATGCCCTGCTGGCGTTGCGTGGTGGGCGGTCGGGCTTGGCGGTCGCCGAGGGCGGGTCCGTGGTGGCTTACGCGCATTACGACCCGGCTTCGGAGGACGAGCCCGCGGCGGGCGAGCTGGTCGTCCATCCGGATTTCCGGCGCCGGGGGCATGGGCGCGTGCTGCTGCGAGCGCTGCGTCAGGAGGCCGGCGGGTCCGTGCGGGTGTGGGCGCATGGCGATCTTCCGGCTGCGGCGGCGCTGGCGGGTTCAGAGGGGATGGCGCGGGTCCGTGCGCTGTTCCAGATGCGTCGTCCGGCGTCCGATCCGCTGCCCGAGGCGCGCGTCGCCGACGGGGTGAGCATTCGAGCCTTCGAGCCCGGGCGGGACGAGGAGGCGTGGCTCGCGGTGAACGCGCGGGCCTTCGCCGACCACCCCGAGCAGGGGGCCTGGACCATGGACGACGTCCGGGCGCGCGAGGCCGAGGGCTGGTTCGATCCCGCCGGGTTCTTCCTCGCCGAGCGGGAGGGGCGGCTCGCCGGGTTCCACTGGACGAAGGTGCACCCCGGCAAGATCGGCGAGGTCTACGTCGTGGGCGTCGATCCCGACGCGCAGGGCCTCGGGCTCGGGCGCACCCTGACCCTGGTGGGTCTGCATCATCTGCGGTCCATGGGGATGGACCAGATCATGCTGTACGTGGACGAGTCGAACGTCGCGGCGGTCCGCCTGTACGAGTCGCTGGGCTTCACGCGGTACGCCGTCGACGTCATGTACGCCTGACCCCCGGCACCCCCGGCGCCAAACCCGGTTGAGCGAGTCTCGACCGGGTTTTTTGCTGCCTGAGCTGCGCCGTTAACCCGGCGTCCATCCCAAATCGGGGCATTCTTCGTGATCGTGCTCGGCCGCGTTCATCTGCCGTTCACCTGGATCGGGGCGGCTGGTCACCTCGCCTGCTTAGCGTCGCATTCGACGGCGAACCCACCGTCCGACACGCCTCACGACGGTGTGCGAAGACGGCGCGGGCAGACCCGGCCGACGAAATCTAAGAGGAGACCCTCCGGTGAAGAACGGTTCCCGACTCGCCGCCCTGGGCGGTGTGGTCGTCGCGGGCGCGCTGGCCCTGTCCGCCTGCGGGAGCGACAACAACACGACCGCGAGCTCGAGCAGCGCGCCGGCCGGCGACATCGACTGCGCCAAGGCCAGCGTCAACGCGGCCGGGTCGAGCGCGCAGAAGAACGCGATCGAGGAGTGGACGAAGCTCTACGCCAGCAAGTGCGCGGGCGCCAACCTGAACTACAACCCGAGCGGTTCGGGCGCCGGCATCCAGGCGTTCACCAGCGGGCAGGTGTCGTTCGCCGGCTCCGACTCGGCGCTCAAGCCCGAGGAGGCCGCCGCCGCGCAGAAGCGCTGCCAGGGCGGCGCCGCGCTGAACCTGCCGATGGTCGTCGGCCCGGTCGCGGTCGTCTACAACGTGCAGGGCGTGGACGGGCTGAAGCTGTCGCCCGAGAACATCGCCAAGATCTTCTCCGGCAAGATCAAGAAGTGGAACGATCCCGCGATCGCCGGGGAGAACGCGGGCGCCAAGCTGCCCGCCTCCGACATCAAGCCGATCTACCGCTCGGACGAGTCCGGCACGACGGACAACTTCACGAACTACCTGAACACGGTCGTCCCGAACGTCTGGACCTGGGAGAAGGCCAAGAAGTGGCCGAACTCCACCGGCCAGGGCGCGGCCAAGTCCGACGGCGTCACCAGCCAGGTGAAGAACACCCAGGGCGCCATCTCCTACGTGGAGATGTCGTACGCCGAGAACAACAAGCTGCAGACCGCCCACGTGAAGAACGGCGCCGGCGAGTACACCGAGCTGTCGCCGGAGAGCGCGTCCAAGGCCGTCGCCGGGGCGAAGGTCACCGGTACCGGCAACGACGTCGCGCTGGAGATCGACTACACGACCAAGGAGCCGGGCGCCTACCCGATCGTCCTGGTCACCTACGAGATCGCGTGTGAGAAGGGGCTGCCCGCCGAGCAGGCCGGGTTCGTCAAGTCCTTCCTCACCTACACCTCCAGCGCGGACGGTCAGAAGATCCTCACCGACCTCGGGTACGCCCCGCTGCCGCAGAGCGTGCTCACCAAGGTCCAGGCGTCCGTGAAGGCCCTGTCCTGACCGAGCGCGACGGTTCCCGCAGCCCCGCCGCCGACGACCTCGGCGGCGGGGCCGACGTGGGTTCCGACGTCATCCAAGGAGGTTCCCCCATGACCACCGAGACCGGCGTCGAGGCGCGCGCCGGCACCCGGGACCGCGCCGCCGCGGCGATGGGCACCGGACGGGCCGGAGACAAGATCTTCGCCGGGGCCGCCCGCGGCTCCGGCATCGCCGTGCTGGCGATCGTCGCCGCGATCGCGGCGTTCCTCATCTGGAAGGCGATCCCCGCCCTGCGGGCCAACGAGGCGAACTTCCTCACCAGCGAGGAGTGGAACCCGAACGCGACGCCGCCGGAGTTCGGCATCGCGCAGCTGGCGTTCGGCACGGTGATCTCGTCGCTGCTCGCGATGCTCATGGCGACGCCGGTGGCGATCGGGATCGCGCTGTTCATCTCGTTCTACTCGCCGCGCCGGCTGGCGTCCGGGCTCGGCTACGTCGTCGACCTGCTCGCCGCCGTGCCCAGCATCGTGTACGGCCTGTGGGGCCTCGCGTTCCTGTCCCAGCACATGGAGGGGATCAGCAAGGCGCTCAACGCGGGCCTCGGCTGGATCCCGCTGTTCGGCGGCGACAGCCCCGGCAAGAACTCGATCTTCACCGCCTCGGTGGTGCTGGCGATCATGATCCTGCCGATCATCTCGTCCATCTCCCGGGAGGTGTTCCTCCAGGTCCCGCGGGCCAACGTGGAGGCGGCGCTGGCGATCGGCGCGACCCGCTGGGAGATGATCCGGATGGCGGTGCTGCCGTACGGGCGGTCCGGCATGATCGGCGCCTCGATGCTCGGCCTCGGCCGCGCGATGGGCGAGACGATCGCCGTCGCGATGGTGCTGACGTTCGTCCCCGGGATCAACTGGCACCTCCTGGAGAACGGCGGCGCGACGTTCGCCGCGAACATCGCCAACAGCTTCGCCGAGGCGTCCGTCACCGGGCGCGGCGCGCTGATCGCCTCCGGCCTCGTGCTGTTCGTGATCACCCTGGTCGTCAACATCGCCGCCCGCGCGGTCGTCGCCCGGCGGAAGGAGTTCGCGTGACCACCGTCTCCACCCGCAAGGGCGGGAGCCTCACCTCGGTGTCGGCGGGGCGCAAGATCAAGGACCGGCTCGTCCAGGGGCTGGTCTATCTGGCGTTCGCGCTCGCCGTCGTCCCGCTGGTCTCGGTGCTGTGGACGGTCGTCGTCAACGGCGCCAAGCGGCTCGACCCCACGTTCTTCCAGTTCTCGATGAACGCGGTCAGCGGCAGCGACCCCGGCGGCGGCGCCTACCACGCCATCATCGGCACCCTGGAGCAGGTCGCGATCACCACCGTGATCGCCGTGCCGCTCGCCCTGCTCACCGCGATCTACCTGGTCGAGTACGCCGGCAACGGGCGGCTCGGCAAGCTGATCAGCTTCACCGTGGACGTGATGACGGGCATCCCGTCGATCGTCGCGGGCCTGTTCGTGCTGGCGCTGTGGCTGCTCACGATGGGCTTCGGCTTCTCCGGCTTCGCCGGGGCGCTGTCGCTGACGATCCTGATGATCCCGACCGTGGTGCGCGCCGCGGAGGAGATGCTGAAGCTCGTCCCGAACGACCTGCGCGAGGCGTCCTACGCGCTGGGCGTGCCGCGCTGGCGGACGATCTGCTTCGTCGTCCTCCCGACGGCGATGACGGGGATCGTCACCGGCGTGATGCTGGCCGTCGCCCGCGTGATGGGCGAGACCGCGCCGCTGCTGCTCACGATCTTCTTCACCAAGGCGATCAACAACGACCCGTTCACCGGCCCGCAGGCGTCCCTGCCCACCTTCATCTGGGAGCAGGCCGCCGACCCCAACCAGCACTCGATCGACCGGGCCTGGACGGGCGCGCTCGTGCTGATCGGGATCATCATGCTGCTCAACCTGGTCGCCCGCCTCGTCGCCCGGCGCACCGCGCCCACGAGCCGCTGACCCTCAGAAAGGAAAACCCCATGGCCAAGCGGATCGACGTCTCCGGGCTCCACGCCTACTACGGCGGCGTCCACGCCATCGAGGACATCTCGATGACGATCGAGCCGCGCTCGGTGACCGCGTTCATCGGGCCGTCGGGCTGCGGCAAGTCCACCTTCCTGCGCACGCTGAACCGGATGCACGAGGTCATCCCGGGCGCGCGCGTCGAGGGGAAGGTCATGCTGGACGACGAGGACCTGTACGACTCGTCCGTCGACCCCGTCGCGGTGCGCCGCGTCGTCGGCATGGTGTTCCAGCGGCCCAACCCGTTCCCCACCATGTCGATCTACGACAACGTCGCCGCCGGGCTGAAGCTGAACGGCGTGCGGCGCAAGTCCCGGCTGGACGAGATCGTCGAGGAGTCGCTGCGCGGCGCCAACCTGTGGAACGAGGTCAAGGACCGGCTCGGCAAGCCCGGCGCGGGGCTGTCCGGCGGGCAGCAGCAGCGGCTGTGCATCGCCCGCGCGATCGCCGTCCAGCCGCAGGTGCTGCTGATGGACGAGCCGTGCTCCGCGCTCGACCCGATCTCCACGCTCGCGATCGAGGACCTGATCGACAAGCTGAAGACCCAGTACACGATCGTGATCGTCACGCACAACATGCAGCAGGCGGCCCGGGTCAGCGACCGCACGGCGTTCTTCAACATCGCCGGCACCGGCAAGCCGGGCAAGCTCATCGAGATCGACGACACCAGCAAGATCTTCGCGAACCCGGAGCAGAAGGCCACCGAGGACTACATCACCGGCCGCTTCGGCTGATCCCCGGCCGCCGGCCGCTCCGCTCGCGATGCCCCCGTGGAACCGTCCGCGGGGGCGTCACGCCGTGCCCGGCGGGAGTGCCGCGCGCCCCGCTCCTTTGAGATCATCTGGAGCGACCGCGTACGCGCCGTCCGAGTGGAAGCGGGACGATGCCAGACCCCCTGCGTGAAGGCGACCCGGCCCGGGTCGGCCCCTACCGGCTGTACGGTCGCCTCGGCCAGGGCGGCATGGGGCAGGTGTTCCTGGGCCGCTCGCGCGGCGGCCACGCGGTCGCCGTGAAGGTCGCCCGGCCGGAGCTGGCCGGGGACGAGCAGTTCCGCCGCCGCTTCGCCGCCGAGGTCGCCGCCGCCCGGAAGGTGGGCGGCTTCTACACCGCGCACGTCGTGGACGCCGATCCGGATGCCGACCCGCCCTGGCTGGCCAGCGCCTACATCGCCGGGCCGTCCCTGCACCGGGCGGTCGCCGACCACGGCCCGCTTCCCGCGGAGTCGGTCGCGGCGCTGGGCGCCGGGCTGGCCGAGGGGCTGGCGGCGGTCCACGCGTGCGGGCTGGTGCACCGCGATCTCAAGCCCGCCAACGTGATCCTCGCCCAGGACGGGCCCCGGCTGATCGACTTCGGCATCGCCCGCGCCCTGGACGCGACGTCGTACACGCAGACGTCCGCGGTGCTGGGCACCGCGGCGTTCATGTCGCCCGAGCAGGCGACGGCGCGGCCGGCCGGGCCGGAGAGCGACGTGTTCTCGCTCGGCTGCGTCCTCGCGTTCGCCGCGACGGGCCGCAGCCCGTTCGGGGAGGGGCCGGGCCACGCGGTCATCTACCGGATCGTGCACGCCGAACCCGACCTGGCGGGGGTGCCCGAGCCGCTGGCGGGCCTGGTGGCGGCCTGCCTGGCCAAGGATCCGGCCGCCCGTCCGTCGACCTCGCGGATCCTGGAGGAGCTCACCGGGCCACCCCCGCCCGATGGGGACGGCGCCGGGCGGGGGTGGCTGCCGGAGGCCGTCACCGAGGTCGTCACCCGGCACCGGACGCGCGTCGCGACACTGCTGGAACCTCGTCCTCGTCCCGCGGCCGAGACGGCGAAGGCCCGTCCCGCACGTACGAAGGTGCCCACTTCCGGGTTCAGGGGTTCGCTGCCGGGGAGCGACGCGGCACCGAACAAGGCATGGGCAAGCGCGGCGGGCATTCTCGTGCTCGTGGCCACGGTCGCCTTCCTTTACGTCTATCCCCAGCCGTACTCCGTCTGGCTCAGCGGACTGCTGAGCGGCGGGGCCTCCGGGGTCGATCTGCGGGAGTGCGCCACCGACGTCGGCGGCGACCTGGCCGCGGTCCCCTGCTGGTCTCCCGCCGCCGAGTACAAGGCCACCCTCATCGTCCACTGGGGGCGGGATCAGCCGGGCGAAACCCATGACCCGGAGGAGGAGTGCGAGAACGCGGAGGGATGGGTGCGCGCCATCGAGGCCGACAACCAGATGGCGTGCCTGGTGCCCCTCCGCTGAGCCGCGCGGCAGGGGCTCGCGGCCACGGCGCCCCCGGAGAGGGGACGCCGTGGCTCGGAGCGAGCGGTCAGACCTGCTCCCAGAGGGCGGGGACGTTCGGCGGGGTCCAGCCGGGCAGGGCGGTGTGCGCCTGGAGGCACCGGTAGGACGCGCCGTCGTAGGTGACGACGTCGCCCACGTTGTAGGCGGTGCCGACGGTCCACGTCCCGCTCGGGTCGCCGGGGTCGCCGGGGCCCGGGTCGTCCACGCGGCCGCCGACGTTCACGCCGGCCCACGCGTTGGCGGTCGCGGCGTACTCGGCGCTGTCCGCCCCGTACAGGCCGGACGCGGCGGCGAGGGTGGCGCGGCGCGCGTCGGCGTAGTCGGTGGTCGGCCGCATCTCCTCGGTGAGGGCCTTGTACCAGATCGCGGCGGCCTTCTCCCGGCCGATGCCGGTGACGGGCTGCCCATCGGCGGTCGGCGAGTTGTACTGGACGCCGTTGATCACCTTCGAGCCGCTGCCCTCGGACAGCAGGTAGAAGAAGTGGTTCGCGATGCCCGAGGAGTAGTGGACGTCGACGTTCCCGGCGTTCGGCGACCAGTTGTCGAGCGAGCTGCGGTCCTTGCTGGGACGGTCCATGTACCGCAGCGGCGCGCCGTCGCCGCGGATGTTCAGCTTCTCGCCGATGAGGTAGTCGCCCACGTCGCTGGTGTTGTTCGACCAGAACTCCATGGCGGTGGCCATGATGTCGGACGTCGCCTCGTTCAGCCCGCCGGACTCGCCCTGGTAGATGAGGCCCGCCGTGTTGGACGTGACGCCGTGCGTCATCTCGTGCCCGGCGACGTCCAGCTCGGTCAGCGGCCTGCTGTTGCCCTGGCCGTCCCCGTACGTCATGCAGAAGCACGAGTCGTCCCAGAAGGCGTTGACGTAGCCGCTGCTGTAGTGGACGCGCGAGTAGGCGCCCACGCCGTCGCCGCGGATGCCGGACCGTCCGAAGACGTTCTTGTAGAAGTCCCAGGTCTCGCCGGCGCCGTAGGCGGCGTCGACGGCCGCGGTCTGGGGGTTGCTCGGCGAGCCGGTGCCCCAGACGTCGTCGCTGTCGGTGAACAGCGTGCCCCGGCCGGAGGTGGCGCCGTTGAGGTTGGTGGTGTCGTGGTTGCCGCGGCCGGTGTCGCGCAGGACGTAGGAGCCGCCGGAGCCGGTGGTGCCGAGCTGGACGGTGCCGGAGTACTGGCTGTTGCCGGTGCCGGTCTGCACGCCCTGCCACTCGATGATCTTCTTGCCGGTGAGGGCGTCGGTGACGACGTGCAGCCGGTTGGGCGTGCCGTCCCGCTGCGTCCCGCCGACGACGGTCTCCCAGGCGAGGACGGGCTCGCCGTCCGCCATCCAGACGACCTTGCGCGGGGCGACGCTGCCCGCCGCCTTCGGTGTCGCCGGGCGGGTGGACGCGAGCGTCTTCGGCGCCGTGTCGACCTTCAGGGGGTGGGTCGCGTCCTGGGTGACGCGCGTGATCGAGCCGGACGGGGCCCGGTGGACGATGAGGTCTCCGCCGAGGACGGGCAGCCCGTCGTAGGTGCGCGTGTAGTGGGTGTGGGTGGTGCCGTCGTTGTCCTTGACGACGGTCTTCGCCTTCAACTCGACCTTGTCGCCGAGCTTCAGCTGGGAGGCGGTCGCGTCCTGCTGCGCCTTGGCCTGGCCGACGAGCGCCTTGTACTCCTTGGCGCTCACCTTGGCGGGGAGCTGGCCGGGGTTGCCGGGGCG
>NZ_VCKZ01000714.1 GCF_005889745.1 Actinomadura geliboluensis
GCCCCGGTGCCGTCGTCCGGCGCGCCCACCCCGGGCGAGACGCCGCCCGCGGCGCCGCCCGCGAACGGTCAGCCGCCCGCGGAGCAGCCCAGCGGGCCGCCTCCGGTGACCACCGCCCCGATCGGCCCGCTCGTCGGCGGCGACGGGATCACCTACCAGCTCGTCCAGCAGGACGAGGGGTACTTCGAGGGCAGGATGGTCATCACCAACCGCACCGGCCGTCCCATGACGACCTGGACGCTGACGTTCCGCGCCCCCGGCGCGGACGTGAAGAACATCTGGGGCGCGGCGCTCGTGCACGGCGGCACCGAGGTCGAGATCCGGAACCTGGACGGCGCCCGCGCGATCCCGCCCGGCGGCACCTGGGAGATCCAGTACGGCGCGGCGGGGCGGGCGTCCACACCGAAGGGCTGCGAGCTCAACGGCGAGGCATGCGGCTTCTGACCGGGGTACTAGGCTCTCGAACATGCGTATCGCCAGGTTCTCCACCGACGACGGCATGTCCTTCGGTGTGGTGGAGGAGAACACCGTCGCCGCCATCGCGGCCCACCCGTTCGGGGAGCCGACGTTCACCGGGCAGCGCCTCCCGCTCGCCGACGTCCGGCTGCTCGCGCCGATCCTGCCCAGCAAGATCATCGCGATCGGGAAGAACTACGCCGACCACGTCCGCGAGATGGGCGGGGACGCGCCGCCCGCCGAACCGGTGATCTTCTCCAAGCCGTCCACCGCCGTGATCGGCCCGGGCGAGGCGATCACGTACCCGGAGAAGCTGTCCGAGCGCGTCGACCACGAGGGCGAGCTCGCCGTCGTCATCGGCCGCATGTGCCGCGAGGTGCCCGCGTCCCGCGCCGCCGAGGTCATCCTCGGCTACACCTGCGCCAACGACGTCACCGCCCGCGACCTGCAGCAGAAGGACGGGCAGTGGACGCGGGCCAAGGGCTTCGACACGTTCTGCCCGATCGGCCCCTGGATCGAGACCGAGGCCGACCCCGCCGACCTGGCGATCACCACCTCCGTCAACGGCGAGGTCCGCCAGGACGCCCGGACGTCCCAGCTGCTGCACGATGTCCCGGCCCTCGTCGAGTACGTCAGCCAGGTCATGACGCTCCTGCCCGGCGACGTCATCCTCACCGGCACCCCCGCCGGCGTCGGCCCGATGCAGATCGGGGACGAGGTGACCGTCACCATCGAGGGCATCGGCAGCCTCACCAACCGCGTCGTCTCCCGCGACTGAGCCATGGCGTTCGGCGGCTTCACCGACGAGGCGTTCTCCTTCTACGAGGGCTTGCAGGGCGACAACAGCAAGCCCTACTGGACGTCCCACAAAGAGACCTACGAGCGCCATGTGCGCGAACCGCTGACCGAACTGTGCGCCGAGCTCGAAGACGAGTTCGGCGCGGTCAAGCTCTTCCGGCCCTACCGGGACGTCCGCTTCAGCAAGGACAAGACGCCCTACAAGACGCACCAGGGCGGGCACACCGCCGAAGGGTTCTACATCCAGATCGACGCCGACGGCCTGATGGTCGCCGGCGGGATGTACGCGCCCACCCCGGACCAGCTCCGCCGCTACCGCGAGGCCGCCGCGTCCGACACCTTCGGTGGCGAGCTCCAGTCCATCGTGGACGACCTCCGCGCCGCCGGCATGGAGATCGCCGGCGACCGGCTCAAGACCTGTCTGTTATACACATGGTACTCCGC
>NZ_VCKZ01000237.1 GCF_005889745.1 Actinomadura geliboluensis
TCAGCGCCTCCCGCAGCGACGCCGAGTCCGACCGGATCACGGTCGGTTCCACGCCGGCGGCCGGGTCGCGCAGGGTGGCGACCCAGTCGCCCAGACGCCCGTCCCAGCGCCGAGCCCGCCAGATCCGGTGACCGGTGAACTCTTCCCGGAGTTGCCGGAGCGCCGGGTCCTCGCTCTGCGCATGCGTTTCCATCGCGGGGTTTTTCACTCTGAGTCCTTCATCTCAGGCCGCCCCGCTCTCACGGGCCGGACAGGTCGATTCAGTCCCGTGAACCCGAGCCGTGATCTGCCGCGTCCGTGCGTGGAGTTCATCGAGTTCCGCAGTGATCTCGGCGAGTTCCGCGAGCAGGAGCTGACGCTCTTCCTCGGTCAGTCCGACCGCCTTCTTCCTGGTCGTCGATTGCCGTGCAGGGGGAATGCGGACGACGGCGGCCCGCCGGTTGCCAGTCATCGCGCGTCCTCCGATCCGGTGAACCGGTCGAGCCGGTTGCGCAGCTCAGCCGCGCTCTGCCCGTACAAGGCACCCCACCCGCGCCGCTTGGCGACCCAGCGGCCCGAGCACTCGCGCGCGATCGACCAGCCGGGGAAGTCGGCTTGCAGGCCGTCCAGCAGTCGCTTGATCAGCGTCGACGTTCCGCTACCGGCGAGGCCGTTCACGACGTCACCACCTCGGCGCCGCCCGGACGGACCTGCTCGGCGATCCGCCGAGCCGCTCCCGGCATGTCGTTGACCGGGTGCTGGCGCCCGTCCTGGTCCCAGGAGAAGTACCGCCCGGAGTACCCGACGAAGACCCAGACGATGACCCCGCCCCCGTCGGTGAAGACGGCCAGGCCGGCAACGTCGTCACGGACCTCGGATCGAACCTCGTATTCGGTCAACTCGGCCCGCAGCCCCGCCAACAACTCGATCTCAGGAGTGGTGTCGGTGTTCACGCTTCTAAGGTGGCCGGGAGACACGTCACGTCGCATTACCGCCTGTATCGCATCCAGGACGGATCGTTCTCGTCTTGTCTCGTCTGATGCTCGTCTGTGTTACGTTCCTGCCGTCGGAAGGTTGGTGATGGCGAATCCCCCCGTACGGCTGAAAGTGCTACTTCGAGAGAAGCACTGGCAGACGCACCAGACGTTTTGCGGCGAATACGACAAAGCGGCAAAGGGCATTGACCCCGGCCTTGTCGGGAGTTGGCCCAGCCGAGCACAGTTCCACCGCTGGCTCAGCGGTGAACTCAAGGGGCTTCCGTACCCGCATCACTGCCGCGTGCTGGAGAAGATGCTCCCCGGCTGGACGGCTGAACAACTCTTCGAGCCGTGCCCGCCGAAGGAGTCCAACCAGCCGCAGAGCGACCCGGACGAACCCATGGCCCCCGACGTCGCCGAGCTGCTCACCACCCTTGAACACCACATCGACACCCCCCAGACCGGCGAGATCAGTTGGGGCACCACCACCCGCACGATCCCCGCCGCCAAGGCCCGGCTCGCAGCCGCCAGAGCAGCCACCAGCGACCACGCCCAGGACCTCGGCCGCAGACTCCTCCAACTCCAGCGCGACCGCCGCCTGAACGACGCCGACATCACCGAACTAGCCGGCCTTTCCGGCCACGTCGTCGAGCTGGCGAAGACCATCGGTCTAGAGATTGCCGAGGACGGCGCCGCGCGCTTGGAATACCGCTTCGACCTGCTGAACCTCAGTGATACGCCTCAGGCGCGCATGTCGCGTGAAGTGTGGTTCGAGCACACCACCGGCCCACTGTCCATCAAGCCGGTCCCCGACATTGACCGGCGCATCGCCATCCAGCGCATCCACGACACGACCAACCTCGCCAAGTTCGCCTTTCAGATCTCCCCGCCGCTACGGCCGGGGGAGTGGGCCCGCGTGGGCTATGTCTGCGAGGGCGGCAAGTTCGACCTGAACCACTACTGGCGCGAGGCGATGCCCCGCTACTGCCGCCGCTACGAGATCAGCGTCCGGCAACGCCGTGTCGACCTCGGCGGGTGCACCGCGACCGAGGAGCACCCGGACGGTTCGGAGAATTCCGCCACGGATAGCCTCGTTTGGGACGTCGAGGGTCAGGACGCCGTCATGTCGTTGACCCGTGACCACCTACGCCCGAACCAGTACGTGACGCTGCGCTGGGAGCCGATCCGTGAACCTGCGTGACGAGATCGAATCGACCCTACGAGCCTGGCACGCCTACGAGACCGGCCGCGGATCAGCCGCCGTCATCGACTTCGATTGCGCCCCCACCACCGCAGTCCCCGAACCGGCCAGCAGCCGCCTGGCTGTCCACCAGCGCCTCACCGACCTCCACGCCCGCGCCACCGAGACCGGAGCCGCACGCCTCGCCGCTCGCCTCACTGCTGATCTGGCATACCTCGGCGCTCTCCTCGGCGAACACGCCCCGCTCAATGACTATGTCCGGGCGACCCAGGGATGCCCGGCCGCCGGATGGCAGGACGGCTACATCACCCACCGAGGCGACCAGGCCCGCCAAGCCCTGACCGCCCTCGGCATCCAGTGGGGCCCCGACACCGCACGCGACCTCAACGCCATCGAAGGCCCCATCGAAACCGACGACGCCCCCGACGCGATCCGCCAGGCCGCCACCGACTACGAACAAGCCGTCCGCCAGGCCACCGGCAGCACGGCCCCGTTCAACCTCACCATCGAGACCACCGAGGTAGACGCCTACTGGGCGTACTGGCTGGATGGCGCCGGCGACAAGGTCCGCCTACGCCTCAACCTCCGCCGCGCCAGCTTCACCAAGGTCGCCGCCCGCCAATTCGCCCTACACGAGGTACTCGGCCACGGCCTCCAAGGCGCGAGCTGGTCAGCCCGAGCAGCAGCCGAAGACGTCCCCTGGGTACGCCTGATGTCAGTCCACGCCTCCCAACAAGTCCTCCTCGAAGGACTCGCCCAAGCCCTACCGCTCTTCATCACCCCAGACGACGAGCTGCTTGTCACCCGCACCAGGTTCGACCACTACAACCAACTAGTGCGCGCCGAGTTGCACATTGCGCTCAACCAGGGCGCGAGTATCGCCGAGCTGGCCGACCACGCCCGCTTCCGCATGCCCTGGATCAAGGACGCCGCCATAGCCGACCTCCTCACCGACCGAGGAGCCAACCCACAACTACGCTCCTACCTCTGGGCCTACCCCGCAGGTATTGACTGGTTCGCCAACCTCGCCGACGCCGACAAGCCCACGCGGAGCACCGTCCTACAGGCCGCCTACCGAGACCCGCTCACCCCGACCGACCTAGAGACCCTCTGGCCAGCAGGCCCCGCAATCGGCGGCCAGGACAGCTAAAACCGCAGGTCAGCTAGGCAACCCGCCGACCGGATGAGAACTTTCTATACGTCTTCAAGGGCGCCCGCTCCGCGGTCGCCGGCGGCCGCCCGCCCCGGCGCGCCAGGCATGCGGCCTGTCCCGTCCGGTCCCGCCGCGCCGCGTCGCCCGTCCGCCGTACAGCGTGGCTTGCATCGGGCAATCTCACTGAAACCTGAGGCCGAAGAGGCCGCCGCTTTCGTACTGATCCGTCAGGCGTACCGGGAGCACGATTGAATCTAGCGGGAGGTCCAGGTTATCTGGCAGATTGTCGCTATTGAGCGTCACAAGGTGCTGATAACCGACATCACGTGCCTCCACGTAACCAGTGCGCAATGCGGCACCGATCTGCCTGCTATCGACTCCATCGAAGATATGACTATCGTGTGCCACGAACGGCGGACAACGGTGCTCTGGCACGGCGATTTTCATCAAAGTAAGGTCGAAGCAGTAGGTGAGCATATTCGTGATTCCCTTGCTGCGCTCACCATCAATGGTTACGCCTATTTGCGGGCCGTTCTCGGTCCCCGAGATGACAAGTAGTCCGCCTCGATCGCCGTAGATCGAGTTAGACATCTCCTGAAAGATGACGGTTGCCCGGCTGAGCCCATTCGACCGTTCGCGAAAATCTCGCTGAAGACGCTCTTGTAGCTTCTGACGCTCAAGCCCCAGAGTGACTTGCTGGGATTCAAGCGCTTCAGCGGTGGCGTACCGTTGACTCAAACGTTCGACTTCGCCCTCGCGGCGCGCCAATTCCTTCTGCAACTCAGAAAAAGTTTCGAGTGCTCCGCCGGCCTGCAACAAGACCATGATCTCTGATCGGCGAGAGTCGAGTTCCTTGATCTCTCGCTCGCGTCTAGAGATCCTAGCCTCCGTGGCCGCTACCTCTTCCTGAAGATAAGCACGTCTGTTAGAAACTACTGATTCGTGGAAAGCGCGAACGTCCTCGTAAGACTTCAGCGCTACTCCTGGAAGTTCAACGCCAGCAAGCTCGTAGAGTAGCCGCAGCCGTTCGGGGTCCGGAGCGGGTTCCGTCCGGGCGTCATCGCCGAGTTTATCCAGATACCTCTTATCTAGAACATTCTCGTCATTGAGATCCGAGATATTCCTACTGAGCCTTGTTGCCTCTCCCTGCAACTCTGCATACTCATCGACTACACGAAAACTGCTGATCTGCTCAGTGAGTCGTGAGACCCCAGCTTGGGCAACAGCCAAAGCCGCCCGCAACTCCGCTGTCTTGCCAATCGATTCACCGAGCGCCCCGTCGCGGGCGGCCTTCCTCAACTCTCTAAGGGACTTCTCCCGTTGTCTTACAGCATCCCATCCTTGTGAAATGGTCCAATCAAGTCCGAGTAGGTAGGCAAGATTGACCTGCTGATCTGCTGTTGACTGTTGGGAGGTGTGTTTAGTCGTCTCTTGGAATCCGCCACTCCGCTCACGGCGGACAAGGTAAGAGAAGATCGAACGGGCCGAGGGCCCGCCGGCGGGCTGTTCCGGGAGACCGAAGAAATGCCTCGCTAGCAGGGTCTTCCAGACAGTGTTCGGGATTATGGCGCTCGGAGAGCCGACAACGGATTCCCAGCCGTCGACAATTA
This sequence comes from Actinomadura geliboluensis, assembly GCF_005889745.1. Lineage (GTDB taxonomy): Bacteria > Actinomycetota > Actinomycetes > Streptosporangiales > Streptosporangiaceae > Spirillospora > Spirillospora geliboluensis. The sequence goes on from NZ_VCKZ01000237.1 coordinate 4,921, forward strand.
CCTTAGCAGGGTTAGATCCTGAGCGACGAACGCGAATAGTAGGCTGGTCAGTATCATTATCGGTGTTCGGTGGCACTGGAACCTGTAGCTCAATACCGAACTCATATGGAGCCAGCGCCTCGTTGCGGAACAAGCTGGATGGGTCCGCATTACCCCCTAGAAGGAAATGCAGCAACTCTATGAGACTGCTTTTGCCTACGCCATTGCGAGTGTCTACCTCCTTGGATTGAGGGGTTACATCGGCAAGGAGAATATTGAGACCCGGGTGGAGTTCGAGTTCTTTAAATGACGGCAGAGAGCTGAAAACCCTAGTGATCATCGGGCTCGCCTAAGCGTGTTGGCTGGACCATGCTGAATAGCGCCCGTCGCGTATAGGAGATCCAATGCGAGGACGAACCAGTCGAAGGTAAGAGGAGGAGCGTCTCTATCTTCGCTTTTACCGTGCCGTACGAGATACCAAATACCGCTGACCGTTGCCGCCTCATCAAGTTCCTCAATGATCCGGGCACCGATAGTGAGGAGGGCACGATCGGCGGCGATACCTTTAGTCGGTAGGATCACCTCTAGCTCTCCTCTGGTGGTCTGAGAAATATGTCGCATTCCTGAAAGAAGTAAGCCAGAACACCGTACACGGCCACATGACGCGTAGGCGTCGCAATATCTGACCCGATCACCCATCTCCGAAGATCCTCATATATTGCATCCGGATCTAGGCCAGATCTGCGCAGTTCTTGGTACTTGTCCGCAAACGCGCGTGCCGTCTGATCCTTAAGAAGTTCGTCACTCACGCGCTGATAATAAGCGCGAACGGTCCGGGCGGGCGTAGAACCAAGCCTTATCAGTTGCCCTACCGCGTCGGACAAATGGTTATATTCAAGCTTATCTTCAGGAACTGGACGCAGATCGCCACCACTCGGAATGCGCGCTCGCTCCAGGTGATCCAAAACTGGCTGGATTTCTTCCATGCCAACATCAACGAAGTCAGCGATTGTCGGCACCGTTGGGAAGAGAGTCCGGAGATCCTTATGGCTTAGTCCCCTTACTCGCTCAGCCAGAGCTTCTCTGCCCCAGGGGAAGGCTACTTCGTTTTGCTGCTCTCTATTTAGATCGAGGATCGTCTTGAGGACTGTCGGCCCCACGCCTTCTCGATCATTGTGTACAAAGATCCAGCGGTCAATATAATTCTTCCAATGTGGAAGGCAGCCCTTGAAGTCGCTTTCTATCTTCTTCTTGGCGCCCGCTGCTGTAGGTTTGCGCGGGGCATACACGGCGAACACAGTTCGCAAGGAGATTATGTATCCATCATTCTTCTCGTCACCCTGTCGACCCCAAGGCCTGACGCGAACGAAGTCGCCATCCGGGTGTGCTCGTTCCATAATCTCCGAGAAGAATTCCTGGAACTCATCTTCGAAGCACTCCTGATAGCGGTCGCGAAAGGCCATCTCGTACAGAGCCATGACCTTATCGTTCACTCGCCCCTCCCGCGTTAAACATACAAATTATCGCATAACTTGCTATTTTTTTCAAATCTCTATTGAGTTAAGCTTGCACGACTCCAATCTTGGTGCCTTGATTGCCGGTGAACACTCCGAGCCTAGGAACAAGATCCCGGCTCCGTCGAGGTCATGGCCAGCCTCGGTCTGCCATCCGGGTCAACTGGACCAGGTCGCGCTGGTTTTCGCCCCAGACGGAACAGCCGCCACTCAGGACGAATCAGAGCAGGCTGGACGTGCCAGAAGCGGGGGTCTCGCGACCCCCAGCCCCCCGCGGGCCGGAGGGCACGCCCGCGCGAAGCTGTCTGTCACAGCGTCTCGCCGTTCGCGCGGGCGCACCCTCCGGGACGGGGTGCGGTGCTAACGGCGGTGCTAACAACGGGGTCGGATGACCTTGGACGGGTGTGGATGGGCCGGAGGTTGCCGCGCTGGTCAGGAGACCTGTGGGGACATGCCTGGACGGTGCTGATCTTGCTACGGATCAGAAGGTTAGGGGTTCGAATCCCTTCGGGTGCGCCCAGGTCAAAGCCCCCTTGCGATCCTCGCGAGGGGGCTTCGTGCTACCGGACTGACGTCCTGCCGGGCCGCGGACGGAGTGCGTCTCCCGTGCCGAGGTCGGCGGGAAATGCGAGCCGCGAATGAGAGATGGGACATCTCCGCCGGCTCGGCTGGTGGGGTTGCCGCGCGGGCGCACACCGATGAGGGGCGTCGTCGCCGGAGATGGTCGCATCTCCCGGATCGTCCTCGACGACCCACGAAGAACGTCTGGGGCGAGCCGATCGGCACTCGGTCAGGTGGAGAGGTACTCGTGGATGGAGCGGACGGCGGTGGCGCCCTCGCCTACTGCTGAGGCGACCCGCTTGATCGAGCCCCTCCGGACGTCTCCCGCCGCGAATACGCCGGGGAGGCTCGTCTCGAGGGGAACGGGGTCGCGGTCGAAGGGCCAGAGTCCGGGGGCCTCCTCGTGGATTTCGCGGCCCGTGAGGACGTAGCCGTGATCGTCGGTGGCGAGGGTGTCCGGGAGCCACTGGGTGTGGGGTTCGCCCCCGATCATGATGAACAGCGCGGACGCCGGGACCTGTTCGGTGGTTCCCGCCGCCCGGTCGGCGAGGGTCAGGCGTTCCAGGCGGCCGTCGCCGCCGCAGCCGACCACCTCGGTGTGGGTGCGGACGATGATGTTCGGGGTCGTTTCGATGGCGCGCAGCAGGTAGGCCGACGCCGACTTCGCCAGGCTGTCGCCCCGGACGACCAGGGTGACCGTGCGGGCGTGCTGGGCGAGGTGCAGTGCGCCCTGGCCCGCGGAGTTGCCGGCGCCCACGATGAAGACGTCCTGGTCCCGCATCGCGCGGCTCTCGCCCACGGCCATGCCGTAGAAGACACCGGCACCGGCGAGGTCCTCCAGGCTGGGGACGTTCAGCCGCCGCCAGTCGACGCCGGTGCTGATCAGCACGGCTCGAGCACGGACTTCGGAGCCGTCCACCAAGCGAACCACCTGATGGTCGCCGCGGTGTTCGAGGCCGACGGCCTGCTGGGCGAAGACGATGTGCGCGCCCATCAGCCATGCCTGCTCGCAGGTCCGCTCCATCAGGTGCCGGCCGGCGATGCCGTGCGGGAAGCCCGGATAGTTCCGGATCATGGGGCTGGTCCCGGCCTGCCCGCCGGAAAAGGCCCGTTCCAGCAGGACGGTGTCGAGGCCCTCGGACGCCGCGTACACCGCCGCCGTCAGGCCCGCCGCGCCGGCCCCGACTATGGCGACATCGCAGACTTTCAGGTCGTTGGTGACGTTGACTCCGATCGCGGACGCGAGGTCGGGGAGTTGCGGGTCCACGAGGGCCTTACCGTCGTAGCGGATCACCACGGGCAGCCGGGACGCGTCCAGTCCCGCCTCACGCAGCAGGCGCCGGCCGCGTTCCTCATCGGGCGGATAGACCAGGAACGGCAGGCCAAAGCGCACCATCAGGTCGCGAAGACGGTGGACGCGGGGGTCGTCCATCCGGGCGACGACGCGAAAGAGTTCGAAGGCCGGCTCCTGTTCCTCCGTCCACGCGGACAGGAACTCGCTCACCGCGCGATGCATCGATTCGTCGTTCGTCCACGGCCGTACGAGGTGGAAGTCGGCGTGGCCGAGCGCGATCGCCTGGACGGCCGGGCTGGTCGAGGAGTAGTCGCGGTCCACCATGAGGACGCGTTTGGCAGTGGGGTGCAACTCATGGGCCCGGGACAGGACGTCGGCGCAGGCGTCGTCCACCAGAAGGAGGGCGACCTTGTGCTCCTCCTGCGCAGCCTCCTGCAGCGCGGTGCGTGCCTCCTCGGCCGAGCCCGCGCCCTTCAGGGTGAACACCCCGCCCAGTCGGCGCGTCAGGTCGGTGAGCAACACGCGCCGTGAGCCCGGGTCGTGGTCCACCACGAGGATGACCGGTGCCGTCACCTGTACCAGCGTAATGCCTGGTGCAGAGCCGCTTCTCGGACGCAGCCGCGGAGCGGCGGCAAACGGGCGCCCTTTTGCCGGATCTTGGGCCCGGCGCGGGCCTCCGGTGGTCAGTGGGGGTGGGTGTCGGTGTTTGGGATTAGGTGGGTGAACATTGGGCGGCCTACGCCTAGGAAGGTGCGGCCCAGCATGCCGTTGATGAGGCCGGCGGCGGAGGCGTACCAGGCGCAGATGGCGGTGAGGATGCCGATGTAGCCGCCGATCTTGATGGTGGTCTCGCTGCCGGCGAAGTTGCCGATGAACAGGATGATCTCGGTGGCCTCCAGGGCGACGAAGACGGCGAGGACGGCCTGGTTGACCTGGGTGGCCCACAGCATCATGTAGGTGTTGAAGATCGCGAAGGCCAGCAGGATCCAGCCGAGGTCGTTGGCCTCCTGGGCGGGGGTGGTGCCGCCGGCGACGAGGACGACGTACAGGCCGAGGCCGATCCAGAAGCCGCCGTACGAGCTGAAGGCCGTCGCGCCGAAGACGTTCCGGTTGCGGAACTCCCACATGCCCGCGAGGACTTGGACGAGGCCGCCGTAGCCGAGGGCGTAGCCGAGCCAGGCGTCGGTGCCGTCGGTCCAGGCGGCGTTCTTGGCGGACAGGAGGAACGTGGTCAGGGCGAAGGCCGCGAGGCCCAGCGGCGCGGGGTCGGCGACCGCGTGCGGTGTGTGCGGTGTGGACTCTTGCTCGACGTGGGTCATGGTGCCTCCTCGGTGGAGTCCCGTCGCCGTGTCTCGCTCGGTCTCGTACGGGCCGGGCAGGGATGGACGAAGGAATGCGACAGCGGACGTCGGGGAAGGCCGCACCGTCGGTTACGGGAACGACGCCGTCCCATAGTGATCCGACCGCACCGGCATGCCGGGCATGCGGTGCGGTTCGGACGACGTCAGATGCGTCCTGAACTGCGGGACCGTTATCTGGGAGCGGTCCCCGTTTCGGATGATAACTCCCCTGAGGCGTCCGGTCAGGACTCCGTTCGCGGGATATTCCGGACCAATCACCACAAACTTAGGGCATTGAAGTTGGATTGGCGTGCTCAGATGGCCGGTGTGGTGATCAGGTTTCCCTCTCGGGGGGCTTTGATGGCCCTTGGTGTGGACGTTCTTTGCCCTGCTCAGTCGGTATTGCAGTTAGTAGTGCGAATAATCGATGAGAGGTAGTGAACGCGTGACCGGGGTCAGTCGACTACGGCGTCGCTGAAGGTCGGTGTGTCGCCCAGCACGGCGCGGTGGGAGCGGGGCTGGTTGCCGTCGATGTCGACGACGCCCAGTTCCGCGCCCAGTTCGGCGCCGATGAGCACCTGGCCGGTCCAGCGCATCCGGTCGGGGTGGCGGGCGAGGGCGTCGATCACCCGGCCGCTGAACTCCGGGGACTCCGCGCCGGCGGCGAACGACTGGTAGCGGTCGGGGACGCCCTCGAAGAGCGCCTTGTTGCGTTCGGTCTTGAGGAGGCCCATCCAGAGGGACACCGCGGCGACGTTGTAGGGCTTGAAGTCCACGGCCATGTCGTGGGCCATCTTGTCCACGGCGGCCTTTCCGGCGCCGTAGGCGGGTCCGTGCATGTAGCAGCGGCCGCCGAAGGACGAGGTGTTGACGACGAGGCCGGCGTTGTTCTCGATGAGCAGCGGGGCGGCGTAGTAGCTGGCGACGTAGGCCGACCGCATGCCCACGTCGAACATGCTCTGGAGTGCCAGCGGCTTCTCCCAGAAGGGGCCCTTGCGGGCCAGGCCGTCGGGGATCGTGAACGCGTTGTTGACGAGGATGTCCAGGGACCCCGACTCCCGCTCGACCTGCTTGAACAGGGCCTCGACCTGGGCGTCGTCGGAATGGTCGCAGATCACCGGGATGCCGGTGCCGCCGCGCTCGGTGATCTCCTGGGCGGTGGCGAGGACGGTGCCGGGGAGGTCGGACTCGGTGCGCGTGCGTCCGGTCACGTAGACCGTCGCGCCGGTCTCCCCGAGGGCCAGCGCGATTCCCTTTCCGGCGCCGCGGCTCGCCCCGGTGACGACCGCGACGCGGTTCTCGGTCAGACCCATTCGTTCCTCCCCGCCGCGAGGAATTCGAGCATCGCCGCGGTCGTCTCGCCGGATTTCTCCATCTGCATCATGTGCCCGGCCTTTTTGATCACCCGGACCGCGCGCAGATCGTCGTAGTGGTCGCCGAGGTGGTTCAGCGGGTCGTCGCCGTGCCACGCCTCCAGGTCGACGTCCTGTTCGCTTCCGATGAAGTAGAAGGGGACAGGGTTCTTCTTCCGTCCGGCATATGGCTTCCGGTACTCCCAGCAAAGGTCCATGGCCCGGTACCAGTTCAGCCCGCCGGTGAATCCGCTGCGGCTGTAGTCGGCGACGTAGAACTCCAGTTCCGTTTCCGTCAGCCATGTCCAGGGGAGGGGCGGCGTCTCCGGGAGGGCGTCGATATAGGTCGTCCCGGGCGGCTTCCGCCAGACGTCGAGGTAGTGGTAGTCGCTGGAGAGCGCGTAGAACAGTTTGCGCAGGAATTCGCGGGGCGCGGCGGCGAGGTCGCGGTCGGCGGCGCCGGGCTCGGCGGTGAAGTAGTGGATGTGGTTGAAGTGCTTGCGGCCCTGCCGGGCGGCGATCGTCAGCGGCGGCTCGGTGGACGGCGTGATGAACGGGTTCTCCAGCCCGATGATCGCCGCGATGCGCTCGGGGTGGTGGTAGGCGAGGTCGTAGGCGGCGAACAGGCCGAAGTCGAGGCCGCTGAAGACCGCTTTCTCCGCGCCCAGGTGGTCCAGCAGGCCGGTCACGTCGGCCACGATGCGGTCCGGGACGTACTCGCGGTGGTCGGACAGTCCGCTGGTCTGCCCCATGCCGCGCATGTCGGGCGCCACGACGCGGAAGCCGGCGTCCGCGATCGGGCCGATCTGGTGCCGCCAGCTGAACCAGGTGTGCGGGAAGCCGTGCAGCAGGACGACGAGCGGTCCGGTGCCCTGTTCGACGTAGTGGACGTCGAGGCCGTTGATCTTCGCGTACCGATGATTCCAGCCGGCCATGCGCGGTTCCTTTGGGGACGGGACCATCCGACCTCCGACTGTGCTGGACGCCGCCGCGCCCCGACACCCGTATGTCCCGCTCAGTGGGAGCGTCGGCCGTCCAGTACGGGCAGTGTGACGCGGACGGTCGTGCCGGCGCCGGGCGCGGAGCGGAGTTCGGCGCGGCCGCCGTGGGCGGCGGCGATGGCGGCGACGATGGGGAGGCCGAGGCCGGTTCCCGCCTGCTCCCGGCCCGCGCGGTGGAAGCGTTCGAAGGCGCGGGCGGCGTCCTCCGCCGACATGCCGGGGCCCTCGTCCGCCACCTCGATCAGGCCCGGGGCCAGACGGACGGTCGTAGGCGTCCCGGGGGGTGTGTGGGCGCGGACGTTGGCCAGGAGGTTCGCCAGCACCTGCCGTATGCGCGCCTCGTCGACGTTCGCGACCAGGGTCTTCGGGGCGTCCAGCGTGAGGGGACGGTCGGGTTCGGCGGCGGCCGCGTCCGCCACGGCGTCCCGCGCCAGTGCCGCCAGGTCCGTCGGGACGGGCTGCAGGGACGCCTCGCGGTCCAGCCGGGCCAGCTCCAGCAGGTCGGTGACCAGGTCGTTCATGCGGCGGGCCTCGTCCTCGATGCGGCGCATCGCGTCCGGCAGCTCGTCGGGGCCGAGGGCGCCGTGCCGGTACAGCTCCGCGTAGCCCTGGATGGTCGTCAGCGGGGTGCGCAGCTCGTGGGACGCGTCGGCGGCGAACTCGCGGACGCGGGCCTCGGAGCGGCTGCGCGCCCAGAACGCCTGCTCGATCCGCTCCAGCATGACGTTGATGGCGGCGGCGAGCCGGGCGGTCTCGGTGCGGTCGCCGGGGCCGGGCATGCGGGCGCGCAGGTCGCCGCCGACGGTGATGGCGTGCGCGGTGGCGGCCATCCGGTCGAGCGGCAGCAGTCCGCGGCCGATCAGCCACCGGCCGAGCACGATCAGCGCGGCGAGCAGCAGCGCGGCCGTCGCGACCTCCGACAGCACCAGGTTCCGGACGGCCGAGTGGATCTCCCCGAGCGGCGCCGCGACGACGACGGTGCCGTTCCGCCACGGCCGCGCGACGGCCCGCAGGCCCGGCAGCGAGAACGGTTCGAGGCCGCGGGCGCGGGCGGCGAGCTCGTCCGGGCCGAGCCTCTCGATCGCGGTGACGGCCGACGCCGGGTCCGGGGCGTCGCCGCTCAGGACCCGGACCCGTCCGGTCGGCCCGATGGCCAGCACCACGAACTGCGCCGGGGCGGCCCCCTGCTCGGGCAGGCCGGGGCGCAGCAGCCGCGTCACGGCGCGGTCGCGGGTGGCCTGGAGCTGCTCGTCCACCCGGTGCATCAGGTAGCCGTTCAGGACGAGCGCGCTGACCGCGCCCATGATCGCGAGCCCGGCGGTCGTGACGGCGAGGAGGCCGGTGAGCAGCCGGGCGTTGAGCGTCATGGCCGCAGCGAGTAGCCGATACCGCGGCGGGTGTGGATCAGCGGCTCGCCGAGCGGGTCGAGCTTGCGGCGCAGGTAGCTGATGTAGGTCTCGACGACCTGCGGGTTGCCGTGGTCCCAGCCCCACACGCCGGCGAGCAGCTGCCCGCGCGACAGGACGGCGCCCGCGTTGCGCATCAGGTAGGCGAGCAGGCGGAACTCGGTCGGCGACAGGTCGACGTCGACGCCGCCGCGGCGGACCGTCCAGTGCGCCTCGTCGAGTTCGAGGTCGGACACGCGCAGGACGGCGCCCGCGTCCGCCGGGGGCGGCGGCGGGGCCGTCCGGCGCAGGACGGCCCGCACCCGCGCGATCAGCGCCTCGATCGAGAACGGCTTGGTGACGTAGTCGTCGCCGCCGAGGGTGAGGCCGGTGACGGTGTCGGACGGCGTGTCCTTCGCGGTCAGGAAGATCACCGGGACCTGGTCGCCGTCCGCGCGGAGCCGCCGGCACACCTCGAAGCCGTTGACGCCGGGGAGCATGACGTCCAGCAGGACGAGGTCGGGCCGCTCGCGGCGGGCCGCGCGCAGCGCGTCCTCGCCGGTGGCGGCGGTGACGGTCGTGAAGCCGTGGAAGCGCAGCGCGACCTCGATCAGGTCGCGGATGTTGGCCTCGTCGTCCACGACGAGCACCCGCCGGCTCTCGCTCATCGCCCCCTCTTCGCTCCCGCGCGGACGAACCCTTCGTCCGAAGGTACCGTCCGCCTCCTCTGCGCTAGCGGTGCTTGGGGACGCGGATGAGGCGGGCGGTGCGGGTGTTCCCGGACCGTTCGCCGGCGACGAGCACCTGGTCGCCGTTGGCGAGGGCCTTGAGGGCGGACTTCTCGCCGTCCTTGCGGACGCGGGTGTCGCCGTTGGCCGCCCACGTCCAGGAGACGCCGTCCTCGCTGCGGACGGTGACCCCGCTGGACGACACGGACGTGATCTTGCCGTGCTGCCAGGTCGCGAGGTGGAAGCCGTCCTTGCGCTTGACGGTGGCCTCGCCGTGGACGCCGCGGAAGGTGCGCGCCTGCCGGAACGGGTGGCGCTTGCCCGGGTGGCCCTTGTCGGGACGGGCGTGGTGCGCAGTGGGGGAGGC
>NZ_VCKZ01000238.1 GCF_005889745.1 Actinomadura geliboluensis
GTGCCGGAGGGCTCGGTGCGCGCGGTCGGCTCGGCGGCGGGTTGGGTGCTCATCGGGCGCTCGCTCCCGTCACAGGGGATCCGTCCGGCACCGGATCGCCGGCGTCGAACAGGCCGGCGACGCGCGCGACGCTGCGGGCGGCCCGCCGGCCGGTGGTGGCCGTGCCGAGCACGAGGACGGCGGCGGCGCATCCGGTCAGGATCCAGTATGCCGGGCGGGCCGCGGCGGTGAAGGCGGCCGCGCCGGGCGCGCCGGCCGTCCCGGCGGCGAGCACCGCGCCGATCACCGCGACGCCGAGGGCCTGCCCGACCTGCCGGCTGGTGGAGGCGACCGCGGCGGCGACGCCGGCCTGGGCGCGCGGCATCCCGGACACGGCCGTGTTGGTGATCGGCGAGTTCACCATCCCGAACCCGATGCCGAACAGGACGTAGGACGCGAACAGGGTGGCGTCATGGGTCTCGGCGTCGAACGCGGCGAACAGCAGCGCGCTCGCCAGCATCGCCGCACCGGCGAGCTGCAGCGGCAGCCGAGGGCCGCGGCTCCCGACGAGCCGCCCCGACAGCGGGCCGCACACGGCGGTCATCGCGGCCATCGGCAGCAGGTACAGCCCGGCGTGCAGCGCCGACAGCCCCCGGATGTTCTGCAGGTACAGGGTGTTGAGGAACAGGAACCCGCCGAGCGCCGCGAACCCGCTGATGGCGATGAGCGTCGCGCCGGAGAACGGGACGCTGCGGAAGAAGCGCAGGTCGATCAGCGGTTCGGGGGCGCGCAGCGCGTGCACGGCGAACCCGGCGAGGGACGCGGCGGCCAGCAGCGCGGCGCCGAGGACGGCGGGGTCGGCCGGGCCGCGGCCCGGCGCCTCGATGATCGCGTAGGTGAGCGTCCCGAGCAGGACGATCAGGTAGCCCTGGCCGAGCGGGTCGGCGCGGCGCGGCCGCGGGGCGCGCGACTCGGGGACGAACAGCGCGGTGAGCGCGAGCGCGGCGAGCCCGATCGGCACGTTCAGCCAGAAGATCGACCGCCAGCCGACGGAGTCGACGAGCAGCCCGCCGACGAGCGGGCCCATCGCCATGCTGAGCCCGACGACGCCGCCCCAGACGCCGATGGCGCGGGCCCGCTCGCGCGGCTCGGTGAACACGTTCGTGATGATCGACATGGCGACCGGGTTGAGCATCGACCCGCCGACCGCCTGCACGACGCGGGCGCCGACGAGCCAGCCGAGGGACGGCGCGAGGCTGCACAGCACCGACCCGGCGACGAACAGCGCGAGCCCGGTCTGGAAGACGCGCCGCCGCCCGATCCGGTCGGCGGTCGAGCCGGCCAGGATCAGCAGCGAGGCGAGGACGATCAGGTAGGCGTCGATCGTCCACTGCAGGCCGGACAGGGAGCTGCCGAAGTCCTGCTGGAGCGTGGGCAGCGCAACGTTGAGGATGGTGTTGTCGAGGCTGACGATGAGCAGGCTCATGCAGCAGATGGCCAGCACGAGGAGCCTGCGGCGGTGGCTCAGCTCGGGCACCGGCACTCCACTCGTTGTAGGCATATAACGGTTATAAGCCTACAACGATCCTCGCGTGCCGGTCCCGCGCCGGTTCAGTGCCGGTTCAGTGCCGGTTCAGTGCAGGGCGGGCACCCGGGTGCGCGCGGCCGGGACGACGAGCGGCGTCCCGGTCTCCGGGCAGTCGATCACCCGGCACGGCAGCCGGAACACCTCCTCGACCAGCTCGGACGTGACGACCGCGGCGGGGGCGCCCTCGGCGACGATCCGGCCCTCCCGCATGGCGATCATGTGGGTGGCGTAGCGGGCGGCGTGGTTCAGGTCGTGCAGCACCGCGACCACCGTGCGGCCCTCCTCGTGCAGCCGCGCGCACAGGTCGAGGACCTCGATCTGGTGCGCGATGTCGAGGTAGGTCGTCGGCTCGTCCAGCAGGAGCAGCGGGGTCTGCTGGGCGAGCGCCATCGCGATCCAGACGCGCTGCCGCTGCCCGCCCGACAGCTCGTCCACGGGCCGGGCCGCGAGGTCCTGGACGCCGGTCGCGGCCATCGACTCGGCGACGACCCGCTCGTCCTCCCGGGACCACTGCCGCAGCAGGCTCTGGTGCGGGTACCGGCCGCGCGACACCAGGTCGGCGACCGTGATGCCCTCCGGCGCGATGGACGACTGCGGCAGCAGCCCGAGCGTGCGGGCGAGCCTCTTGGCGGGCCAGCCGGAGATCGGCCGGCCGTCCAGCACGACCGTCCCGGCGGCCGGCTTCAGGATCCGGGCGAGCGCCCGCAGCAGCGTCGACTTGCCGCACGCGTTCGGGCCGACGATGACGGTGAACGACCCGTCCGGCACGGCCACGTCGAGGTTCTCGGTGATGGTGCGCTTGTCGTAGGCGAGGGTGAGTCCCGTGCCGGTGAGCCGCGCGTTCGCGTCCTTCATTCAGATCCGTCCCGTCTTGCGTTCGGTCACCAGGAGCCAGACCAGGTACCCGCCGCCGAGGAGCCCGGTCACCACGCCGACCGGGAGCTGGTGCCCCGGGAAGGCGCGCTGCGCGACCCAGTCGGCGGCGACCAGCAGCGCCGCCCCCATGCACGTCGCGGGCAGCAGGTTGGGGCCGGTCGTGCGGGTGAGGCGCCGGGCGAGCTGCGGCGCGGTCAGCGCGACGAACGCGACCGGCCCGGCCGCCGCCGCGGCGAGCGAGATGAGCAGCACGGCCGCCGCCAGCATGATCAGCCGGACCCGCTCGATGGGGACGCCGAGGCCGTGCGCGGCGTCGTCGCCCATCTCCAGCATCCGCAGCGCCCGCCCGCAGCCGACGAGGACGAGCGGCCCGAGGACGGCGAGCCCGGCGATCGCCGGCGCCGCGTCCGCCCAGTCGCGGCCGTCCAGGCTGCCGGTCAGCCACAGCACGGCGCGCGCGGCCTCGGTGATGTCCGCCTCGGTGAGCAGGTAGCCGTTCACGCCGGTGAGGATCGCCGCGACGCCGATGCCGACGAGGATGAGCCGCTGGCCGTGCGCACCGCGCCGGCCCGCCGCCGCCCACACGACCAGCCCGGTGAGCAGCCCGCCGCCGGCCGCGCCCGCCGCGACCGCGAGGGTGCCGCCGCCGGTCAGCACGATCACCGCGAGCACGCCGCTCGCCGCGCCCTGGGTGAAGCCGAGGATGTCGGGGCTGCCGAGCGGGTTGCGGGTCAGCGACTGGAAGATCGCGCCGCCCAGGCCGAGCGCGGCGCCGACGGCGAGCGCCGCCGCCACCCGCGGCAGCCGGATCTGGTTGACGATCAGCGAGTCGGCGGGGGTGCCCTGGCCGAACAGGGTCGCGACGACGTCGGCGGGGCTCATCGGGAAGTCGCCGCTGCCGATGAGCAGCACCCCGGCGCCGAGCGCCACGGCGAGGCAGAGCACCGCGACGGCGAACGCGCGCGGGTGGAACCGGAACGACACGCCGCCCGGCGTCCGGACGACCGCTGCGCGGGGTGCGCGGCTCACGACGCCACCGCCTTCCCGAACGGCCGCCTCACGAAGTAGAGGAAGACGGGCCCGCCCGCGACGACCATCACGATGCCGACCTGCAGCTCCGACGGCCGGACGACGACGCGGCCGAGGACGTCCGCCGCCAGCATCAGCGCGGGTGACAGGAGCGCGCAGAACGGCAGCAGCCGCCGCAGGTCCGGGCCGGTCAGCGAGCGGACGAGGTGCGGCACCATCAGCCCGACGAAGATGATCGGCCCGCAGGCGGCCGTCGCCGCGCCGCACAGCAGCGTGACGGCGACGATCGCGACGACGCGGGCGCGGCCGGGGTCGGCGCCGAGCGCGCGGGCCGCGTCCTCGCCCATCGCCATCGCGTTGAGCGGGCGGGCGAGCAGCAGCGCGAGCACCAGCCCGACCAGGACGAACGGGGCGACGCGGACGACCGTGTACTGCTGCGCGGCGGCGAGGGAGCCGACCGTCCAGAAGCGCATCCGGTCGAGGGACGCGGTGTCCAGCAGCTGCACGGCGTTGACGTAGGAGAACAGCGCGGCGTTCAGCGCGGACCCGGCGAGCGCGAGCCGGGCGGGCGTGGCGCCGCGCCCGCCGCCGACCGCGTAGAGCAGCACGGCGACCGCGCCGGCGCCCGCGAACGCGAACCACACGAAGCCGGTGAACGAGGTGATGCCGAGGAACGAGATGGCGGTGACGACGGCGGCGGACGCGCCCGCGTTGATGCCGAGGATGCCGGGGTCGGCGAGCGGGTTGCGGGTGAGCGCCTGCATCACCGCGCCGGCGAGCCCGAGCGCCGTCCCGGCGAGCAGGCCGAGCAGGGTGCGCGGGAGGCGCATGTCGTGGACGACCGTGTAGGCGGCCGAGCCGGGGTCGAACAGCCCGTCCCACGCCTCCGCGAGCGACAGCGGCTTGGCGCCGACCGCGAGGCTCAGCACGGCGGTCGTGAGCAGGAGCAGCACCGCGGCGAGGAGCCCGGCGGCCAGCCGCGAGCGGTGCGGCGGATCGGCCGGCCGCTCGGTGAGCAGCGGCGGCGGCGTGGTCGACAGCACCTGCGGGCCCCCTCTGGACAAGATCTTAGGTTAGGTTAACCTAAGTCTTGATCGGCCCACTATCCGATCACTGTAGTTGATTCTTGGAGATCGCCCGAAATGTCGAATACCGGTGCCCGCCACCTCACCCGCCGCGGCTTCCTCGGAGCCGGCGGCGCCGTCGCCCTCGGGGCCCTGATCAGCGCCTGCGGCGGCGACGACGGCGCGGGCGGCACCGCCTCCCCCGGCGGTGCCTGGACGTTCACCGACGACCGCGGCACGAAGGTGGACCTCAAGAACCGCCCGCAGCGCGTCGTCGGCTACGTCGCGACCGCCGCCGCCCTCTACGACTTCGGCATCGACAAGCAGCTCGTCGGCGTGTTCGGCCCGACGAAGCTCAAGGACGGCAAGCCCGACCCGCAGGCCGGGAACCTGCCCGTCGACCGGCTGGAGATCATCGGCAACGCGTACGGCGAGTTCAACATCGAGAAGTACGCCGCGCTCCGCCCCGAGCTGCTCGTCGACAACATGTTCATCCCGGGCGACCTCTTCTACGTCCCCGAGGAGAGCAAGGACAAGATCTACGCGCTGGCGCCGAGCGTCGCCGTCGCGGCCGGGTCCGTCCCGCTGCCGAAGCCGATCGAGCGGACCGCCGCCCTCGCCGCCGCGCTCGGCGCCGACCTGAAGGCCGCGAAGGTCACCGCCGCCAAGGACCGGTTCGAGAAGGCCGCCGAGGCGGTGCGCGCGGCGGCCGAGGCCAAGCCCGGCCTGAAGGTGCTCGCCGCGTCCGCGAGCCCCGACCTGTTCTACGCCTCCAGCCCGAACAAGAACACCGACCTCATCTACTACAAGGAGCTCGGCGTCGACCTGATCCTCCCGGACAAGCTGGGCGCCGACGACTACTTCGAGAACCTGAGCTGGGAGAACGCCGACAAGTACAAGGCGGACCTCATCCTGCTCGACTCCCGGACGCAGGCGCTCCAGCCCAAGGACCTCGGCTCCAAGCCGTCCTGGCAGGAACTGCCCGCGGTGAAGGCCGGCCAGGTCATCCCGTGGCAGCCGGAGCCCCGCTTCTCCTACGAGGGCTGCGCGCCGCTCCTCGAAGCGGTCGCCGCGGCCCTGCAGTCCGCGAAGAAGCTCGGCTGAAAGGCGGCACGATGACGACTCCGGCCCACCCCTACGCCTTCTTCGACGTGCACGTGGTCCGGTCCGTGCGGCTCGGACCGTCCATGGCGCGGATCACCTTCGGCGGCGCGTCCCTCGACGGCTTCGCGACCGGCGGCCGCGACCAGCGGTTCAAGCTGTTCCTGCCGCACCCGCACCAGGACGCCCCCGTCATGCCGGAGAACAGCGACGGCGCCACCTGGTTCGCCGACTGGCGGGCGCTGGACCCGGCCGAGCGCGGCATCATGCGCTCCTACACCGTCCGCGAGTTCCGGCCCGGTGAGCTGGACGTCGACTTCGCCCTGCACATGGACGGCGCGTCCGGCCCCGCGGGCCGGTGGGCGGCGAAGGCCGCCCCCGGCGACCGCGTCACGATCCTCGGCCCGACCGGCCCCGACAACGGCGGCTTCGACTTCCGGCCGCCGCCGGGCGCGCCGGTCATCATCGCGGGCGACCTGACCGCGCTGCCCGCCGTCGCGGGCAACCTCGCCTGGCTGCCCGCCGGGACGCCCGCCCAGGTCTGGGTGGACGTCCCGCACCCCGAGGACCGGCAGGACATGCCCACCGCCGCCGACGCGGAGGTCACCTGGGTCTCCCCCGGCGGCCTGCTGGACGCCGTCCGCGACGCGAAGATCCCGGACGGCGCCTACGCGTGGATCGCGGGCGAGTCCGCCGTGGTGAAGGCGCTGCGCCGGCACCTGGTGAACGAGCGCGGCATGGACCGCCGCGCCGTCACGTTCACCGGCTACTGGCGCCGCGGCGCCTCCGAGGAGGACCTCCTCGCCGAATACGAGGCCGGCGGCAGCCCCGCCACCGAGGAGTAGGCCGGCGCGGAAGCGGGACGCGGCGGGTCAGCGCAGGTCGAACCCGCCGCTCTTCGCCCGCCGCGCGAACGCGCGCCATTCCGCGGACGCGAAGACGAAATGGGTCAGGGGGCGGGGATGAGGCCTTGCTGGAGGGCGGTCATGACGGCGGCGGTGCGGTCGGAGACGCCGAGTTTGGTGAAGATGCGCAGCAAGTGGGTTTTCACCGTCGCCTGGCCGATGTAGAGGCGCTCGCCGATCTGGGCGTTGGTGAGGCCCTCCGCGACGAGCGCGAGCACCTCCGCCTCGCGCGCCGACAGGACGGGCGGCGCGGGGGTCTGGTCCACCACCGCGAGGCGTGCCGACACCTCGGGGGACAGGACGCGGCGGCCCGCCGCGGCGTCCCGCACGGCGGCGGCGAGGTCGGCGCGCGAGGCGTCCTTCAGCAGGTAGCCCGCCGCGCCCGCCTCGATCGCCCGGACGATGTCGGCGTCGTCCTGGAACGTCGTCAGCACCAGGATCCGGTGGCCGGGCAGCCGCTCGATCGCGCTCGCGCCGTCGCCGGACGGCATCCGCAGGTCCATCAGCACGACGTCCGGCCGGACGCGGGGCACCAGCGCGACGGCCTCGTCCCCGGACGCGGCCTCCCCCGCCACCTCGATGTCCGGCTCGGCGGCGAGCATCCCGCGCAGCCCCTCCCGGACGATCGGGTGGTCGTCGACGATCATCACGCGGAGCACGGCACCGCCACCTCGATCCGGGTCCCGCCGGTGGTGGCGGCGACGGCGAACGTCCCGCCGGCGCGCTCGACCCGGGTCCGCATGCCGCGCAGGCCGAAGCCGCGCTCGACCTCGCCGGGCGCGAACCCGCGCCCGTCGTCGGCGACGGCCAGCCGCACCGGGTCGCCGTAGTCCAGTTCCACCCGCACCGAGCCGGCGGCGGCGTGCTTGCGGACGTTCGCGAGCGCCTCCTGCGTCACCCGGAGCAGCACGACCTCGACGGCGTCCAGCGGCCGGGGCTCGCCCGTCACGGCCAGGTCGACGGGCAGGTCGAAGTCGCGGGCCAGCCGGCGCAGCGCCTCCACCAGCGAGCCGCCGTCCAGCGCGGGCGGCGCGAGCGCGGCGACGAGGCCGCGCGTCTCGGCGAGGTTCTCGCGCGCGGTCCGCAGCGCCAGCTCCACGTGCCGGTTCGGCCCGACCTCGGCCTCCGCCGCCTGCAGCAGCATCGTGATCGAGGTGAAGCCCTGCGCGATCGTGTCGTGGATGTCGCGGGAGAGCCGCTCCCGCTCGGCGAGCATCCCCGCCTCGCGGGACACCTCCGCCAGCTCGCCCCGCGTCCGGTCGAGCTCCTCGATGAGCCGCAGCCGCTCGGCGTTCTGGTGGCCGAGGCGCCCGATGAACACCGCGAGCAGCAGGCTGCACGCGAGGCCCGCCGCCACGACCACCGCCGTCATCGCCGTGCTCGCCCCGGACTCCGCCAGCCCCAGCCCGACCGGGCCGGAGAACAGCACGAGCATCAGCGCGAACCCGCGCGCCGCCCCGTACATCATGTAGACCTGCGGCGCCAGCGCCGCGAGGCCCGTCGCCGTCACCGGCGCCAGCAGCGTCGCGGGCACGAACATGCAGACCAGCGCGACGGCGTAGATTTTGCAGCCGGGCCGCGGCACCTCCTGCGACCGCAGCGCCGCCCTCCCGATCGCCGCGTACGCCACGCTCAGCAGGACGAGCAGCGCGATCGCCGCGGCCCGCCGCCCGGGCGGCAGCTCGTCGGCGGCGGTCGCGGCCACGGTCCCGACCAGCACCATCGCGAAGTAGGCGTCCCAGAGCGGGTAGGAGCGGCGCCAGACGTTCTCCGCCCGCGCCACGGGCTCCCCGGCCTCGTCCACCCGCACCCCTTTTGTCCACCGACCGGTGGATACTACTGCTCTCCAGGTCGCGGCAGGCTCGTGGCCATGAACAAGAACACCGTCCGGCGGGCCCTCTTCACCCTCACCGTCCTCTACGGCCTCGTGATCGCGCTGCTGTCCGCGCTGGACGTCCCGGCGGTCGGCGTCGTCGCGTCCCTGGGCGCCGTCCTGATCGGCCTCGGCTGGGGCTGCTCCGGCATGGTCGCCCGCCGCGACCCGCAGAGCTGAACCTTCACGGGACGCCCAGCGGGGGCGGGTGTCCCCGGTCAGGTCGCGCGGCCGGTCTCGTCCAGGGCGAGGGTCGCGGGGTCGATGACGCCGGCGCGGTAGGCCGCGCCGGCGATCGTCTGCGCGGTGACCGGGGCGGTGATCAGTTGGAAGACGGCGACGAGCAGCAGCGGCGCGGCGGCCGTGACCGAGTCGGCCCGCGGCGCGACACCGGCGAGCACGAGCAGCAGCCCGATCGTCTGCGGCTTCGTCGCGGCGTGCAGCCGGGTGAGCAGGTCGGGGAAGCGGAGCATGCCGAGCGCGCCGACCGCGCAGAACGCCGCGCCGGCGAGCAGCAGGACGGCGGAGACGGCGGTGGTCATGCCCGCTCCCCCCGCTCCCGGCGCTCCGCCCGCGCCGCCGCGAGATGGGCGGCGCTGACCGACCCCACGAACCCCATCAGCGCGATCACCACGAGGATCGTGGCGTTCGCGGATTCCTTGTGCACCGCGGTGTGCACGGCGATGCCGCTCACCAGCAGCACGGCCAGGACGTCCAGCGCCATGATGCGGTCGAACGTGGACGGGCCCCGGACGAGCCGCACGGCCGTCAGCAGGAACGCGGCGCCCAGCAGCGCCAGCGCCGCGTCGTAGACGATGCTCATCGGTCCTCCCTGGTGGAGACGTCTTCTTCGGCCGCGTCCTCGGACGTCCTGAGGGCGCGCATGAGCCGGTGCTCGGTGCGGAGCACGCCCTTCCGCGCGGCGTCCGCCTCCTTCCGCGAGCCGGCGGGCATGGCGTGGATGCGCAGCAGGTGCCGGTCCCAGTCGAGGTCGACCAGCAGCGTGCCGGGGCGCAGCGAGATGCTCGTCGTGACGGCCAGCAGGATGAGCTCGGAGCGCGTCCGGGCGTTCACCTCGACGATGGCGCCCCGCACGGCGCGCGGCCGGTAGAGGGCGTGGCGGGCGATGACCAGGCTGGAGACGAGCAGGTCCCAGGCGAACTCCGCGAGCGCCACGGCGAGCCACAGCGGCCGGATCCGCTTGATGGTGGGCACGGCCGGCAGCCGGCTCACCAGGTAGACGGCGAGGACGACGACGGCGCCGCCGGCCACGATGAGCGGGTCGGCCCGCCCCCACAGCAGCAGCCACACCGCGAACAGCCACCCGGCCATGCCCAGCCGGGAGACGAGGCGGCGCGCGCGCGTGCTCACGGCCGGCCCCCGTCCAGGACGGCGTGCCGGTAAGCGCTGGTGTCGACGAGGTCGCCGGCGGCGTGCCGGCTCCAGGCGGCGAGCGGGCCCGCGAACACCGCGATGAGGAGCCCCGCGACCACCAGGACGGCGGTCACCGACTTCATGAGCCGCGCACCGCCCTTCGTGTAGGACGCGTCGGGCGGCGGCGGTTCGTCCGCCTCGTCCGGGCGGGGGCGCCAGAACCCGAGCGTCCAGATCCGGCTCATCGCCATGAGGGTGAGGACGCTGCCCAGCACGGCCACGCCCGTGACGGCGTACGCCAGGAGGCTCCCGGAGCCGACACCGGCCTGGAACAGGGCGAGCTTCGCGACGAACCCGGAGGTCGGCGGGACGCCGCTGACGCTCATCGCGGGGATGAAGAACAGCACGGCGATGAACGCGGACAGGCCCGCCAGCCCGCCGAGCCTGTGCAGCGACGTCTCTCCCGTGTGCCCCTGGATGAGGTCGCTCACCAGGAACAGCGTCGCCTGCACGACGATGTGGTGGACGAGGTACAGGATCGCGCCGGTGAGGCCCGCGACGTCGAACAGGGCGAGCCCGAACAGCATGTAGCCGATGTGCCCGACGAGGACGAACGAGAACACCCGGTGGATGTCGTCGTGCGTCAGCGCGCCGAGGGTGCCGACGAGGATCGTCGCGGCGGCGAGGACGAGCATCGGCCAGGACGCCCGCTCGCGGGGGAACACCAGCGTCTCCACGCGGATGAGCGCGTACACGGCGGCCTTGGTCAGCAGCGCCGCGAACACCGCGGTCACCTTGGTGAGCGCCACCGGGTAGCTGTCGGGCAGCCACAGGTGCATCGGCACGATCGCGCCCTTGATGCCGAACACCACCAGGAACAGCAGCGCGAGCGCGGTGCGGGTGGCGCCGGGCAGGTCCGGGGTCCGCGTGGCCAGGTCGGCGAGGTTCACCGTGCCGGTCGCCGCGTAGGTGAGGCCGAGCGCGGTGAGGAAGAGGATCGAGGACGTGAGGCTGACGACCGTGTAGGTCATCCCGGCCCGCACCCGCTCCCCGGTCGGGGTCAGCGTCATGAGGACGTAGCTCGACGCGAGCATGACCTCGAACCCGACGAAGAGGTTGAACAGGTCCCCGGCGAGGAAGACGAGGCTGACCCCGGCGGTCAGCGTGAGGTAGGCGGGGTAGAACACGCCGGGCTCGTCCCCGCCGAGTCCGCCGGCGCCCTCCCCCACGGCGTGCAGCATGATCGCCAGCAGCACGGTCGCGGACACCGCGAGCAGCAGCGCCGACAGCCGGTCGGCGACGAGAGTGATGCCGAGCGGCGCCGCCCACCCGCCCAGCTGGACGGCGAGGATCCCGTCCCGCGCCACGGCCGCGACCAGCCCGGCGCAGGCGGCGACGCCGCCGGCGGCGAAGAGCGGGGCGAGGATCCGCAGCCAGGTGCTCCGGCGGCGGGCCAGCACCGCCAGCGCCGCGCCGAGCAGCGGCAGCGCGAACGGCAGCGGGACGAGGACGTTCACGCGCCGTCCTCCGGTCCCGGGTTCTCCTGCTCCAGCGGGGTGCCGCCGGGGGCCTCGCCGCGGCGGCGCCGCTCGGTGCAGATCCGGCGGTCCTCGACGTCGTCGGGGACCTCGTCGCCGCCGCGCAGCTGCCGGCTCCGGTAGGCCATGGCCAGCAGGAACGCGGTGACGCCGAAGGTGATGACGATCGCGGTCAGCGCCATCGCCTGCGGGAGCGGGTCGGCGGGACCGTCCGGGCCCTTCGCGCCGAGCAGCGGCGGCGTCCCGGCGGGCCCGCCGGCGAGCAGCAGCAGGAGGTTGGCGCCGTGGCCGAGCAGGCTGAAGCCGATCACGATCCGGATGAGGGACCGCTGCATCAGCAGGTCGAACCCGGTCGCGAACAGCACCGCGACGACCACCACGAGCAGGATGCCGGGCCCGGTCACGACGGCTCCCCCTCCGGCTCTTGGTCCAGCTCCTCGTCCGGATCCTCCAGGCTCGCCCCGAGCGTGCTGAGGATCGTCAGCACCAGCCCGAGCACCAGCAGGTAGACGCCCGCGTCGAAGAACAGGCTGGTGGGGAGCTCGACGTGCCCGAGCACCGGCACCGTCCCCCCGAGGTGCACCGACCGCAGGAACTCCCCGCCGGACGCCCAGCCGCCCGCGCCCGCCGCGACCGCGATGCCGAGCCCGCCGCCGAGCAGCAGGGCGGGGCGGACGGGCAGCGCGGCGGCGAGCTCGCGCCGCCCGCCCGGCAGGTAGCGCAGCACGAACGCCATGCCCGCCACCAGGCCGCCGACGAACCCGCCGCCCGGACGGCCGTGCCCGGCGAAGAACAGGTACACCGAGAACACCAGGACCGTCGGGGCCAGCAGCCGCGCCGCCGCCTCCAGCACCACCGAGGACCCGCCGAGCGGGGGCCGGCCGGGCGTGGCGAGCCAGCGGCTCCGCTGCTCCCGCGCCGGACCGGGCGGCCGCGCGCCCGGCCCGGTCAGCACCAGGCTCGCGACGCCCATCCCGGTCGCGGCCAGCACGGCGATCTCGCCCAGGGTGTCGAGCGCGCGCAGGTCGACCAGGATCAGGTTCACCACGTTCTTCACGTGCTCCTGCACCGCGAGCCGCGTGTAGCCGGGGCCGACCGGCGGCGCGCTCCGGCTCAGCGACGCCGCCACCAGGAACAGCGCGACGAACCCGCCCATGCACAGGCTGATGACTCCGGTCGCGAGGCGCGCGGACCGCTTGCGCAGGTAGGGCGGGAACCGCTCCGGGAGGCGCCGCAGCACCAGCACGAGCATGAGCAGCGTCAACGTCTCCACGACCACGAGGGTGAGCGCGAGGTCGGGCGCGCCGTGCAGGACGAACAGCCCAGCCATGCCGTATCCCACGCCCGACAGCAGCACCACCGCCGACAGCCGGCCGCGCGCCCACCGCGCCGCGACCGCGCACGCGATCACGACCATCGCCAGCACGAGTTGCGCCGGGTCGGCCCAGGCCCGCGGCCAGCCCGCCGGCGGGTCCGGACCGGTGCCGCGGACGAGCCCGGCCACGAGCACCGAGCCCGGCACGAGCAGCACCATCACCGCGATCACGCCCAGGTACGCCGGGAGCGACCCGGTCTGCAGCCGCCGCGTCACCGCGTGCGCGCCGCTCATGGTCCCCCCGATGACGGCGTCGTAGGCGCGCTGGGCGTCGGGGTGCCACCACCGCGTGGCCCTGCCGGGGAACGTCCGCCCGAACGCCGCGTACAGGCCGGCGCCGACCACGAGCGCGACCGCCGACATCGCGATCGGCACCCCGAGCCCGTGCCACAGCGACAGCTCGTAGCCGGGTCCCGGCAGCGTCTCGGCGTACGGCCCGATCAGCGCCTGCATCGTTCCCGGGACGAGCCCGGCGGCGAACCCCGCCGCGGCCAGCAGCACGACCGGCACGACCAGGCCCCAGGGATCGGCCGGCTCCTCCTCCGTCCCGCCGGAGAAGGCGCCGTGCAGGAACCGCACCCCGTACGCCACGGTCAGCGCCGACCCCGCGACCACGCCCGCGAGGACGGCGAGGTCCAGGCCGCCGTGCGCGAACGCCTTGAAGGCCACCTCCTTCGCCACGAAGCCGAGGAACGGCGGGATCCCGATCATGGACGCGACCGCCGCCGTCGCCGCGACCGCCAGCACCGGCAGCCGCCGCCCGGCGCCCGACAGCCGGTCCGCGCGCCGCGTCCCGGTGCGGTGCTCGACGGCGCCGACCGCCAGGAACAGCGGCGCCTTGAACAGCCCGTGGGCGAGCAGCAGCGCCGCACCGGCGAGGGCCGCCGTCCGCGACCCGTCGCCGAGCAGCACCATGAGGAAGCCGAGCTGGCTGATCGTCCCGTACGCGAGGAGCCGTTTGAGATCGTCCTGCCGTAGCGCGACGACGCCGCCGACCAGCAGGCTCAGCAGCCCCACGGCCAGCACCAGCGGCCGCCACGGGTCGACCCCGGCGAAGCCCGGCGCGAGCCGCGCCACCAGGTAGACGCCCGCCTTCACCATCGCCGCCGCGTGCAGGTAGGCGCTCACCGGCGTCGGCGCGACCATCGCGGCCGGCAGCCAGGCGTGCAGCGGTACCTGCGCGGACTTGGCGAACGCGCCGAGGAGCACCAGCACCGCGCCCACCTGCGCGGGGGTCCCGCCCGGCGGGTCCGCGACCAGCGCCGAGATCCGGTAGGTGCCCGCGGCCTGCCCCAGCACCACGAACCCGACGAGCATGACCAGCCCGAACGCCGTGGTGGTCAGCAGCGCCTGGGTGGCGGCCCGCCGGTCGGCGGTCCGGTCCGGCCGCGTGTGCCCGATGAGGATGAACGAGCTGACGGTGGTGAGCTCCCAGAACACGTACAGGACGAGCAGGTTGTCGGCGAGCACCAGCCCCGTCATCGCCCCCGCGAACGCCACCAGCGTCCCGGTCATCAGCCGCTGGCCGGGCCCGAAGTACCAGCCCGAGTAGCAGAGCACCACCGCGCCGACCCCGCCCACCAGCACCAGCATCACCACGGACAGCGCGTCCAGCCGGAGATCGATCGCCAGCCCCAGGTCGGACGCCCACCCGACGTTCGCCGTGACGACGTCACCGGCCCGTGCCAGCGCCCACCCCGCCGTCACCGCCGGAAGCACCGCGGC
>NZ_VCKZ01000715.1 GCF_005889745.1 Actinomadura geliboluensis
CTCCCGCATCCCGTCACCCATCAGCCGCATGCCCTCGACCCGGCGGCGGGCTCGGTCAAGCCAGCCGACTCCCATCACGCACACGCACACGGCGGCGGTGAAGGATTCGATGAAGTGGATGTATCCGGCCACGGCCATCGACGCGGCGGGTGCCGTCCTCCCCGGAATGTTGGAGCGCGGAACCGGGGGGCTGCTGTGGGCCGGCGGCCTCAGCTCCGTCCTGCCGATGCGATGCTCGGCGGGGCCTGGCCGTCTCCGCTGCGGCGCATCAGCAACGGGCCAAGGGGCATCGACCGATGACCACCGCAAGGAGGGCCGGATTCGTTCATCCCGGCCGATGCCCAGGCCCGTCCGTCCAACGGCTCGGCTTACCGCCTTTCCAGTCGGCTCAGATCTCGTTCACCCGCGCCTTGACCGCCTCAAGGAACGTCGCCCAGTGCTCCGCATCGAGGACGAGCACGGCTCCGGCCGGTGCCTTGCTGTCCCGGATCCCGATGCCGGGCCGCAGGCGGGCGACCTCGACACAGTTGCTCGAACCGTTGCTCCGGGAGCTCTTGCGCCACGTGGCGCCATCGCGCGCCGCACGAACCCGATCCATTGACCCTCCCTGGTTGCCGGACCCCTACCCTCATTAAACAAACCATTCAGAAGTGGGGGTTTAGGACGTCCTGAAGTCCATCAATGGTATGACCGCTTGGTCACGATGATCATGGGCGAGAAGCGTCGGCCCCGGCCTAGAAGGGATGGCATGAGCGACCGGTCGAGCACGCATCTCCTCGAAATCGCAGCCGAGGTGGTGGTCAAGCGCTACCGGTCATGGGAGTACAGGCAACCGGAGCGGGAGTGGACCGCTCTGATACTGCTCGACGAGCATGTCCCCGGAACAGCACCAATGCCAGTCTCCGCCGACCTCGCCGCCGCCCCACCAACGGTCGTGATGTCCCGTCTGCCTGGGTTACCTCTCTCCGACCCCGTCGGGACGGAGCAGGCGGCTGCGGTCGCGCACACCGTTGTCCAGGTCCAGGAGGCGATTCCGCGGACGGCCCTGGCCTCACTTCCACCTCGCGCGGGCCGGCCCGCCGAGCTGCTGCAGCAGGTGAGGGGATGGTGTGCGGAGGGTTCGAGCCTCGATGCTTCCCCAATGGCCGCCAAGGCACTGACCGAAGGCTCGCAATGGCTCCAACACCCGGATCTCGCCGACCGACTAGCTCAGCCGGGAACGCCCGTGTTCGGGACCGGGGACGGGAATCTCGCCAATTACCTGTTGGACGGCTCCGAGGCGCGCCTGGTCGATTTCGAGTACTCCGGCCTCAGCGACCGCGCGTACGAGCTGGCGGAGATGACCGAGCACATCTCGGTACGGCAGCACGGCGGAACCGCCCTCGTTCGAGTGTTGGAGGAGGTGGCATCGGAGGAGCCTGGGGCTTCGAGGTTCACCGATTGCCGGCGGCTGCACGCGCTCTTCTGGTTGCTCCGGATCCTGAACAGCAGCCAAGGCCGCTCGCCGGACGGATCGCCCATCCTCGCCTCCCAGGCGACGAGAGTCCTCGAACTGCTGGGCCAGAAATGAGAAAGGCCCCGCCGAAAACGGCGGGGCCTTCCTGCAATATGTGTCCGGCGGCGTCCTACTCTCCCACACGGTCTCCCATGCAGTACCATCGGCGCTGAAGGGCTTAACT
>NZ_VCKZ01000239.1 GCF_005889745.1 Actinomadura geliboluensis
TCGCCGCCCAGCTCGGCGCCGTCCACCGCTTCCTGTTCCAGGAGACCCTGCGCCGCACCCTCACCGGCGAGAGCAACGACGAGATAGCCGCCGCCCTCGCCAAGACGGGCCGCACCGCCTTCGACCTGCTGTCCCCGTCCCTCAGCGACTACGCGGTGCGCTAACGCACAGCGGGGTCTTGCGGCGCCGCCAGTGCGCCGCAAGACCCCGCTGTTGCGTTCGGGTTAAGCCTCCTGGATGACGAGGAGGAGGTCGCCCGCCTGGACCGGCGTGGCCTCAGGGACGGCCAAGCGGGTCACGGTGCCGGCCACGGGCGCGGTGATGGCCGCCTCCATCTTCATCGCCTCGATCGTGGCGACGACGTCGCCGGCGGCGACCGTGTCGCCCTTGGACGCGCGGAGGGTGACCGAGCCGTCGAAGGGCGCGGCGACGTGGCCGGGTTCGGACGGGTCGGCGCGCTCGACCGGCGGCGCGTCCGAGACCACGGACTTGTCGCGGACGGACAGCGTGCGGAGCTGGCCGTTCACCGTGCAGATGACCTGCCGGACGCCCGCCTCGTCGACGTCGCCGACCGCCTCCAGCCCGGCGAGCACGCGGACGCCGGGTTCGAGGTCGAACGCGACCTCGTGCCCGGTGCGCAGGCCGTAGAGGAACGGGCCGGTGGGCAGCACGGAAAGGTCGCCGTAGGCGGCGCGTGCCTCGCGGTAGTCCTTCGCGGGGCCGGGGAAGAGGAGCCGGTCGAGAGTGTCGCGGACCTCTGGCCCGGCCAGGGCCTTCTCTTCGGCGCCGTCCAGTTCGGCCCTGGGCGGCGTGTAGTGGCGTCCGGCGAGCGCCTTGGTGCGGAAGGGCTCGGGCCAGCCGCCCGGCGGGTCGCCCAGTTCACCGTTGAGGAACCCGATGACGCTGTCGGGGATGTCGTAGCGCTCCGGGTTCGCGGCGAAGTCGTCGGGGTCGGCGCCGGCGGCGACGAGGTGCAGGGCCAGGTCGCCGACGACCTTGCTGGACGGGGTGACCTTCACCAGCCGCCCGAGGATCGCGTCGGCCGCCGCGTACAGCCGCTCGATCTCCTCGAAGCGGTCGCCGAGGCCGAGCGCGACCGCCTGCTGCCGCAGGTTGGACAGCTGCCCGCCCGGGATCTCGTGCCGGTAGACGCGTCCGGTCGGCGACGGCAGGCCCATCTCGAACGGCGCGTACAGCTTGCGGACGGCCTCCCAGTACGGCTCCATGACGGTCAGCGCGTCCAGGTCGATGCCGGTCGCGTGGTCGGTGAAGTCGGTCGCGGCCACGATCGCCTGGAGGGGCGGCTGGCTGGTGGTGCCCGACAGAGGTGCGGCGGCGCCGTCGACGGCGTCGACACCGGCCTCGATGGCGGCGGTGTAGGTGCCGATCTGCCCGCCGGCCGTGTCGTGGGTGTGCAGGTGGACGGGCAGGTCGAACCGCTCGCGCAGCGCCTTGACGAGGGTGCGCGCGGCGGGTGCGCGGAGCAGGCCGGCCATGTCCTTGATGCACA
Organism: Actinomadura geliboluensis; assembly: GCF_005889745.1. Taxonomy (GTDB): domain Bacteria; phylum Actinomycetota; class Actinomycetes; order Streptosporangiales; family Streptosporangiaceae; genus Spirillospora; species Spirillospora geliboluensis. Next base: position 1,511 of record NZ_VCKZ01000239.1, read on the forward strand.
GGATGTGGACGCCCGCCTCGACCAGCTGCTCCGCGAGCCGCAGGTAGTAGTCGAGCGTGTAGAGGTTCTCGTTCGGGGACGAGAGGTCGCCCGTGTAGCAGAGGGTGCCTTCGACCAGGGCGTGGGTCTGGAGAGCCGCGTCGATGGCCGGACGCATGGCCTCGATGTCGTTCAGGGCGTCGAACACGCGGAAGATGTCGACGCCCGTACTGGCCGCCTCCTTCACGAAGGCCCGCGCCACAGAGTCGGGGTACGGGGTGTAGCCGACGGTGTTGCGGCCCCGCAGAAGCATCTGGATGCACAGGTTCGGCGCGGCCTCGCGGATCGCGGACAGCCTGTCCCACGGCGACTCACCGAGGAAGCGGAGCGCGACGTCGTACGTCGCCCCGCCCCATGCCTCAATGGAGAGCAGCTCAGGGGTCATGCGGGCCAGGTAGGGCGCGGCGGCGAGCAGGTCGTAGGTGCGTACTCGCGTCGCCAGGAGCGACTGGTGCGCGTCCCGGAACGTGGTGTCGGTGACGGCCAGAGCACTCTGGTTACGGAGCTGCTCGGCGAACGCGCGCGCGCCGAGGGCGAGGAGGCGGTCCCTCGACCCTTCTGGGAAGGGGACGTCCATGTTGAGCGGCGGCAGCTTCGTCGACGGGTCCAGGTCGGTCGGCGCGTCACCGTGGGGCTTGTTGACGGTGACGTCCGCCAGGTACCGGACGAGCCGCGTCGCGCGGTCGCCGCTGGACCGGGCCGTCAGCAGCTCGGGGTGGTCGGCGATGTAGGACGTGGTGACGCCGCCCGCGCGGAAGTCGGGCTCGTCCAGCAGCGCCTGGAGGAACGGGATGTTCGACGCGACACCGCGGATGCGGAACTCGGCGACGGCCCGGCGCGCGCGCCGCACCGCCTCCTCGAACGTCCGGCCGCGGCAGGTCAGCTTCACCAGCAGCGAGTCGAAGTGCGGGGAGATGATCGCGCCGCCGTAGGCGGTGCCGGTGTCGAGCCGCACCCCGGCGCCGCCCGGCGAGCGGTACGCCGAGATCTTGCCGGTGTCGGGGCGGAAGCCGTTCGCGGGGTCCTCGGTGGTGATGCGGCACTGCACGGCGAAGCCGCTGACGGTGACGTCCTCCTGCGCGATGCCGAGGCCGGGGAGCGTCTCGCCGCCCGCGATGCGCAGCTGGCTCTGCACCAGGTCGACGCCGGTGACCTCCTCGGTCACAGTGTGCTCCACCTGGATGCGCGGGTTCATCTCGATGAACACGTGCTCGCCGCGGTCGTTCACGAGGAACTCGACGGTGCCCGCGTTCTCGTAGCCGATCTCGCGGGCGAACCTCACCGCGTCCTCGCAGAGCCGCTGCGCCACGACGGGGTCGAGCCGGGGCGCGGGCGCGATCTCCACGACCTTCTGGTGGCGGCGCTGCACGGAGCAGTCGCGCTCGCGCAGGTGGACGATGTGGCCCTCGCCGTCCGCGAGGACCTGCACCTCGATGTGGCGCGGCCGGTCCACGGCCTGCTCCAGGAAGACGGTCGGGTCGCCGAACGCGCTCTCCGCCTCGCGGCGCGCGGTGTCGACGGCGGCCTCCAGCTCGTCGCGGTGGTCGACGCGGCGGAGCCCGCGCCCGCCGCCGCCGGCCGCGGCCTTGACGAACAGCGGGAAGCCGACCTCGTCGGCCGCCGCGAGCTCCTCGCCCGGCGCGGGGGTCGCCGAGCGCAGCACGGGCAGCCCCGCCCGGCGCGCCGCCGCGACCGCCTCGATCTTGTTGCCGGCCAGCCTCAGCACGCGCGACGGCGGGCCGACGAACTTGATCCCGTTGCGCTCGCACGCCTCGGCCAGCTCGGGGCTCTCGGACAGGAACCCGTAGCCCGGGTAGACGGCATCGGCGCCCACCCGCAGGGCGGTCTCCACGATCCCGTCCACGTCGAGGTAGGCGCGGACGGGGTGGCCGTGCTCGCCGATCTCGTACGCCTCGTCCGCCTTCTGCCGGTGCAGGGACAGCCGGTCCTCGTGCGCGTAGACGGCGACGCTGGCGATGCCGAGTTCGTAGGCCGCGCGGAAGGCGCGCACGGCGATCTCGCCCCGGTTGGCGACGAGCAGCTTTCTGATCAACGTATCTCTCCCAGGAGACGGCACGGGCGCGTCCGCCCGCACCCGACGGTCTCCTGGGGCTCCACGCTGAGCCGCTCTGAGGCGGGACCAGCCCGGCGGGCGAACCGAATCTTCGGATACCTACCCAGTTGAGCGGTCCGGCGAGCCTGGCACAGCAGTCCGGACGCGTGAACAAAGCGACAGATGACGCTTAGTGGGAAAAACGCACGATTGTTCTCACCTCGACGGGTTCCCCTTCCGGCCTCACCGGGTCCGACCCCCGGAAAGCCCTGGATCGCTAGGCTTTCGCACTGTTTCGTGGGACCTCGGGGAGGAGCAGCGGGTGCGGCTGCCAGAACACTTGGAACTGCTCGTCACGGACGAGCCCGTCCTCGACCTGTACGCGTCCCGCCCGTGGCGCGTCCCCGACGGGTTCTACGACGAGGTCCGCGGCCGGGTGGACGCCCTCGCCGAGGACCCGCGCTGCGCCGGGTTCACCGTGGACGAGCACGGGCTGATGGCCGTCCCCGCCCCGCTGATCGTCGCCGAGATGATGACCACGCTCGGCTTCCTGCCCGGCGGCGCCGCCGTCCTGTCCGGGTCGAGCGCGAAGCTGTACCACGAGGTCTTCGGCCCCTACATGGCCGAGCCGCTGGACCCGGGCGAGGAGGACGTCGACTGGAGCGCCGGGGCCGGCGCCTTCCGGCCCTTCGACTGGCTGGAGGAGACCGGCGACCAGGACCTCGCGCTCACCCTGGCCCGCGAGGCGGCCGGCGTGTTCCAGGGGCTGCAGCCATTCGAGCGGCGGCGGCGCGCCCTGCTCAAGCTGTACGACAACCCGCCGCCCGGGAACTGGCTGGCACTGCCCTTGGAGAAGCGGCGCGACGCCTGGGCCGCGCAGGCCGACGACGACGTCCTCGCCGTACTGCCTGAACTGGCCGGCCCCATCGGCTACCTGGAATGGGTGTGCTCGGGGCTGCTGCCCGTCCACGAGCACCTGCGCGAGGTGGCCCCGCACGGCGAGACCGCCGACGGGCTGCTCGTCCACTTGCTGCTGCAGGCGGGGCTCAAGCAGGTCCCAGCCGAACTGTCGGTCGTGCTCACCGAGGACCGGTACGGCGAACTTCTCGGACGGTTCGAGGACGCCCGCGGCTCCTCCTTCGACCCCGACGAGTGGTGCTCGGACGAATGGGCGTGGCTCGGCCGCGCCCTCGGCGCCGGCGCCGTCGACGCCTGCCGGGGCTGGCTCGACATGGCCGCCCGCTTCACCGGCTGCGTCCAGGGGCTGCCCGGCCCGGCGCGCTCGCCCGACCCCGTGTGGATCCCCGTCGGCGGCTTCCAGGACGACGTGCGACGCCTGTTCACCCCGCGCCGCCGCGTCGCCAACCCGCTCGCCGCGAGCCTCGGCACGGCGCCGGCGCGGCGGCGCGGCGACCGCACCGCCGAGATCGAGACGGACCTGATCGGCCAGCCGGACGTCGTCGCGGCGCTGGCGGACATCGCGGCGGGCGACGGCCCGGTCCGGCTGATGCTCGTCGGCCCGGACGGCACCGGCAAGCGCGACGCCGCCCAGGAGGTCGCCGAGCTCGTGCAGCGGCGCGGCATCATGGAGCCGCCGCTGTGGCTGGCCGGCGACTTCTTCGCCGCCAAGGAGGTCTCCGCCGCGACCAGCCAGCTCTACGCCGAGGCCCGCGACTGCGCCGGCGTGCGGCTGATGGTCATCGACGGCCTGGACGACATGTCCCACGACACGCAGAGCGGCGAAGCCATCGTCGAGCAGCTGCACCGGACCCTGGACGCCCATGACGACCTGCACGTCGTCGTCTTGTGCGAGCCGGGAGGCGACGAACGGATCCGCGAGGTCAACCCCGCGCTGGCGCTGCGGTTCCAGATCGTCCCGACGCACCCGTTCACCGCCGAGGGCCACGCGGAGCTGTTCAACCGTGCGATCCAGCAGCGCGGGGCGCGCGCGCACAAGCGCGCCTTGACCGCCGCAGGTGAGCTGCTCGTCCGCACGCCGCCCGTGCGGAACCTGCGCAACGCCCGCCTCGCCCAGCACCTCGCCGACACCGTCGTGGACGCCGTCCGCGCCCGGACCGAGCCCGGCTCCGAACTCGTCGTCACGCACGCCGACGTCCCCGCCTCGTTCGACACCGCCGGCGACGACCCGATGGCCGAGCTCGCCGCCCTCACTGGGCTCGGCACCGTCAAGCAGGAGATCGAGCTGCTCGTCGCCGCCGCGAAGGCCGCGAAGATGCGCCGCGACGCCGGGCTGCCCGTCCCCGCCCCGCCCGCGCGGCACATGGTGTTCACCGGCAACCCCGGCACCGGCAAGACCGTCGTCGCCCGGCTGGTCGCCCGCGTCCTGAAGGACCTCGGCGTCCTGTCGTCCGGGCACCTGGTCGAGACGTCCCGCGCCGGGCTCGTCGGCCGCTACGTCGGCGAGACCGCCGGGAAGACCCGCGCCGTCGTGCAGCGCGCCGTCGGCGGCGTCCTGTTCGTCGACGAGGCGTACGCGCTCGCGCCGACGGGCTCGGAGGACGACTACGGGCCCGAGGCCGTCGCCGAGCTGCTCAAGGGCATGGAGGACCACCGGGACGACCTCGTCGTCATCGTCGCGGGCTACGAGCGCGAGATGCAGCGGTTCATCGCGTCCGACCCGGGCCTGGCGTCCCGGTTCCCGGGCACCGTCCGGTTCCCCGACTTCAGCGACGCCGAGCTGATGGAGATCTTCACCGGGCAGGCCGCGGCGGCCGGGCTCGCGGTGTCGGACGGCGCGCGCGGCAAGCTCGCCGGCCTGCTGCGGCGGGCCCCGCGCGGCCGGTCCTTCGGCAACGCCCGCGTCATGCGCAACCTGTGCGAGCGCGCCACCGCGCTGCAGGCCCGCCGCGTCACCGCGCTGGACGCGCCCACCGCCGCCGACCTCGCCGAGCTGCGCGCCGACGACATCCCGGACGGCCTCGGCGGCGCCACGCGGGTGCCGCCGGCCACCGACCCGCTCACCGAGCTGGACGCCCTCATCGGCCTCGCGTCCGTCAAGGAGGAGGTGCGCCGCCTCGCCGCCGAGGCCCGCGCCGCCGACCTGCGCCGCGCCGCCGGGCAGCCGGTCGGCGCCCCGTCCCGGCACATGGTGTTCACCGGCAACCCCGGCACCGCCAAGACGACCGTGGCGCGGCTCGTCGCGTCCGTCTACGCGCAGCTGGGGCTGCTGTCGTCCGGGCACCTCGTCGAGGTGACGCGCGCCGACCTCGCCGGCGCCTACGTCGGCCAGACCGCGCCGCGCGTGCGGGCCGCCGTCGAGCAGGCCCTCGGCGGGATCCTGTTCATCGACGAGGCGTACTCCCTGGCCGGCGACGCGTACGGGCGGGAGGCCGTCGCCACCCTCGTCCAGCTGATGGAGGAGTACCGCGGCGACCTGGTCGTCATCGCGGCGGGCTACGAACGCGAGATGGACGCCTTCCTGGACGCCAACTCCGGGCTGCGGTCCCGCTTCCCCAAGCGGCTGGCGTTCCCCGACTACTCCGACGGCGAGCTGATCGCGATCTTCGAGCACCTCGCGGCGCGGGACGGGCTCCGGCCGGCGCCGGACGTCCCCGGCCGGCTCCGCGAGATCCTGCGGGACGTGCCGCGCGGCCCGTCGTTCGGCAACGGCCGCCTCATGCGCAACCTGCTGGACGACGCCCTGGCCGTCCAGGCGGAGCGGCTCACCGCGGCCTCCGGCCCGGAGGAGCTGGCCACGCTGGAGGCCGCCGACCTGCGGCCGCACAAGCCCGGGTCGTCCGATCCGTCCAAGAGCGTCGGCCTCTACCTGTAGCGCCGGTCACCCGTAGCGGCGGCCGTCACTGCGCGCGGCGATGGGCCTGCCTCAGGCGCAGGCCCATCAGCGCGAGGGCCACCACGCCGCCGGTCAGGCAGCCCGCGATGAAGATGAAGTGGGAGTCGTCCGGCGCGAACACGATCCAGGCCGTGCACATGACGGCGAGGAAGACCGCGTAGCCGGCGAGGAACAGGTAGAAGCGCCTGCTCCAGTAGGTCGCCTTGGCCGGGGCCTCCGGCGCCAGGTCGAGTTCGCCCTCCAGGCCGAGCGTGACCGCCTTGGGGCGCTTGAAGTACTCGAAGTGGAACCACGACCCGCAGGGCTCCCAGCCGTCCGGCGCGAGGCGCTCCGCGACGGCGGCGCGGTTGCGGGGCAGGACCGTCTCGCGGCGGTACTCCCAGCGCAGCGGGTGGTCGCCGACGCGGCGGCTGACGAAGCGGCCGACGGAGTCGACGCGCTCGACCTCCCACCCCTCGTCGCCGTAGCGGTTGAGCACCTCGCGCTCGTGGAAGGCGTCGGCCCGCCACGTCCACGTCTCGGCCTCGGCCGGCGGGGCGGCGGGGCCGGCGGGTTCGCTCTCACGCTCGCCCGCTCCCGCCAGCTGCGCGGCGAACTCGTCCGGCGTACCGAACTCCTGCTCCGGGTCGGTGCCGGACTCGGCCGCGAAGGCGGCCAGGTCGGCCACGGTCCGGGTGACCTCCTTCTCGGGCAGGCCGCGGTCGCGCAGGCGCCGCGTCAGTTCGTCGAAGTAGGGGTGCGTCATCGGTCGGCTCCCTCGGTGAGCATCTTCCGGACTGATTCGTCGAAGGCGAGCCACAGGCCGCTCTGCTCGGCGAGCGTCGCGCGGCCGGCGGCGGTGAGGCGGTAGTAGCGGCGGCCCGGCCCGCGGTCGGCGGCGCGGAACTCCGAGGAGACCAGCCCCGCCTCCTCCAGGCGGTTGAGGACGGGGTACAGGGTGCCGCCCTTGATCTGCCCCAGCCCCGCGTCGGCGAGAGTCTTGGCGATCTCGTACCCGTAGCTCTCGCCGCGGGTCAGCCCGGCGAGGACCAGCAGGTCGAGCACGCCCTTGAGCCAGCTGGCACGGCGGTCGAGAGCCATGGCGGACGGCACCTCCCCTTCAGTTAGCGCAACGACCTAAACGGTAGAGCAACCTAGTTAGGAATACAACCTAGATAGCGGGACCGAATCCGGGCCGCGCAGCGCCGCGGCCGGAACCGGTCGCGCATAAACGGAACGATCACTCGGAATAGCCGGAAGGATCTTGCGGTTGCAACTACCGTGCGAACACCGGCGCACCGGGTAGCACCCATGTCCACGACCCATGGAGGTGACCGTGCCGAGCAGCATCCCCCGCACCCGCTCCACGAACGGACGCAAACACGTGAAGACGACGTCGCTGCGAGCCCTCGCGGTGGCGGCCCAGCTGGAACGCAACCACGCCCCGGAGGGACCACCGGGCAAAGTGGACGGCCGGGAGGAGTCCCGCCCCGAGCGAGCGACTCCCGACCCGGCCTAACCCCAGCCCCCCGCACCCTCCGGCAACTTGTCCGGCCTGACCCGGTCTTGGTCAGGCATACGACGCCGAGCCCCCGTGCATCGCGCACGGGGGTTTTGTCGTCTCGTACTCAGGGCCGGACGTGGGTCACGTTGTAGAGCGCGTGGACGGCGGCGCGCGCGCGTTCCGCTCCTACGAGGTCGACCATCGCGGCGAGGTGCTCCGCCCCGAGGACGGCCAGAAGCGCATGCGCGGCCGCATCCGAGTCCATGCCCGGCTCGCCGGAGTCCGGGACCGTTCCACCCAGCTGGTCAAGAAGGATCATCAGGTGCCGGTGCCAGAAACCGTAGGCGCCGATGCGGTAGCGCGCTCCCGGCGCAGCGGTCTCCGACATCCGCACCAGGGAGAGATGGGCCAGCACGTACTCGAGATAGGCGTCGGCGAAGGCGTGCAGCCGGTCGGACGGCGAGACGTCCGCGTCCCCGTCGCCCGGACCCAGCGGGGCCGGGCCGGAAAGGATCGCATCCTGCAGGTCGCGCTCGCGCTGGTTCAGGAGGGCCGCCGCCAAGCCGGCCTTGTCGCCGAACCGGCGGAAGAGCGTCCCCTTGCCGACGCCGGCCGCTGCGGCGACGGCGTCCATCGAAACCGACTCGACCCCGTGGCGGGCGAAGAGCCCGGCCGCCGCGTCCAGCACCTTCACGCGGTTGCGGGCGGCGTCGGCGCGCTCCTTGGGCGGCGGCGTCCGCATCAGTTCGAGGTCGACACGACGGCCGCCCGCGGGTCCCCGCTCCATCGGCGCCTCCTCATCGAATTAACCGGACTATAGTCCTATTTTGCGTTCGCGCGTGCCCAGATCATGCCGGATCAGGGCCGGAGCGGGGCCGGGGCGCGGAGATCGGCGATCGCGCGGAGCGTCTACCATCGTCTGCCCAATAGTCTTGCCCCACGGTCTTGCGGACGAGCCGGAAGTAACGGGGAGCGAGTGGTGTGACGGACAGGACGATGCCGGACGCCCTTCCACTGAGGTCGGGCGACCCGACTGAGCTGGGCGGATACGAGATCCTCGGCCGCCTCGGGGAGGGCGGCCAGGGGGCCGTCTTCCTCGGCAGGCGGGCCGGCGAGACTGGAACGATCCGGTCCGCCGACCACGTCGCCATCAAGCTGCTGCACGGCGGCCTCGCCGGCGACGAGTCGGCCCGCGCGCGCTTCGTCCGCGAGCTGGAGGTCGCCAAGCGGGTGGCGCGGTTCTGCACCGCGCAGGTGCTCGACGCCGACGTCGCGGGCGACCAGCCCTACATCGTCAGCGAGTACGTGCCGGGCCTGTCGCTGCACCATGTCGTGCGGACGGAGGGCCCGCGCACGGGCGGCGCCCTGGAGCGCCTCGCCATCAGCACCCTGACCGCGCTCACCGCGATCCACCAGGCCGGCATCGTCCACCGTGACTTCAAACCGCACAACGTGATGCTGGGCCCGGACGGCCCTCGCGTCATCGACTTCGGAGTGGCGCGCGCGCTGGGCGCGGCCGGTGAGACGCAGAACGTCGGCACGCCCGCCTACATGTCGCCCGAGCACTTCACCGGCGGAGAGGTCGGCCCCGCGGCCGACATGTTCGCCTGGGGCACGACGATGGCCTTCGCCGCCACCGGGCGTCCCGCGTTCGGGAACGACGAGATGGCCACGGTCATGCACCGCATCCTGACCGGCGAGCCCGATCTCGGCGACCTGCCCGACCCGATGCGCGAGCTCGTCCTTGCGTGCCTGGCCAAAGACCCGGCGCAGCGCCCGACGGCGCGGCAGGCGCAGGAGCGGCTGGTCGGCGCCGCCACCGGGACGTTCGCCGGCGGATCGCCCGTCCCGCCGCTGCCCGCCTTCCCCGGCCTGCTCGCCGACGCGGCGACGGGGCCCGGCGCGGGGACGCCGCGGAGCTCCACGGACCCGTACGCCTCCCCGTCTGCGATGGCGGGCGCCCTGCTGCCTCCCGACCACGTCACGGACCCGTCCGCGCCCCGGAACAGGACGGCCCCGCAACCGCCGCCCTACGAGGAGCTGAACCCGCCGCTGGTCATGCCGGGCCAGCCGCAGGGCGCGCCCCCGCCGGTCCCGCCCGCCGCACCGCCCGGTCTGGGCCCGCACGGACAAGGCCCGCACGGACAAGGCCAGCACGGGCCGGAGGGCAGGAGGCGCGGGCGCCTCCTCGTGCCCATCGCGGCAGCGGCGGCGGTGGCCGTCGTCCTCGCGGGCGGTGCCGCCTGGGCCGCGACGAGGGGCGGCGACGACAAGGGCAACGACCACCAGACCGTCGCCTCCGACGACAACCAGGGCGCGCAGGAAGGCGCCGGGCCCACGGACAGCGCGGGCAACGCCGCGCAGAACCCGTCCAAGCAGAAGTCCGGGCAGCCGCAGAGCAAGAAGAGCGGGAACCCGGCGTCCCCTGGCCCGTCCAAGAAGCCGGGGGAGGCACCGCAGCAGCCGGGCCAGCCCGCGCCCACGCCCGGCACCGGCGGCGGTGGCGGTGATGATGGCGGCGGTACGCCCGCCCGGGAGCCCGCCAACAAGTACACGCCGCAGCAGGCGTGCAACAGCGGCGGCCACGGGAGCGGCTACTACGTGCAGAGGTCGCTGAGCGTCTCCGGCGGCGTGGCCTACCTGCTCTACAACAGCTCGGGCTACAACTGCGCGGTCACCATGAAGACGGTGAACGTCGGCAAGTCGTCGCCCGTCTCGGTGTGGATCCAGAAGCAGGGCGGCAGCTCCATCGCCGACAGCGGGTCGTTCGCCTGGTACGCGGGACCGGTGTACGTGAAGGCGCCCGGCGCCTGCGTCAGGTTCGGCGGCAACGGCCGCAGCGCCCCCTACGGCAACTGCGGCTGAGCCCGGCGGGAAGCCCGCGGTGGCAGAAGAAAGGCCACCCTCGCGCCGGGGTGGCCTGTGAGCGATCTGGTGCCGTCCGTACCGCGGTCGGGTCGACGTTCGGTGTTCCGGAGCCGACCCGCCGCCGTTCGGGCGTGCCGTTCGTTGTGAGAGCCGGTCAGTTACGGGAGGCGATGAGATGGTCGAAGTCGCCGTCCTTGGCTCCAAGGATCAGCGCCTCTATCTCCGGGCGGGTGTAGATCAAGGCGGGTCCGTCGGGATGACGGGAGTTGCGCATCGCGACCTGCCCGCCGGGCAGCTCGGCGATTTCCACACAGTTCCCCTGGGAGTTGCTTCGCCGGGACTTCAGCCACCGCGCTCCGAGGAGTTCGGCGGCCGGCATCCCGTTGTCGTAATCGGTCTGGAGCATCATGTCTCTCTGAGAAGATCACCGAGAAGCTCGACGGTGCGCTCCGGGGTCGCACTGTCGACGCACAGGCGTTCCATCGCCTGCAGATAGGTGTCGACGTCGTCGCGCTTGTCCAGGTACATCGCGCCGGTGAGGTTCTCGACGTAAACCACGTCCGGCAGGTCCTGCTCGGGAAAGCGCAGGATGGTGAAGGCCCCGCCCTCGGCGGCGTGGCCGCCGAACCTGAACGGCATGATCTGGATGGTGACGTTGGGCAGCTTGGACATCTCGATGAGGTGCTCGAACTGGCCCCGCATCACCTCCGGACCGCCGATGGGGCGCCGGAGCGCCCCCTCGTCCACCACGGCCCACAGGCGCGGTGCGTCCGGGCCCGTGAGGCGTTCCTGACGTTGCAGGCGCAGTTCCACGCGCTGGTCGATCTCGTGTTCGGCGGCGCCGGCGTTGCCCAGGCGGATCACCGCACGCGCATACCCCTCCGACTGCAGCAGTCCCGGGACGAACTGCAGTTCATACGTGCGGATCAACGCCGCCGACTCCTCCAGGCCCACATAGGTCTGGAACCAGCCGGGCAGCACGTCGTTGTACCGGTGCCACCAACCGGGGGTGTTGGCCTCCCGCGCCAGTTGCAGCAGCGCCTCGCGCTCGGTCTTGTCGCTGACGCCGTACAACGTGAGCAGGTCGTCCACGTCGCGTTCTTTGAAGCTGACCCGGCCGAGCTCGAGACGGCTGATCTTCGACTCCGACGCACGGATGACGTAGCCGGCGTCCTGACGGGTCACGCCCTTCTGCTCGCGCAGACGGCGCAGCTGCGACCCGAGCAGGATCCGACGAACCGTCGACCCGCTTCCCGGCGTCTCTGGAGTCACGCCCAACCTCCCGGCTATTCGGCGGACAGCGAACCTAGTGTGCCACTGGCCTGAGTGTCCTGCGGTTACCTCCGTTCACCCGCGCGCAATCCGCGTCGCCCCACACCCACACAACCCGGATGCACGTGCATTGGGCCTTGCATTCGCACGCTACGATGCGCAGGATAACGCACGAGACTTCCGAGCCACGGCTGCACAACGAGATCACTCTGCGGGGTCCGGTGGAATGACGTCACGCCACGCGCACGACGACACGCGGTGGGAGCTCGGCCCCATCGCGGGGCCGAGCGAGCCACGGGACCACGCTGGGCTGTCGACGCCCGTCCCCGAGTCGGTGAACCTGCCGCCCCGGCTGGACACGGCCGTCACCGCGCTCACCGAGCTGCGGGGCACCACGGTGTCGTTCACCGTGCAGCCCGACCCGGAATCGGTCACCGAGGCCCGGCACTTCGCCGTTTCCCGGCTCACCGAATGGAACCTCCCCGAACTCGCCGACGACGTCGGCCTCGTCGTGTCCGAGCTCGTGACGAACGCACTGCGGCACAGCGGAGGGGTGAACTCCAGCGGGCGGCCGGGCGTCGACGTGCACCGCGAGGGCGTGTACGGCGACCCGGCCGACCCGCTGGGCTCCGCGCCGTCCGCGATAAGGCTGCGCCTGGGGCACGAGGCGCCCTGGCTGCTCTGCGGCATCATGGACGCCAGCCGGACCGCGCCGCGCCGCAGGGAACCCGACTACATCGCCGAGACGGGACGCGGCCTCCACCTCGTCGAGTCGTTCAGCGTCCGGTGGGGGTGGCGGGGGCTCGACCACGGCAAGGTGGTGTGGGCGCTGTTCCGTTCCCCCTGACCCAGCGCGTAACGGCGCGCGACAGGGGTAACTATCCAATTCCCCCGCGGGCACCTCGCACAGGGCCCGACGAGCCATGCGGATGAGAGGAGCACCTGTGGACTTCGCCGTCGAGCACCGCGTCGAGAGGGGCCTCACGGTCGTCAAGATCAGCGGTGAGATCGACGTCTTCACCAGCCCCCGGCTGCGCGAGGCACTGCTCGACATCATCGACAACGGCGGCACCCACCTCGTCATCGACCTCGGCGAGGTGACGTTCCTCGACTCCACGGGCCTGGGCGTCCTGGTCGGCATCTACCACCGGCTCCGCGCGCGCGACGGCTCGATGTCCTTCATGGGCGTCAACGACCGGGTGCGCCGGGTCTTCCACGTCACCCAGCTCACCAAGATCTTCGTCCTGCACCGCTCCCTGGAGGACGCGATAGCGGCCCACGAGGCCGCCACCTCCTGACCCGCCGCTCCCCAGACTGACCACCGCTCCCCTAAGG
>NZ_VCKZ01000716.1 GCF_005889745.1 Actinomadura geliboluensis
CTCGGGCACCGGCGCGACCGGCTGGTCGGCGCCGGCCCCGGCGCGCTCGGCGGCCATGTGGGCGCGGGCGGCCTTGATGATGTCCCACGCCGACAGCTCGTCGGTGGAGGGCGGGGTGTGCATCGCCGGGGACGTCAGCTCCGCCGCGACCGCCTGCGGCACCGCGAACCCCGTCGCCGGCGGCGCGACCTGCGCCAGCCGGCACCACGTCAGCCCGAGGGTGTAGGTGGTGGCCAGCAGCGCGGCCAGGGCGTCGGCGTCGTCGCCGCGCAGCGCCTCGGGCAGCCGCCCCTCGCGCGGCCACAGCTCCCGCAGCGGGCTGGCCGGATCCGACAGCACGGACTGCAGCGTGCGGACGCTGTCGGGGTCCAGCCACCGCTGCAGCGCCGGCAGCGCGCCCGGCGCCGCCTGCAGGTCGGCGGCCAGCACCGCGATGCCCGCGCGGCGGACCTCGTCGTGGCCGCGGCCCGGCGCCGACGGGCGCGGCCCGGTCAGCCCCGCGACGATCTGCTGCAGGTCGTACAGGGCCAGCCGCAGGTACTCCCCGGGCGCGGTGTCGCGCAGCATCGGGGTGGCGTACTCGGCGGGGCAGCGGCGCCGCCACTCCTGCAGGACGGCGTCGGGCCCGTACCGGACGGTCGCCATGTCCTGCCCGACCATCCGCAGCGACGCCGCCGTCACCGCGGCCAGCGCGTCGGCGCCCGGCCGGAACCGGGGATCGGCCTGCAGGCCCGCGGCGACCTCGTACATCACGCGGGCGACATGGGCGGCGCCGCCGCCGTCGCCGGCGCCGAGCCGGTGGATGTAGTAGCCGGCCAGGGTGGCGAAGTCGGGCGGCATCATCCAGTGCAGCCGGTCGGCGGAGGTGGTCAGGAACGGGATGAACGACTCGATCAGCGGGTGCTCGGTCAGCGCGACCGGCGACCCCGCGCACCACAGCAGCGCCCCCCACGCGGCGGCGACCGTGCTGGGGGTGCCCGGCTGGAACATCGGGTCGCGGTGGGCGAACTGCTGCGGGTTCACCGCCAGCGCGGTGGTGAGGGCCTGGGAGATCCGCGCCACCACGGCGGTGTCGGGCACCGGCCCGAGGAACCCCGGCGAGGCCACCCGGCCCGCCGCGAGGTCGGGGCCGGTGGGGAACAGCTGCGGCGGGACCGGCGGGGTCCCGGCGCCCTGCGGCGCGGGCACCGCGACGCGGCGGTCCTCGAACGCCGCCGGCGGCGGGCAGGGGTGCCAGCTGCCGTCCAGGCCGCACCGGTACCAGCGGCCCCACGCCCCGTACAGCCACCACTCGCCGGCGCCCCACAGCATCCGCGCGGCGACCTGGGCCGCGCGGTCGGCGGGCTGGGCGGTCTGCCACCACGGGGAGGCCACCAGTTCGCGCACGTTGCCCTCGACCGAGGCGAACAGGTCGCCGCTCGGGCCGCCTCCGGTTCCGCCGGGCCCCGCCCCGGCCGCCTGCCAGCTCATCCGGCGAATAGTAGTCGCCCGGTGCGGACCGTCCGGCATCGCGGGAGTTACGGGCCGGTATCCTCCCCTCGGCATGTAAGGACTGTTCTGGCAGGATGCTGCTTAGCCCGCCGGATGCGGGCGCGTGCGGGCGGATTCAGGCGGATTCGAGCGGATTCCAGCGGGGCGGCGGAGAGGGCGGCGCGCATGGCGGTGGGCGCGGGGT
>NZ_VCKZ01000240.1 GCF_005889745.1 Actinomadura geliboluensis
CCCGCCCCCGGCACGGCCGGGAGCAACGGCGCCGGCTACCGGCCGGGCGGCCGCACCGGCCCGCAGTCCGTCGTCCCGGAGGCGCAGCCGGCGGTGCCGGAGCCGCGCTCCGCGCGCCAGATCCCGTGGGAGACCGGGCCGCTGCCGGTCGAGTCGCTCCCGGCGGCCGACGGCTACGCCTACTCCGACGGCGCGGCGCCGGCCCCGATGGAGGAGTACGCGCCGGAGCCGCCCGCTCCCGAGCCCGCCATGCGGGCCGCTGCGCCGCCGGCCGAGCCGGCGGGTCCGCCGCGGATGCCCGAGCGGTCGCCCATCTTCGACGCGATGCAGTCCGAATGGTTCCAGCGCAGGTCCGGAGGGTCGTCCGGGGAGGATCCGGTGAAGGGTTGGGAATCGCCCGCGGACGCGGGGTTCCGCGCCGCCGAGGCCGCCCGGCGGCCGGTGGCGACGTCCCGAACGAACGTGGGGCTCCCGAAGCGGGTGCCCGGCAAGAACCGCGTGCCCGGAGCGGTCGGCCGCACCCCCGCGGGGGCGGCGCCGCCGCCGGCGGCGCCGCCGCAGGGAGGCCCGTTGCCGGGCGGGACCGGCCCGGTGCAGTCTGTGCAGGGACAGCGGCCCCCGGCGCCGCAGGGACCGCAGGTCCCCGGCCAGGAGGGTCCCGGCCAGTCGGCCGACGTGGTACGCAGCCGTTTCGCGAGCCTGCAGCGCGGCGTCCACCGGGGACGCAACGAGGCTCGAGGCACAGGAACTTCAGGTGAGGCGCCGTCACAGGGTGACGGCGAGACAGGAGGCACGCGGTGAGCGGGCAGGATCTCAACTGGTTGGTGACGAACTTCGCCGACCGTGTCGCGAAGGTCGCGCACGCCGTCGTGGTCTCCTCGGACGGGCTGCCGATGGCGTACTCGTCGGGGTTCCCGCCCGAGCGCGCCGACCAGCTGTCGGCGATCGCCTCGGGGCTGATGAGCCTCACCCAGGGCGCGGCGAAGATCTTCGACGCGGGCGGGGTGAACCAGACCGTCGTCGAGATGGACCGCGGGCTGCTGTTCGTCATGTCCATCACGAACGGGTCGGTGTTCGCGGTGCTGGCGGCCCCGGACTGCGACCTCGGGCTGGTCGCCTACGAGATGACGCTGCTGGTCGAGCGGGTGGGCCGGGCGCTGACCCCCGCGCTGCGCACCCAGGAGCAGCAGCCGCCCTACTCCGGGCCGTCCGTGACCGAGATGGGCGCAGGCCCCGCCCGCTATTGATCGTGACTGACTCTGACGGAGGTCGGCGACATGGATCGAGGCAGTCACTACGGAGGCGCCCCCGGCGGGCCGGGCGGCTCCGGACGCTGGCCCGGTGACCAGGGCCGGGCGCCGGGCCGCCCGCCCGAGCGGGACGAGGGCGAGGGCAGTTCGCTGGTGCGCCCCTACGCCGTCACCGGGGGGCGCACGAAGCCGCGCTACGACCTGGCCATCGAGGCGCTGGTCACCGCCGCGCCCTACCCGCCCCGGGACGTGGCCGTGCTGACCCCCGAGTACCGGGCGATCATGGATCTGTGCCGGTCCGCCCGCTCGGTGGCCGAGGTGTCCGCGCTGCTGCGCCTGCCGCTCGGCGTGGCGCGCGTGCTCGTCGCCGACATGGCCGTCGAGGGCCTGCTGCGGCTGCACCAGTCGCAGCCCGCAACCACCGCCGGCGGACAGCCGGACATCCGCTTGCTAGAAAGGGTGCTCAGTGGCCTTCGGAAGCTCTGACCAGGTCCCGCCCCCCGGGCCGCACGGCGGAGAGGCCGAGCTGACCTCGGTCAAGATCGTCGTCGGTGGCGGATTCGGCGTCGGGAAGACCACGTTCGTCGGCTCCGTCTCGGAGATCATGCCGCTCACCACCGAGGCGGTGATGACCGCGGCCAGCGCCGACGTGGACGACCTGTCGGCCGTGCCGGACAAGACGACCACGACGGTCGCGATGGACTTCGGGCGCGTGTCGCTCGACAGCGAGCTGATCCTGTACCTGTTCGGCACCCCCGGGCAGCACCGGTTCTGGTTCATGTGGGACGACCTGGTCCGCGGCGCGATCGGCGCCGTCGTGCTGGTCGACACCCGCCGGCTGGAGGACTGCTTCGCCGCGGTGGACTACTTCGAGGAGCTCGGCCTGCCGTTCGTGGTGGGCGTCAACGGGTTCCACGGCGAGTTCCAGTACGCCGTGGAGGACATCCGCGAGGCGCTGTCGATCAGCGCGCACGTGCCGATCGTGCAGTGCGACGCGCGCAGCCGCGAGTCCACGAAGCAGGTGCTGATCACGCTGGTCAAGCACGCGATGACGGTGCACTCCGGCGGTGCGCCCGCCGCCGCGCCCGCCCCGCAGCCCGGTTCCACCTCCCCGAGCTGGACCTAGCCGCCCGCGCCGCCCGCCGGGGGCGCGGGCGCCGGGTTACGGTCGCGTAGGTCGTATGCACGATGCATGATTAATGGTCGTGTTCGATCATGTTGACGCGTGTGGGGGTTTGCGATGAGCGAAGTGGAGCGGATCCGGACGTACGTGGCCATCGGCGATAGCTTCACCGAGGGCCTCAACGACCCCTATCCGGGCGAGGACGACGTGTTCCGCGGGTGGGCCGACCGGCTCGCGGAGCACATCGCCGCGCACAGCCCCGGCCTGCGCTACGCCAACCTCGCCGTCCGCGGCAAGCTCGTCCGGCAGATCGTGGACGACCAGGTGCCGCGCGCCGTCGAGCTCGCCCCCGACCTCGTCACGCTGTGCGCCGGCGGCAACGACATGATCCGGCCGGGCGCCGACCCGGACGCGCTCGCGGTCGTGTTCGACGACGCGGTCCGCCGGCTGCGCGCCACCGGCGCCCGGGTCGTGGTCTTCACCGGCTTCGACACCCGCGGCCTGCGCTCGGGCCACCGGATCCGGGGCAAGGCGGCGACCTACAACATGCACCTGCGGGCGATCGCCGACCGCCGCGGCTGCGACGTCGTCGACCTGTGGCCGCTGCGCGCGTTCGACGACCCGCGCGCCTGGCACGAGGACCGCCTGCACCTGTCGCCGGAGGGGCACCGCCGCATGGCGCTGCTGGTCGCCGGGGCGATCGGCGTCCCGGTCGAGGGGGACTGGCGCGAGCCCTGGCCGCCGCTGGACCGCGCCGACTGGCTGACCATGCGCCGCGAGGACGTCCGCTGGGCGCGCACCTACCTCGTCCCGTGGATCGGGCGCCGCGCGACCGGCCGCTCGTCCGGCGACGGCCGCGCCCCGAAGCGCCCCACGGCCCTCCCGCTGTAGGGCCGTCCCTCCGGGGGCCGGGCGCTCCGGTCAGCCGGCGAGGGCCTCCTGCAGGGTCTCGGTCACGGGGATCCGGCGGTGCAGCCCGGTGATCTCCAGGGCGCGGCGGACGATCGGGCGAGGGCCGGCGAGGGTGAGGCTGCCGCCGGCGGCCGTCGCGGCCTTGTAGCAGGCGACGATGACCGACAGGCCGTTGGAGTCCATGAACTCCAGCTCGGCGAGGTCGAGGACGAGGTGCTCGCCGTGCTCGCGGCGGGCCTCGTTCAGTTCCCTGCGGAGGTCTTCCGAGCAGGCGATATCGAGTTCCCCGCGCAGCCGGACGACGGCTCGCCCGCCGTCGGCGCGCGTGGTCACTTCCCAAGGTGGCACGGGGGGTTCCCCTCCTGTGAGCCCAGCGTCCGGCGGAGGGCCGTCCGGCGGATGCTTTCCATCTGACAACTATCACCGACGTCCGCGCGCCTGCCAACCCGCCGCGACGGGGGTGTGTCCGTGTGTGCCGGGTCATAGGGTGCTGTCGGACGTGATCGCCCCCGCCGCTGTACAGGAGACGCGACTTGAGTGCCCCCCGGCTGCCGGACCATCTCGAAGTGCTGCTCACCGAGGAACCCGTACTGGACGTGTACGCGTACGGGCCCTGGCGCGTACCGGACGGCCTGTACGAGGAGATCCGCGAACGGGCGGTCGCCTACAACACCGACAAGCGCGCGGTCGTGCTGACCCGGCGGCTCAGCGACTTCTACGGGGACGGCACCAGCGCGGCGGGGGCCGAGCAGTGGTCGCTGCTGACGTTCCTGCTGGGGGCGTCGGCGGTGCGCGGCGGGTCGCGCGGCGACGTCGACTACGAGCTGCTGTCGGACTTCCTGGCGACGCCGGAGCCGGCGGTGCGCGACCCGCTGGCCTGGTTCACCCAGGGCGGGCGGTGGCGGCCGCCCGGCCTGTGGCTGCCCGAGCCGGCCGGGGACGACCCCGAGCGCCGAACGGTGATGTTCGAGCTGGCGCGGGCCGGGCTGGACGTCTTCGCGGGGCTGGAGCCGGTGGAGCGGCGCCGCGCGGCGCTGGCCGAGCTGTTCGACCGGCGCGCCGCCGACCCGGAGCTGCGCGAGGCGGACATGGCCGTCCCCAACCGGCGGCTGGAGGACGCCTGGACCGCCGGGCTGACCGACGCGGAGCTGGCCGTCCTGCCGGAGCTGGCGGGCCCGGTCGGGTACCTGGGGTGGGCGTGCCAGGGCCTGGACGCCGCGCACGAGCGGCTCGCCGGATCCGTCGCCGACGGGGACGAGGCCGACGCCGCGCTGGCCCGGCTGCTGCTGGCGGCCGAGGCGCAGGTCGTCCCGGCGGAGCTGGCGGTCGTGCTGGGCACCGCCCGCTACGAGAACGTGGAGGAGCGGTTCCGCGCCGCGCGCGAGGGGTTCTCGGCGGAGGCGTGGCAGGGCGACGTGCGCGCCTGGCTGGCGCGCGGCCTCGTCGCGGGGGAGGCCGACGCCGCCCGCGCCTGGCTGGACATGGCCGTGCGCCTCACCGGCGCGGTGCAGGGGCTGCCCGACGCGCCGGTCACGCCGAAGTGCCGCGTCCCGGTGCGCCCCTTCCAGGCCGACCTGCGCCGGCTGTTCACCGCCCGCCGCATCCTCCACGTGCCGTCGTTCGGGACCGGCGACAAGGACGCGGCCACCGCGGCGGAGCGCCCCGGACGCGCCGCGCCGCCGGAGCCGGGGCTCGTCGGGCAGCCGGAGCTGACCCGGGTGCTGCGGGACGCGGTGACGGCCCGGCTGGCGGGCGAGCGGGCCGTCCGGCTGCTCGTCACCGGCCCCGAGGGCACCGGCAAGGGCACCGCCGCCGAGGCCGTCGAAGAGCTGCTGGCCGCGCGCGGCGCCGTCCGCGAGGCGCTGTGGATCTCCGACCAGGTGTTCGCGTCGCTCGGCGTGAGCGACGCCGTGCTGTGGCTTCAGGCCCGCGTCCGCGACTGCCTGGAGGGGCGCATGCTCCTCGTCGTGGACGACCTGGAGAAGCTCGCCGCGAGCGAGCGCTGCGGCGCCGCCGCCGTGGAGGAGCTGCGGCGGCTCATGGCCCGCGCGCCGTCCCTCGACGTCGTCGCGCTGTGCCGGCCCGGCGGCGACCGCCGGCTGTTCGACGCCAACCCGGCGCTGGTGCGCGCGTTCGACGTCGCCCGCACCCGCGACTTCGGCGAGGACGACTTCGCCGAGCTGTTCACGCTCGCGGTCGCGCGGCGCGGCGGCCGCACCGCGCCGGAGGCCGCGGCGGCCGCGGGCGCGCTGCTGCGCCGGACGCCGCCGCTGCGGAACCTGCGCGGCGCCCGGCTCGCCGACCACATGGCGGGCCAGGCCGTCGCCGCGGCCCGCGCGCGGGCGGCGGACGCCGGCGCCGACGGGGTCGAGGTCACCGCCGCCGACCTGCCGCAGCGCCTCGTCGCGGGCCGCCCCGCCGAGACCGACCCGCTCGCCGAACTGGCCGCCTGCGTCGGCATCGACCCCGTCAAGCGGGAGGTCGACGCCCTGATCGCCGAGGCCGAGGCGGCGCGGCTGCGCCGCGAGGCGGGCATGACGGCGCGGGCCCGCCCCCGGCACCTGGTCTTCACCGGCAGCACCGGCACCGGCAAGGGCAAGGTCGCCCGGATCCTCGGCCGGATCTACGCCGACCTCGGCGTGCTGTCGTCCGGCCACCTCGTCGAGGTGGAGCGCGCCGACCTGCTCGGCGAGTACGCCAGCGAGAGCGTGCTGCGGGTGCGGCGCGCGGTGGAGCAGGCGCACGGCGGCGTCCTGCTGGTCCGCGACGCGCACGCGCTGGTGTCGGTGTCGGCGGACGCGGCGCGCGGCCGGGAGGTGCTGGACGTCCTGCTGACCAGCGTCCAGGCCCATACCGAGGACCTCGTCGTCGTGCTGACCGGCCCGCACGCGGAGATGAACGGGCTGCTCAAGGCGCATCCCGAGCTGGCCGCCCACTTCCCCCGCACGATCCGGTTCGCCGACCTCACCGACGACGAGCTGGTGCAGGTGTTCGCGGCCAAGGCCGCCGCGTCGGGGTTCGAGCTGGCCCCCGGCGTGCTGGACAAGGTCCGCGCGCTGGTCGAGGCGGCGCCGCACGAGCGGAGCCTCGGCAACGTCCGCATCATGACCAACCTGCTGGACCGGGCCGTCGCGATGCAGGGCCGCCGCGTCCTCGCCGACGGCATCGTGGACGAGACCGAGTCCCTCGACGTGATCCTGCTGGAGGACGTCCCCGACACGCTGACCCGCGGCCGCGACGACGTGCCCGGCGACCCGCTCGCCGAGGTCGAGCGGCTGATCGGGCTCGCCGACATCAAGCGTGAGGTGGCCGCGCTCGTCGCGGAGGTCCGCGCCGAGCAGCTGCGCCGCGACGCCAAGGTGTCGCCCGCGCCCCCGGCCCGGCACATGGTGTTCAGCGGCAACCCCGGCACGGCCAAGACGACGATCGCGCGGCTGATCGCCGCCGTCTTCGCCCGGCTCGGCCTGCTGTCGTCCGGGCACCTGGTGGAGGTCACCCGCGCCGACCTCGTCGCCGAGTTCGTCGGGCAGACCGCGCCGCGGGTGCGGGGCGCGGTCGAGCGCGCCCTCGGCGGCGTCCTGTTCGTCGACGAGGCGTACGCGCTGTCGTCGGCGGGCGGCGACCGGCGCGACTTCGGCCACGAGGCGATCGCCGAGCTGCTGCGGCTGATGGAGGAGCACCGCGGCGACCTGGTCGTCATCGTCGCCGGCTATGACGCCGAGATGGAGCGGTTCCTGGAGGCCAACCCGGGCCTGGCGTCCCGGTTCCCGAAGAAGCTCCGCTTCCCGGACTACACCGACGACGAACTCGTCACGATCTTCGAGTTCATGGCGGCCGAGGCCGGGTTCGCGCTCGCGCCCGGGGTGCTGGACGCGCTGCGCGAGCGCGTCGCCGCGCAGCCGCGCGGCTCCTCCTTCGGCAACGCCCGGCTCGTCCGCAACCTGCTGGAGGCGGCGATCTCCCGGCAGGCCCAGCGCATCACCGCGGGCGACGACGCGGGCCACGAGGTCGACCCGGCGGAGGTGGTGCTGCTGCGGTCCGAGGACCTGCCCGACGCGCCGCCCCGCGCGGACGAGGGCGGCTACGGCCTCTACATCTAGCCCGCCTGCGCGGTCTCCTGCGGGCCGCCGGCGCCGTAGGCGGCGGCCTGCAGCGAGTACAGGTCGGCGTAGAGGCCGCCGCGGGCCATCAGCGCGGCGTGGTCGCCCTCCTCGCTCACCTCGCCGCGCTCCAGGACGTAGATCCGGTCGGCGTAGCGGACGCTGGCGAGCCGGTGCGTGATCAGCAGCACGGTCCGGCCGTCGGCGTGCGTGCGGATCCGCTCGAACAGCTGGTGCTCGGCCCGCGCGTCCAGCGCCGCGGTCGGCTCGTCGCAGATCAGCAGCGGCGCGTCCCGGAAGAAGCCGCGGGCGACCGCGAGCCGCTGCCACTGCCCGCCGGACAGGTCGGCGCCGCCCTTGAACCGGCGGTCCAGCAGCGTCCCGTAGCCGCGGGCGAGCTCCGCGACGACCTCGTCGGCGCCGGACGCGCGGGCGGCGGCGAGCATCGCGGGGTCCTCGCCGCCGTCCTCGCCGGCCCCGTTCGCGGCATGGTCGCGGCCCCGGCCCATGGTGATGTTCTGGCGGGCGGTCATCGGCCAGTGCGTGTACTCCTGCGCGATGACGGCGATGCGCTCCCAGACGTCCTGCGGGGGGACGTCCGTCAGCGGCACGTCGTCCCACCGCACCTCGCCGGAGTCCGGGTCGTACAGGCCCGCCATGATCTTGGCGAGGGTCGTCTTGCCGGAGCCGTTCTCGCCGACGAGCGCGACCACCTCGCCCCTGCGCAGGTCCAGCGAGACGCCGTTGAGGGACGGCGCGTCCGCGCCCGGGTAGGTGAACACGACGTCGCGGACGCGGATGTGCGCGAAGCCGTCCGGCAGCCGCCGCCGCTCCTCCGCCGGGGCGGGCGCGAGGGCGCGGCGCGGGATCCGCTGCTCGGCGGCGGCGCAGAACGCGACGTAGTCGCCGAAGTACAGGCCCTCCTCGTAGCACCGGTTGACGGCGAACACCAGGTTGGCCAGGGACGACTGGCCCGTCCGGATCGCGAGCACCGCCGTGCCCGCGACCGCCAGCGGCACCGCGCCCTTCCACAGCATGAATCCCAGCGCGACGTAGACGAGCGCCGTCGCGGCGCCCTTCAGCATGTCGCCGGTGACCTTCACGACCAGCTGGCGGCGCGCCACGTCCAGCTCCACGCTCCGCTGGTAGGACGCCGACCTGTCGTACTGGTCCAGCAGGAAGCCGCGCATCGTGAACGACCGCACCTCGGCGGCGTGCTGCCGGTCGACCATCAGCTCCGACAGGATCCACTTGCGCCGCGTCACCCCGATGAGGGACAGCATCATCACGTACCGCATCCGCGCGCTGCGCAGGGACGCCCACCCCTCCGGGACGGCGGTCAGCAGGAGCAGCGGCAGCAGCAGCGGGTGCAGCACGCCGAGCGTCCCGGCGGCGGCGACCATGCCGATGGCGCCGGTGAGCACGTCCACGGCGTGCTGGACGACCATGGGCGCCGACACCATGCCGCGCCCCTGGGCGCGCTTCAGGTCGTCAAGGAAGTCGGAGTCGTCCAGCGCGGTCATGTCCACCGCGGTCGTCGCCTCGTAGAGGCGCAGCTCGACCAGCCGCTCGACCTGCGGCTCCAGCCGCGCCTGCGCCCATCCGGCGCCGGCCTGGAGCGCGGCCCGCAGCGCCACCGCGCCCGCGACGAGCGCCAGCGACGGCAGCGCGTCGCGGACCCGGGACGGCGTCGGCGCCGCGCTGAACAGGGCGGTGAGCACCCCGGTCGTGGCCAGCAGCCAGAACGCGGTGAAGAACCCGGCGGCGACGTTGAGCGAGACCGTGGTGATCGTGTCGGCGCGGCTCGCCCGCCAGGCGAGCCGCGCCGCCTGCGCGAGCGTCGCCGGGAACCGCCGCGCGATCGTGCCCAGCCCCGTCTCGGTGAGTTCCTTGTCACGCGCGTGCCAGGTGAGGATCACCTCCGGAAGCCCCGGGTCGGCGGGGGCCGCCCGGCGGCGCCGGTTCCTCCCGCGCAGCGTGAACCGCCTGGATAAACGCCGTCCCGCACCCATGCGCCGCCCTCCGCGCGTCCCGCCGGTTTACTCCCCGCCGGGGGCAGTGTGCGCCTTAAGGGGGATGGTGTCCGCTTCATTCGTCACAGAGCGCGGTGATTTGTTCAAGTGGACAATCATGCGGCGGAGGGACGCGCCGCACCCTCAGTGTTGTCTAAGGTCTACGCATGAACGACGGCCGGTCGCACCAGCAAGCCGCCTACGGACGGGATCCGTACGGAGACCGCTACGACCCGTACGACGACCCGTACGCGGGTGACCAGCTCGCCGGCGGGCGGCACGATCGGGGCGGCCCGTACGACGGCGCGCCGGTCCGGCGCCGCCGGCGGCGGCGCTGGCCGCGGGTGCTCGGCGCCGTCGCGGTCGTGCTGCTGCTGGTCGTCGTGGGCGGGTACTTCTACATGGACTCGCGGCTCAAGCGCGAGTCGGTGCTGGTCGACTACCCCGGCCGCGTCGCCGACACCGCGGGCACGACCTGGCTGGTCGTCGGCTCCGACAGCCGCGAAGGCCTGTCGAAGGACGACCAGAAGCGGCTCGCGACCGGGTTCGCCGGCGGCCGCCGCACCGACTCGATGATGCTGCTGCACTACGGCTCCGGCGGGACGTCGCTGATCAGCCTGCCGCGCGACTCCTACGTCCCGATCCCGGGGCACGGGTCGAACAAGCTGAACGCGGCCTTCGCGTTCGGCGGCCCCAAGCTGCTCGTGCAGACCGTCGAGAAGGCCACCGGCCTCCGCATCGACCACTACGCGGAGATCGGCTTCGGCGGCTTCGTGGGCGTGGTCGACGCCGTCGGCGGCGTGGACATCTGCGTCAAGGACGACATCAAGGACCCCAAGGCGGGGCTCGACCTCAAGGCCGGCTGCCAGACGCTCAACGGCGGGCAGGCGCTCGGCTACGTGCGGACCCGCAAGTTCGCCCGCGCCGACCTGGAGCGCGTGGAGCACCAGCGCCAGTTCTTCGCCGCGCTGATGAAGAAGGCCACGAGCCCCGGGACGATGCTCAACCCGTTCCGCGGCGTCCCGCTGGCGATGAACGCCACCAGCAACTTCCTGGTGGACGAGAACGACCACCTGTACGACCTGGTCCGCATGATGTGGGCGATGAAGGGCGTGAGCGGCGGCAGCGGCGTGACCACGACGGTCCCGATCGGCGGCAGCGGCAGCTCGGCGGCGGCCGGCTCGTACATCACCTGGGACAGGGCCAAGGCGTCCAAGCTGTTCGACGCCCTCAAGCAGGACCAGCCCATCCCGCAGGACGTCATCACCAAGTGACGGGGAGCCGCCCGCCGGCGCTCCTTGGCTACAGTCGGAATATGGCCGATGTGACGCCGGACGGCGCGGACCTGGACGAGCTGTCCTCCAAGGAGCTGTACGAGCGGGCGATGGACCTGGCCAGGCGGCGGCGGGACGTCGGCTTCCTGTGGGAGCTGCTGCGCGCGATCCCGGCCGCCGCGGCGGCGACGGGCGAGGTCGACCGCGCCGAGTTCGACCTGTTCCACGGCCTGTCGCTGCTGGAGGAGTTCACGCACGCGGGGGAGGGCGAGGTCGGCGAGGCGCTCCGGCCGCTCTACATCGGCTACCTCGCCGAGCACGCCAACCGGACCTGACCGTCTCTTTGCCCTCTCTTGATCTCTGTTCCGCCGCCCCTGGGAATCACTCTGCGTAGGCAAGCGACCGCAGAGGGTGGTTGAAGTGAACAAGAAGCATATGAAGATCGCCGCCATCGCCTTCGTGGCGTGGTACGTCATCAGCAGGCCCCAGGGGGCGGCGACTCTGGTGAACAACGCCCTGAGCGGCCTCGGGAGCGCGGCGGAGTCGTTGTCGCAGTTCATGAGCGCCATCCCGAGCTGACCGACGGCTCCCGGGCCCCGTACCCCCGGCGGTGCGGGGCTTCTTCGCGTCCGGGCGACCAAGCGGTGGCGCGCGCGTCACAGTAAAATCCCGCTTTGCGGGCAGACGCCGCTGGGCACAATTGGATCGGGTCAGTTGTGTCGCGCGCTACAACCAGGGACGGGCGTAATGAACAAGAAGAACTTGCGCTATGTGGCGATCGCCTTCGTCATCTTCTACTTGCTGAGCTCCCCGACCGACGCCGCGGGCGTGGTCAACAACGCCCTCGACGAGCTGGGCAACGCGGGCAACCAGCTCGCCGCCTTCGTGAACGCCTTGGGCTAGGACGACGGCGGCCGGGGCCGGTCGGGGGAGGCATCTCCTAAGATCGGCCTCATGTCTGTCTTCGACGTAGAGATCGACGGTCTGCGGGGCGGCTCCGCGGACCTCGCGCAGTACCGGGGCAAGGCCGTGCTCGTCGTCAACGTCGCGTCCAAGTGCGGCCTCACCCCGCAGTACTCCGGCCTGGAGCGGCTGCAGGAGCGCTACGCGGAACGCGGCTTCACCGTCCTCGGCGTGCCCTGCAACCAGTTCATGGGCCAGGAGCCCGGCACCGCCGACGAGATCGCCGAGTTCTGCTCGGCGACGTACGGCGTCACCTTCCCGATGACCGAGAAGGTCGAGGTCAACGGGGACGGCCGGCACCCGCTGTACCAGGGCCTCGTCGACGTCCCCGACGCCGAGGGGTACGCCGGCGACATCCGGTGGAACTTCGAGAAGTTCCTCATCGCCCCGGACGGCGCGGTCGCCGCGCGGTTCGCGCCGCAGACCGAGCCGGAGACCGACGAGGTCACCGGCGCCATCGAGAAGAACCTGCCCGCCTGATCCCGGACGCGCCCTCCGCGCTCCGGGGGGCGCGCCGGCGCGGGGCGGGCGCGGCGCGGGCGGTGTGAATCGCGCCACACCGCGGCCCGGTTGCCCTCTATTCGATGACCCGTCTAACTTGGCAGTCCCGCGCGGCGACGCGAGTCCCGCGCGACGACGTGGAGGTGCCCATGCGCGGATGGACGGCGAACGACATCCCCGGCCTGTCCGGGCGGCGGGCGGTCGTCACCGGCGCCAACAGCGGCATCGGCTACCACACCGCGCTCCAGCTCGCCCGGCACGGCGCGTCCGTCGTGCTGGCCTGCCGCAGCGCCGAACGCGGCCAGGCCGCCGTCGACCGGATCCGGGCCGCCGCGCCCGGCGCCGACCTCGCGCTCGGCTCGCTCGACCTCGCCGACCTGGCGTCCGTCCGGGCGTTCGCGGACCGGCACGGCGCCGAGCCCCTCGACGTCCTCGTCAACAACGCGGGCGTCATGGCGATCCCGCGCCGCGCCACCGCCGACGGCTTCGAGATGCAGTTCGGCACCAACCACCTCGGCCATTTCGCGCTCACCGGCCTGCTGCTGCCCGCGCTGCGCTCCGCCCCGTCCGCCCGCGTCGTCACCGTCACCTCCGGCTTCGCCTGGACGGGCCGGCTGGACTTCGACGACCTGCAGGGCGAGCGCCGGTACCGCAAGTGGGCGGCCTACAGCCAGGCCAAGCTCGCCAACCTCCTCTTCGCCAAGGAGCTGGACCGGCGCTTCCCGGAGCTGACGAGCGTCGCCGCCCACCCCGGCTACGCCGCGACGAACCTCCAGCAGACCGGGCCGAGGATGCAGGGCAACACGCTCATGGAGAAGGCCACCGGCATCGGGAACGCGCTGATCGCCCAGTCCGCCGCGGCGGGCGCGCTGCCGTCCCTGTACGCCGCGACGGCGGACGTCGAGGGCGGCGCCTGCTACGGCCCCCGGCTGCTCCAGTACCGCGGCGCCCCCGCCAAGGTGGTCACGCCCCCGCAGGCGAACCGCCCCGGCCTCGGGGAGCGCCTCTGGGAGGTCTCCGAGTCCCTCACGGGCGTCACCTACGAGCACGCGCGGACCTGACCGCTAGGACAGCCCCCGCACCGCCTGCGCCACCGTCGCGTCGACGACGGCCCCGGCGCCGGACGGCCGCCGCTGCGCGAGCCGCGCGGCCGCGTCGACCAGCCCCTGGATCAGTTCGGCCCGCAGCTCCGGATCCGGGACGCCGCCCGCCTCCAGCGCGGCGGCGAGCGGCCGCAGCAGCTGCGCGTGCCCGGCCCGGATGCGGTCGAGGGCCGGCTGGGCGAGGGCGTGCTCGGCCAGCGCGACGGCGGCGGCGTGCCGGCCGTCCGTCATGACCTCCAGCTGGCAGCGGACGTAGGCGGCGACCTTGCCGTCCAGGCCGTCCGCACCGCCGAGGGCGCGCTCCACGAGCGCCGCCCAGCGCGGCAGCTCCTCGTCCAGGATCGCGGCGACGAGGTCGTCCTTCGAGCGGAAGTACTCGTACAGGCCCGGCCGGGACAGCCCGACCCGCCGCGCCAGCGCCGCCAGCGTCAGCGCCTCGATGCCCTCCTCGGCCACCAGCGCCCGCGCCCCGTCCAGCAGGTTCCGCAGCTGCCGGGCCCGGTGCTCCGCGACGGTCGCCTCACTGATCTTCGGCACCCGCCCATTCTAGGCTTCCCGACTCCTCGTCGGTATGTTCACGGAGCCCGGCCGATGTCCCAGTCGAGGGTCGCGGGGAGGGCGCCCTCCAGCGTGAGCAGCCAGCGCTTGACCTCGACGCCGGACCCGCCGCTGTAGCCGCCCAGCCCGGTCGAGGCGACGACCCGGTGGCACGGCACGATCAGCGGGATCGGGTTGCTCCCCATGATCTGCCCGATGACCTGGGCGTGTACGCCGGTGCCGCTGCGGTCGCCCAGCTCGCCGTAGGTGACGGTCCGCCCGTAGGGGACGGACTCGTACAGGGTCGTGAGCACCTGCCGCTGGGCGTCGGTGGTGAGGCGCCAGTCGATCGGCACCTCGAACTCCTTCAGGTCGCCGGCGAAGTAGTCGCGCAGCGCCGCGAGGACCGGGGCGACCCGGCCGGGGGCGTCCACGACCGGCAGCCCGGCGGCCTTGGCGGTCCGCGCACGGGCCGCGGGGGTGTCGCGGAAGTGCAGCGCGGCGACCCCCGTCCCGGTCTCGGCGACGAGCAGGTGCCCGAGCACGGTCTCGACCGTGCCGAACGCGAGGGTCTCGGTCATCGTG